>CBDURU010000039.1:0-26951 GCA_965369865.1 uncultured bacterium | reverse complement strand
CGGGTTGGAGATGTCTCACTGAGCTTGTCAACGGCACCCGATTAGGTTGACGGCACGCGATTTAATTGTTATTAGTAAAAATCGTCGACAAGCACGTTCGACCCGGGGATTTTTAAAGGCGTGCGGGTTGGAGATGTCTCACTGAGCTTGTCAACGGCACCCGATAATTGAGGAGGTGGCGGTAATTACGAAACTGGTTTTATGAGATCAGCCAGGTTCTGAATAACCCTCTGCTTTCGATAACCCGTCCTCGAAGGTAGTCAATATCTTACCCGATTTCTCGTCCTTCTTTATAAGCTTCCTGAGCCTCAAAAAAGCCCTTATTATTCTGATTGCAATTTTCACCTGCCATTGGGGAAAATGCTTGTACAAATACTTCCACAGGCTCTCGAAATAGATCGATAACGGGTCCCTGTAATCGGGAGCATTAACATCCGGAGATTCAGTAAAGCTTGCACCCTTGTTATGCTCAATTCTTATTCCAGGATGAATGTAACAGGGCCAGCCGATTTCCCTTGCCCGTTTACAAAAGTCAGTTTCCTCGAAATACAGGAAAAATCTCTCATCGAACGGTCCGACCCTGTTAAAAACCTCCCATCTGAGAATCCAGAAAGCACCGGTGGGGTAATCGATACGTTTAAGCCGCATGTTATCCCCGATATCGAGTTTGATGGTGGT
Source organism: uncultured bacterium (assembly GCA_965369865.1). Lineage (GTDB taxonomy): Bacteria > JAJVIF01 > JAJVIF01 > JAPKYR01 > JAPKYR01 > JAPKYR01. The sequence goes on along the minus strand of CBDURU010000039.1, from coordinate 26,273 downwards.
CGACCAATTTGGTCGCGGAAAGATGTGCCTCAGGCCGCACCAGTCCCAGATTGCCATCAATGGGGTAGGGAAGGCCCCTCCCGACTCCTGCGGTTCATCATCAGGATCAGTAATAATTCCACTGATAACCCCGCATGTAGGTACTTTCCTGATAACTTCCCTTGCATAATCAAAACATGGCGCAAGAAGCCTTGCGTCCGGATTCATAAAACATATCCATTCCGTATTAAACAGTTCGGCGATCCGGTTAACGCCCCAATCATAACCCCGGTTATGATCATGGTTTAAAATTTCAAGCGGGTAGGGGAATTTCTTTTTGATTTTTTTCAATAAATCTGTAGTTCCGTCCGTAGACGCATTATCGAGGACAATAACAGTCGGGATAGCGTCCTTGAGGTGGTTTTTAACCGATTCAAGACAAGCTTCGATCGTAGCGGCGGAGTTGTACGTGACAATCCCAACGGTGATTCGTGAATGCTCAAGGGTTTTCTGAGTCTGGCCGGACATAGGGACTCGCAGTGATTTCATCCAGCAAATTATATTGAATGGTAATCTTATTCCATTTTCAGCGAACGCGTCATCAGTTCGTAGACAGCATGTTTTGGGTCGCGATCTTCAAAAAGGACCGTGTAAACAGCATTGGTGATGGGCATGTCCAGGTCGTGCATCGAAGAAAATTCCTGGACAAGCTTCGTGGTCACTACACCCTCAGCGACAGACGGTTTTGACGCAAGTATGCCATCAAGTTTCTCACCGGATGCGACCCGCCGTCCAACCTCGTGATTCCTGCTCAGGGTACTCTGTGATGTACAGACCAGGTCCCCCAGGCCGCTTACGCCGAAAAAAGTCCTTGTCTCAGCGCCGAGTTTGCCTCCAAGTTTAATCATTTCCGCAAGGCCCCGGGTTATCAGGGCGGCCAGGGAATTCTCGCCAAGTTTCAGGCCGTAGACCATACCGGCTGCAATAGCGATGATATTTTTAAGCGCGCCACCGAGTTCAGTGCCCGTCATATCGTTTCCACCATAAACCCTGAACCGGTCTGATGAAATAAGGTGCTGGAATTCCTTAACGAGGTTGTCATCAGAGGACGCGACAAGGCTGATAGCGGGAAGTCCCATGACGACTTCCCTTGAAAGGTTAGGTCCGCTCAGGGCACCGATTGAATTGTCGGGGAACAGCCTTTCGAGATACTCTGTGGGCCTCATTAAATCGGATGAGATAAATCCCTTTGTCGCTGAGACAATTGAGGTTCCCTTTTTTACATGACCTTTCAGCTTACCTGTTACATCGGCGAAATATGCGGATGGAACTACGATTATAAGGCGGTCGATATTTTCAAAATCATTAAATTTCCCTGTTGCAGTGAGAGATTCCGGAAGCTCAATATCCTTTAAAAATATGGAATTTTTATGGTTTGTGTTTATTTCATTTACAACTTCCGGTTCGAGTGCCCAGATAAGCGAGGGATGACCATTACGACTAAGGTGTGCGGCTATTGTGGTACCCCAGGCACCTGCGCCAATAATTCCAACCTCGTAATTGAGCCGGCTACACATCTTCAGTCTCACTTTTCGTTAATACTTCGACATTCTCACCGATTTTATCATCCGATTCAGGCACTGGAAGTTCGGGTTCTTTAGGTTTCCCGATCCTGGGCTCCCTGCCGGCGATAATTTTTTTCAGGTTTTTAGTATGCTTGAATAGTATCAAAATGGCAGCCGCCCAAGTGAATGTTAAAAGAATAGCCAAGGCACTTTGGCTTTCAGGTCTGATGAAAGGGAGCTTTGATGTGAGTAAGAGGACGGTTAAAGGCACCGAAATCGAGGCGGCGATACTCGCCATTGAAACAAATCGGAAAATCAACAGGATCAATCCAAAGACCGCAATCGGGATGAAAATATATACCCCGAGCAGGGCGCTCATGACGCCGAGTCCTGTTGCGACACCCTTTCCACCTTTAAACAGTAAGAAAACAGGATAAATATTTCCAAGCATAGTAATGGCGGCAACAATGATAATAATTATTTCATAAATAGAATACACTCCACCGAAATCAGCAGGATCGAACATCCTCATGGTGATAAAAACAAGCAGGTAACCCTTAAGGAAATCCAGGAAGCCGGTGATTATTCCAGGTCCCCATCCAAGTGTTCTAATTATGTTGGTTAGTCCGATGTTCCCTGAACCGTGCTCACGTATATCGATCCCGCGAGCGATTCGTGCGACGATAAGTCCTATTGGAATCGACCCAACCAGGTAGGATGCAGTGATTACAAGTACTGCCTTCGTAATCGGTAACATCTCCCAGTTCGTTGCCACTTGATCTTGCATTACTTTACCTTGCTCTTTTTCCTGAGGCTGATAAGTATCGGCGAACCCTGGTACCCGAATCGCCTTCTGAAAAATCTCTCAAGGTATCTCTTGTACTGATCCGAAAGGAAATCGGGCTGATTCACAAAAATCGCCACCCTTGGCGGAGCGATCCCGATCTGGGTGATGTAATTCAACTTAAGGAGTTTTCCACGAAAGGATGGAGGTGGACGATAGGTAACCGCGTCGTTCATCGCAGTATTCCATTCACTTGTGGAAACCTTCCTGTGATATTCATCCCACACATTTCTTATTACCGGAAATAACTCGCCTGTTCCAGTATTGTAAAGTCCCGATGTAAAAACGATCGGGGCGTATGTAACGAAATGAAGCTTCTCCCGGAGATGTTCCTCGAATTTATGCCTATGGCCGGTTTCATCGTCCGATTCGTCCCATTTGCTGGCCACAAGAACACAGGCACGGCCCGCTTTCTGGATCAGGCCGGCAATTTTCCGGTCGGTATCGGTCACACCTTCCGTGCAGTCTACCAGAAGTAAAGCGACCTCGCATCTGGCAAGTGCCATATCAGTACGCCTTGTTGCGTAATAATCCACACCCGGCAATACACGGGAGCGTTTTTTCAATCCTGCAGTATCGATAAATATGAACCGTTCTCCACCAACCTCAATTCCTGTATCTACCGCATCACGGGTCGTACCCGGAATGTCACTGACGATAGCGCGGTGATCCCCGACAAGGGCGTTAAACAGGGTGCTTTTGCCCGAGTTCTGCCTCCCAAGGATCGAAACTGTAATTTTTTCATTATCAGCTTCAACCTGTTCAGGGATTTCGATATCCACTGTGAGTTCCGCAACCCGGTCCAGCAACTGATCGACATTCAGATTATGGGTCGCGGAAATGGGGACAGGTTCTCCAATACCTAATTCGTAAAACACATTTACCTTATCGAAAACCTGAACGGTATCGCATTTATTAACAACCAGTATTACTGGAGTAGAAACGACCCGAAGTTTTTCAGCAAGTGCCCTGTCCCACTCGGTAAGCCCGTCCTGGCCATCGACCAGAAGAACCAGGGCATCGGCATCTTCCGCAATTCTGGAGATTTGATCGGTGGTTTCCTTCGCGAATGGATTAGCCGGGTCTTCATCCCATCCGGCGAGATCGGAAACCCTGTAACTGCGCCCTTCCCATTCAAAGATACCCTCGATCCGGTCGCGGGTGATACCGGGTGCAGGATCGACAATGGCCGTGCGTCGTCCGACAAGACGATTGAAAAGAGTACTCTTTCCTACGTTAGGACGTCCAAGGATAGCTATATGCGGGATTCCGGCCATGGTATGAATAGAAACTTACACGCTTTTAAAATTTGGAAAACCCATTCTGAAGGACTTTATGTATAATGAGTTTTTAATTCCACCCTATGACAACTGGTTTACATAGTTCGCTTTCATGTCCTGAAGGGTCCTCTCAAGCTCAACCACAAGTTGCGGCGGCAGATCATCCCGTACATTTCCAAAGATCAATTCGAACATCTCAATTGACTTACTGGCATCCTCGAGTTTTTTAGTAACAAGTTTTGTTTGAGGGTGCGGGACTAATCCGAGATGTACCCAACTGACAGAAACCAGGGTCTGAAGGAAAGATAAAGCAATATTTAAATATTCCAGGGGATCCTGGCCGGCGCTTTCATTTTCTCCAGACGGCTCGGGACCGGGTTCAGTGTCCTCAGCGACCTTGAAATCCGGCTCCGATGGCTCTTCTTCAAGGATTTCAGGTCCTTTTTCATCACCGTCTACCGCTTTTAAATCAGGGGCGTTCCCGTTCTTGGGTGTGGATACAGGTTCTTTCTCGACTGGTGTACTTGCAGGCTCAATATCATCCACATCGATTCTGCGTCTATCGACAATCTTGAATTTCGGCTTCTTTTCTTCGTTGTTATTGTCATGCATAGCATTGTCCTCTCAAAAACATAAAAAATTGCATAAAAAACACGCTCAGACATCGAGACATCAGGGCGGGTCGGATTATAACATATGACTCCCCTTAAATGCGGAATGAGATATTACCATCATTCGGGTTTTGAAGTTGAAGCCAGGAAAGTTATAATGATAAACGAAGGTTAAATTGAAGAAACAGGTTGAAAAGAAAACGCTTGCAGAATCTCCCGACCGGAAAGAACAGGACGTGGAGATCCTTGTCGCTGAGAAAGCAGGATTCTGTCTCGGTGTCGAACGTGCATTAAATATGGTCCTTTATGAAATTAAAGAGGATAAAGGGACTATCTACACCTACGGGCCGTTGATCCATAATCCACAGGTAGTCAGAACCTTGAAAGCGCTCGGGGTTAAGGTCGCGAAAACAATCGAAGAAATTCCGGAAGGCAGCCATGTAGTAGTTCGCAGCCACGGAATCGGGCCATCGATTTACAAAGAGATGGAGGCAAAGAATTTCAGGATAATCGACGCCACATGCATGTTCGTAAAAAAAGCCCAACGTATAGTGAGGGAGCTGTATGACGAAGGTTACAAAATTCTTATTCTCGGTTTGAAAGATCACCCTGAAATAGTAGCGCTAAGGGATTTTGTCAACGATGAAGCCCTTACAGCGAGTGATCTCGATGAACTCCCGGTTTTCGAGAATCCCCCTGAAAAACTTGGAGTTATCGCACAAACCACCTTGAATACCGAATTTTTCGATGCAGCAGTAGAAATGCTTAAAAAGCAGGTACCCGATCTTGTCGTGCGAAACACGATCTGCGACGCCACCGTGAAACGCCAGGCTGCCGCGCGGAGTATTGCAGGGAAAGTCGACGCCATGATTGTAATCGGTGGCCGGCGATCGTCCAACACCCGAAAACTTACCGATATCTGCCGCGACAGGGGAGTGGATACTTATCATATCGAGACCCCGGAGGAGCTGAAAAAAGGATGGCTCCTTGGACGGAGGAAAATCGGGGTCACAGCGGGGGCCAGCACTCCCGACTGGTTAATCGAAGATGTCATCAAAGCCCTGGCAGACTATGGATTCAAGAGCCATAAATACATTCCCGATACCGATTGTGATGACGATTGAAAACCAATGAAATATGGGTGCCATTAATGCAGGAAGCCGGTAAATACATAATTTTCTTCGGGATTATTCTGGTTGTAATCGGTACGGTTATCTATTTCGGATGGGGATCGAAAGCGTTAGGGTGGCTCGGAAGGCTTCCCGGCGACATCCGTATCGAAAATGAAAATTCACGGATTTATATACCGATCGCGACGTGCGTGGTTCTATCCATTCTTTTAACCATCATATTCCGGCTCATCGCTATGGTCAGGGGCAGGTAAAATGAAGGACAGCCAGGTCGATATATATTCTATACAGGTATGATTAACACTGGAAGAATACTGGTTGCCGCATTTTATTTCGTATTAATATTCTTATGCCATCCACCGATAACATCAGCCGATACAGCCAATCAGGCCCAGCCATGGATCAGGGCCGCGATTGTAACTAACGCAACGAGCATATCGGTCTTCTCGAACGGCCCCTGCCAAATCAATCGCCTGATGACCATAGAGTCCATCCAGTCATACGATTCAGGCCATATTTTTTCATTCGATCTGGCTGGCGGCCAGGTCAGGCTGAACGGTGCAGGGGGATCGACGACCGATGGCTTTTCGATTATTCTGAAAAATGCATCCGATCTACTGTCCTGCAACAATAGATCGTACAGGAGGATTATCCGTATCCAGGTTTGGGAAGGTAAGCTGATCTGTATCAATGTATTACCAATCGAAGAATATTTATGGGGTGTTGTGCCGTCCGAGGTGCCAAGCTCCTGGGCGACGGAAGCGTTACGCGCCCAGGCTGTCGCGGCAAGGACATACACGCTAAGGGCGCTTTCGCAATATCCTGACAGGCCGTTCGATGTGTATTCAACAGTTGTCGACCAGGTGTACCGCGGTGCAGGGAACGAAACTGAAAGCACTACAAAGGCGTGCCTCGATACATCCGGAATTGTATGCACGTTCAACGGGCTTCCGATAATCGCTTATTATCACGCGGCATCGGGCGGATGGACAGCCAGCGGAGAGGAGATGTTCGGACGCAATCTTCCTTACCTCAGGGCGGTTCCATCAAGAGATTCCACAATTCACCGGTGGACCTGGAGGATATCGACCGGATCGCTAGCTTCAGCCATACGAAACTACGGGTTCACAATCGGAAATATCCAGCGGGTTTTTGTGCACAGGTTTTCGTCCGAAGGGAGGGCGAGTGAAATAAAAATTGTACATACGAATGGTGTGCTGCTTGTATCGGGATCGGATTTAAGACGCGCTCTTGGACCGGCGAATCTTGAATCGACATATTTTACGGTGGAGGGCCAGGATGCTCCTGAAATTCCGGACGAGAGCACAAACGATAATTACAGCCATATCCCGATGTCCGAACCTATTGAGTCAATATCACTTGTCAATCCAGAGATTTATATCCCATATCCGGTGGCAACCCCAGTTGAGCGATGCACGGTGATTTCATCCGATGGTTCCAGCTCGACTGAAATAATCCACGTATTAAGCGCATCCGATTTAACGGTTTATCAGGGCGGTTACATCTGGATCGCGGAACCGCTGCGTGTTTACGAACTCACCTTAAACTCAATAGGCGGTGAATTTTCATTTTCGGTAAATTCAGCAGAGGATTTGGCGGCAGGCTGCAATATTGAAGGTGAAATTATCGATGATCCTGGCGCGGGTGTTGGTAATCCAAGCAATGGATCAATCGTATTTATCGGGCATGGGTCCGGTCATGGAGTTGGGATGAGCCAGCATGGGGCAAGAATCCTTGCCGAGAACGACTGGACGTATAATCAGATCCTGAGATATTTTTATACCGGGGTGGAAATCTCGCGATTGTGGTAGTGGGGTTATGTGTAGTACCGGTAGTAAAGATAGGCAATACTCAACCATACGAAAGTCCATAATGACCACGATTTGAGGGCAGCCATATCCGGTGTCGCGAGGCCGTCGATCTTAAAGAAGCCGTTATGGAGCTTACGGAGATTCTGCATAATTCTTTTTTCCTCATCCCTCATACGCTTCTCATCCTGGGGGAGTTGCGGCCTGAGAGCTACAACACCGCCCGGCTGTGTAAGCGTACTTAAGATCAGGATATGGCTTTCAGTGTCATAGGCCAGCATTTCAATTTCATACGGTTTGAATTTCAATGTTCTCTTGCGGAAGAAAAGACTCAGGAGCGGTATTAACGCAGGGATCAAACCCTGGAAAATCGGGCCCCAGTTATCTATCTGGGCCAGGAGATCCCTGAGAAAGTAGACCAGTCCACCGCCGCCGGCAGCAATAAACCAGAGAACCGTTGAATTTGCGGCAGGACCGCTTACGGACCATTCACCCTTATTAAATGATAATTTTACCGGGCGGTTGTGAACGAAACCCATGTTCCTGATAAGTCCCAGACCAAGATCATCCCATTTTATCGGTGGCCAGGCGACTGCATAGCCGACAAGCTCAAATTCGGTGGTAGCCCTCTTTTTAATGACTCTCCTTTTACCAGGATATAATCTCATCCTGGATCCGGGCTGGGTTTTTCCCGTATTGGACTCCCTTGCGGCTTCTTCCATCGCCTGGATTATTTTTTCTGTAATGGTCATGATGATTGGAATTACCAGTTATATTACTATACACGATGTAAACAGGATCATGGAGTTTCGTTTAATTTTTATTACCTGGAGGATTTCCAAGCCTGACGTTTTCGTGAATCTTAAAATTAGCGTTATTTTTTACCTTAATTTTCAATTCATCGAAAACCAACCTTGCTTTCTCCCTAGTAAAACCAATTGCCAGCCCGGAATTAATATCCTTGTTTACCCATCCGATAAGAAGCACTCCCGGATCAGAAATCAATGAAACTTTCTCAATTGTGTCCATAGGGATAGAAATCCGGTTCGTCCTGGTTGCCGAAGCCAGCCTGGCAAGGGCTGCCGACGCGAACCCTTCAACAATGAAGAACATCATGACAAAAATAATTCCGGACAGCGATGTCAATCCAATCCATACCATCCTGAGCATAACCCAGAACATCACCGCCAGTATTGCGTAAGTAATCCATGACGCTTTAGCGAGACGACGCTCGGTTTCCTCATCGACACGATACCATATCCCTTCAAGGATATAAGATCGATCATCACCTTCCGTTTCAATTAGTCCGGGGCTGACCTTCTGGAAAAGAAAATTGTACCTTGGTGTACGCAGAATTTCGCGCACAGTGAATCCCCATGCTTCCCATTTCTTAAGATTCATGTCGGGAAAATGTTTTACATTTACTGTTTTTTCTGTATCTGAATCAATCATGTGATGATCCGGCCCTGATGCGGCAACGGATATCATGCCACGGTTTGAGGCAATCGGGCAAATCTTCAATGGAAAACGTTTGAATTCAATAAGGATTAATGACAAAATTGACCTTTCCGGAATTCTGGAGGAAATAAAATGCGATGGATGCCGACTAGTCTTGTTACTGCGCTTTTACTTATATCGATGGTCCTTCCGGGAAACGCCCAGACCGAAGGGAGAATAAAAGTTATTGCCACCAATCCCGACCTGGCGCCAATTGTGGAGACGCTTGGCGGTGACGATGTTGAAATTATAACATTGATGCCGCCTGGAGCCGATCCGGATAATTTCACCCCGTCATCGGAAAGCATCGAGGAAGTCGAATCCTCGGATTTAATTATCCTGACGAACTCCCGGTCTATTCAATTTGAAAGAGAAATTCTGGAGACGTATAGTGAAATAAATTTCATCGATTTGCCGGATTATCAGGACAATGGAGTTATTTTTAAGGCATTCCCCGGATATGAACTGAATCCCTATGGATACTGGCTCGGGCACGAGAACGCGAAGGCAATTGCGGGAGTGATTGCTGACAGCCTTATTTCAAAAGGGCTGGATAGTGAAATGGTTTCAGAAAGGCTCTCAATATTTAAAAGCGATCTCGATGCAATCACACAAGCCGGAAACGATCTTATTCATTCTCTGGAACGCGAACGCAGTGTCTGGGTGGCGATGGTCCCGGAGGTTGCCTACGTAATCGATAATCTGGACCTCGAGGTTGGCGATATAGTAAAGAGGCCGGATGGTGAGTTCGCTACCGGGCAGGATTTACAGGCGATTACAAATAACCTCTTCGATATTAATTACGCGGGCATTGTTATTCCAAAAAGCATGAATGATACCGAAGCGGGGAATATCGCATGGGAAATTGCCACTGAAACCAGGACACCGATCTGTTATGTACGGTTCCTCGATAACGAAAGCGGAGGATCGTTCATTACCCAGGCTGCCTTTAATGCCGGGACGATCTCAATAGCCGCTTCCAGGGGTACTCAATCAGGGCAGCCCTCGAACTCACCAACCGGGACCGTAATATGGGCCATAATCGTATTCGCTCTATTAATTTTCATCGTAATGTTGAACACAAGAAACTACCGATACCCGAGACCCATGGTTATGGAGAAACCTCCAAAGAAGAAGAAAAAGAAATGACCGTTCAAGTATGCAGTAAGATGGAAATCAGGGCGATATATTAATAAATCGGTGAGTAATTACCCAATGCGGTTGAATGGAGTTCATGGCTCTGATAAAATTCGGCAACCGTACAGGTTTGAGAAGAGATGTAAATGGCCAGCAAGCCAAGACAGAAAATATTAATTCTAGATTTCGGCGCACAGTATAATCAACTGATTGCGAGGCGTGTGCGCGACTCAAAGGTTTATTCGGAAATTGTTCCATATAATATCGATGCAGCCCAGATAAAAAAGATAAAACCAAAGGGGTTAATACTCTCCGGCGGACCGTCGAGTGTCCGACTGAAAAACAGCCCGATCCCGGATCCGAAGGTGTTCGAGCTGGGCATACCAATACTCGGCATCTGTTATGGAATGCAGCTAATGGGCAGTATGCTGGACGGGGTTGTCAAGTCGACGCGTAAGAAGGAATTCGGCAAGACTGAACTGTGGGTGGATCAGGCCGACCCCCTTTTCAAGGGCCTTAACCCGAACCTGATCTGCTGGATGAGCCATGGCGATAAAATAGCCAAACTCCCGCCGGGTTTCGAATCCTACGCACATACCTTACATTCAAAAATCGCTTCGATAGGCGAACCAAGCCGTAAATTATACGGAGTACAATTTCATCCTGAAGTATTCCACACACCGTGGGGAATCGACCTGATAAAAAATTTCCTATATGATATTTGCGAGTGCAAACCATCCTGGACACCCGCAAACTTTATCGATCTGGCGATCTCGGACATTAAGCGCATGGTCGGGAATAAGAAGGTTATCTGCGGGCTATCCGGGGGAGTGGATTCGTCCGTAACCGCCACACTCGTCCATAGAGCGGTTGGAAAGCAGCTTACCTGCATTTATGTAGACCATGGTTTCATGCGGCGTGGTGAGACGGAGCAGGTTCGTGAGACATTCGAAAACCATTTCAAGATGAATCTTGTTTGTGTTGACGCCTCGGAGAGGTTTTTCAGGAAGCTTGCCGGGGTAACCGATCCCGAACGGAAACGGATGATAATCGGCGAGGAATTCATCAGGGTTTTTGAGGAGGAAGCTAGTAAGCTGGGGAAGATCGGGTTTCTCGCCCAGGGAACGTTATATCCGGATGTCATCGAATCAGAGAGCCATACCGGAGCCACCGATGTAAAAATTAAGAGCCATCACAATGTGGGTGGACTGCCGGAGAAAATGCAACTCAAGCTTATCGAGCCATTGCGGTACATATTCAAGGATGAGGTCCGTCATGTAGCGAGCCAGGTGGAACTCCCGCCGCATATTGTCTATCGCCAGCCGTTTCCCGGACCAGGGTTGGCGATCCGGATTATCGGCGATGTGACGCCTAAAAGGGTAAAAATACTCCAGGAAGCGGACGCCATAATTATCGAGGAAATTTTTAAAGCCGGATTATCCCGTGAGGTGTGGCAGTACTTCGGTGTGCTCCCGTTAATCAGGTCTGTGGGTGTAATGGGCGACGAGCGAACCTATGAATATCCGATAGTAGTTCGGGCTGTAACAAGCGAGGATGCCATGACATGCGACTGGGCACGTCTACCTCACAAGGTTCTTGAACGCATATCGAACAGGGTTGTGAATGAGGTTAAGGGGATAAACAGGTGCGTTTTTGATATCACTTCCAAACCACCTGGAACAATAGAATGGGAGTAGGAGTTTATAATCCAGGACGATCCAGGTAATGTTTAACGCTTCGATGCGATATTTTATTGAAATAAAGGTGGAATTTCAGTGACACCGGAAAAACCAAGGATTTTGTTTTCGAAGGCAAAAATCCAGGCGAGGGTAAAAGAACTCGCGGAACAGATATCGAGTGATTACGAGGGACGGATTCCATATCTCGTTGTTGTCCTCAAGGGCGCGGTGGTATTCGCATCCGATCTTATGCGATATATGAGCATTCCATGCGAGCTGGACTTTATCGGGATCTCATCTTACGGCAGCGGGAGCAGGACTACAGGAATCGTGCGAATCACAAAGGATCTCGATGACAGCGTGGAATCAAAGCATGTCCTTGTAGTCGAGGATATAGTCGACAGCGGGCAGACATTAAATTACCTTTTGAATTCATTCAAGCAGAGACGTCCGGCGAGTTTGAAGGTGGTAAGTTTTCTCGATCGTCCCGACAGGCGGGAAGTCGATGTAGCGATCGACTACAAGGGTTTCGACATTCCGGACACATTTGTACTTGGGTACGGAATGGATTACCACGAGCATCATCGGAATGTCCCATACATTTTCGTAATGGAACACCTCCCTTCGAATGATGATATACTTTTAAAAACAAGAACAAATCAGCCATCCAGAAAAAAGAAGTGATGGCACTAAACAAGGCGCCAGGGGAATCCAATGGGGTCCATGCTGTTTAAAATCATCCTTATTGTAATCGGACTGGCGTTCGCATTCTTCGGACTCCCGATTTACAAGGGAACAATCAAGCTGGTCGGATTCCTTGTCGGTGCCGCCTATGCAATATACCTATTTAGTATTTTTGCGAGCCGGCTAGTCTGGGATGAATTATTTATCTATCTTGCCGGTGTAGTCCTGGTGCTGATTCTCGGTATGGCCGGGATTGTAATCGCACGGTTCGCGAATGCCATCATGTTTTTCCTTGCAGGCGGAATGGTTGGGGTATTTCTTGGCAAATTTATAATGGGTATTGGTCCTGGAGTTGCGGTCGGGCAGGGGTTTCTCGAACTCATTAAACCTACCGGTGCCGACCTGATCTGGTTCCTTGGTGGTGGATTGATTTTCATAATCGCGATCGATGCGCTTTTAATGATTCTCCTGAGTGCTTTTGGTGCGGGAATTATATGGTTTGTTATAAGTCCGATGGGAATCATGAAACCCGACTGGGTAATCCCTCTCATCGTAGGGATTCTCGGGCTGATGACCCAGGCGACCGCGCGGAAACGGGCGAAGGGAGAACGCGTCCCTTACTATAAACCTCCAGCCAGGCTACCACCAAAAAATTAAAAGGTTTGAAAAAACTCCCATGCCGGAATACACACCACAGATTCACTGGTTCCTTACATTATTCGGCCTCGTCCTACTGGTTGTGATAGCCATAACCTTTCGTCTTGAAACCTCATTTCTTGTCATAAGTAAAAAACACCGTTTGCAGTTTATCTTATCGCTGTTGAGCATGATAATTTTGGGCCTGCTATCCCTAATTTCCCTGCTTCACTGGTCAATTCCGCCCTTATTCACTTTCACAGCCCTGATAATCCTTGCTCCATTGTTATTGATTTTAGCCCCGGTTATCCTTTACCTGAGGGCAAAATCAATTCGTCGGCTTCACAAGGACCGGCTCGATGAACAGAAACGCCTGATTAATGAGGTGCAGGACATGATAGATCAAAAGAAGCGTGAATCAATCAGGGAAGGTAAGATTTCGCGCGGCGAGGAAGTAAGCGACCAGGGATAAACGTACGGAACATATTGAAAATCCAGAAAAAATAGCAGTCCCTGGAAAAAATGGAACCAATCTCACCCAATAAACCTCTTATAATGGAGTACAATAATCAAATGCCTTGAGCGAGGCAGTTCATCTGCCAGCTAATTATCATGGTTTTAGTTACTTCAGATAAGAAAAATATCACTCTCGATCCAGAATTTCTGAGAAGGCTCGCACGCCTTAAACTTGAGACACGAATGATCCTCGGTGGGGTAATGAAGGGGGAGAAACGCAGTAAAAAGTATGGGACATCCGTCGAATTCGCCGATTACCGCGATTATCATCGCGGCGACGACCTCCGTTATCTCGACTGGAATATCTACGCCCGTCTCGAACGGTTTTTCCTGAAACTGTTTCAAGAGGAGGAGGACCTGACAGTTCACGTTCTTGTGGACACATCCGCATCCATGCAGACAGGCGATCCTCCCAAGGTGGACCACGCGAGGAAACTTGCCGCGGCCCTTTCGTATATTGGACTCACTAACCTCGACCGCCTGAGCCTTACGACTTTCTCCGACCAGCCTGGCAAGGGGACGCAGCTTCTTAGGGGACGCGCACATCTCGCGACGATACTCGACCTTCTTAACGACGCTGAAACGGGCGGCAGGACAAATTTCCTTGAATCGATGAAATCATTCTCCCTCAGGCACCGATCAAGGGGCCTGGTTTTTGTAATAAGCGATTTCCTCGATCCGGTAAATGTGAAAGAGGGCATTAAAAGGCTCAAATACAATAAAAACGATATCCTTCTCCTGCACGTTCTGGACAGGACCGAACTCGACCCGGCGCTCCGTGGGGACTGGGCGCTCACCGACAGCGAAACCGGTGAAGTTGTAGAGGTTTCGGTCAGCCCAAAGCTTTTAAGCGATTACAAGCGCAGGATGGTTGCCTACCTTGACGACCTCAGGACTTTCGCGCGAAAACTCGGACTGGGATATGTGCTTACAACAACGGATGTTCCTGTGGAGGATTTCATATTGAAGGAGCTTGTTGTAACGGGATTCTTGAGGTAAAGATCGCTCTGACTTGTACAACATGTCCATTAATAATCCCATAGCACTCGCGTTTTTATCGGCGATTCCTGTAATAATCGCTCTATACCTCCTGCGTCTCCAGAGAAAGAAAAAAATTATTTCATCTACATTCTTCTGGACCGAAATGATCCAGGACCTGCAGGCGAATGTCCCGTTCCAGAAGCTGAGATGGAATATCCTCCTCTTTCTGCAGATTTTAATAGCCCTTGCCATAATTTTCGCCCTGATCGACCCGGCTATACAGGCAGCTTTGAACGAAGGGCAAAGGACTATTTTTGTCATCGATACATCGGCCAGCATGAGCGCGACCGAACTGGGACGCCCGAGGTTCGACTCGGCTGTCCGGAATATCAGGACCTACTGCAAGGGTCTTTCTCCCAGGGAAAAAGTAATGATAATCGAGGCAGGGGAGCACGCGCAGATTGTTCTCGACTTCACCGCAAGTATCGGTTCAATCGAACGGACACTCGAGGGCCTTCATGTCCAGGACACGCGTTCCGATATTGAAACCGCGTACCGTCTGGCAATCAGTAAAGCCAGCGAAATCGACCAGCCGAAAATTGTTATCGCAAGTGATTTCTCGGGCATGGATACTGAACTGTTCAGCGATCCGCCAGTCCCGGTTCAATTCCTCCAGGCAGGTGAACCGGGCAGCAATGTCGCGATCACCGATTTTACGATTACGGGCCTTTCCGATGATCCGGAATTATTTGGCTTCCATGCTTTCCTTACCGTAAGGAATTTCACCGAAACTCGTATTGAGGTCGATGTTGAATTTTACGTGAATAACGATCTTGTCGATGTCAGGTCTATTGAAATAGGGCCAGGTTCGCGGACAGCGAGAGTTTTTAATGAAATTCCCTACCCATACGGGGAAGAAGGGGTCGTGGAAGTAAGGCTGGATATCAACGATGACATGGCGATTGATAATACCGCCTACGCACTTCCACCGGACAGCGAAGGAATGGAGGTTTTGATCGCGGGCAGTGAACCATTCCTCCTGCTTGCACTGGCCGGGATACCGGGGATCCAGTTGTTTCAATTAGACGCGAGCGAGTATGTTCCGGGAGCGGGTTTCGATCTTACTTTTTTCCCTGGCTGGGCGCCCGAGGATCTTACTCCCGGGAATTACGTATTTTTTAATCCTCCGAACCGGGATTACCTGCCATGTACGTTATCCGACTCAGTACCCCTTCCGAAAGTTACCGACTGGGATGACGGTCATCCGATGTTGAGGTTTGTAAATCCGGGCAGTTTCGATGTATTCACGGCGACTGTCGCACAGCCGCAGCCCGGATCGGTGGTACTGATCGACGGTGATTCAACTCCGTTAATGGTCTATGGAGAACGTAATTACCTTCGCAGCCTGGTTTTCCCGTTCAACCTGACAAGTTCGGACCTGATTACGCTTCCGACATTCCCGATCCTGATGTATAACGTGGTCAGTTACTTCCGGTCGCACCTGGAAAGCTCATCATCGGGCATAAGGACACAGGGAATCCAGGCTGTACGTGTGGACGCGCTGGCGGAAAAGATAAATCTAACTGGACCGGGGGATATCGAGCTTGAATTTCCGATAGATGCCGGTCACGCTTTTATCGATGTGAATGTAGCGGGTATCTACACAATGCATGCCATGGGTGATTCAGAAGCCGGCACCGAAATAATTGTCGCTAATTTTTTCGATGAAACAGAAAGCGATATTTCATCGATGGCTCAACCCGAAGAATTATACGGGTCAGACAGCACGAGGCGCTTTGAGATCGAAGGAGAGAAGCATGTCTGGAAATATCTCGCGGTAATCGCGTTGATAGTGCTGTCCGGAGAATGGTTCTTCTATCACAGAAAGGGGTTTTAGTTAAGTAGTATAGTAATGTAAGACGACCGATATGGAATTTGGAACACCACAGGCATTATGGTTTTTTTTGATCCTTCCTTTTTTCGTCCTGCTCCATTATACGAGCTTCAGCGATATGGGAAGGTTCCAGCGTGGACTCAGCCTTTTTCTGAGACTGATTCTGATCGCCACTTTAATACTTGCACTGGCCGATACACGGCTGATTAAAAGATCCGATGAACTTGGAGTTTTCTTTCTTATCGACGGCAGCCATTCGATGGGGCAGGGGAGTACCGATCCCATGATCAGTTTTCTCCATGAAGCCGCCGGGTATCTGGATGACGAATTCGATAAAGCCGGGGTTATATCATTCGGACGCGACGCGTTTGTCGAGGCCAGCCTGGGGAGCGATATTTCATCCGTGATGGAAATCCAGTCCGATATCAGGCCGGATTTCACGAATCTCTCGGGCGCGATCGATCTTGCCCTCGCGAGTTTCCCGCCTGATTCCGGCGCACGGATCGTTGTGCTTTCCGACGGCAATGAAAATATTGGAGATTCGATAACATCCGCGCGGATAGCGACAAACAGGAGTGTCGAAATCGATGTTGTACCGTTTGGGGAACCCACTACAGGTGAGGTCATGGCCGGACGGCTGATACTTCCAAGGCGTGTCGAAGAGGGCGAAATTTTTGATGTCCGCGCGGTAATCGAGGCTGAAAGCGAATCGGACGCGATTGTCGAGGTTTATGAGAACGACCGCCTGATCGGCACGCAGGAAGTCCGCCTGGTGCCGGGGAAAAATGTTTTCACTTTCCCGAGAGAACATGATGAGGGCGGGTTTTTCGCATACAGGGTGCAGGTGCGCGCGGAAGGTGATACAGAAGGCGCGAACAACCAGGCGACCGATTACACGATTGTCGAGGGCCAGCCACGGGTGTGTTACGTGTCGGGCGATCCAAATGAACGGCCGTACATGGTCGATGCGCTTCTGCAGGAAGGTATCCAGGCGGAATTCAGGGACATAAGCGGACTTCCTACAAGCCTGATATCCATGGCGACCTACGATGTGATCCTGTTCAGCGATGTTGGCGCCGAACTTCTTTCCGTCGAAACCATGAATTCGTACCAGTCATTCGTGCGCGATTTAGGCGGGGGATTCGCGATGATCGGCGGCGAGAATTCGTTCGGTCCCGGTGGGTATTACGAAACTCCATTCGAGGAGATGCTTCCGGTAGATTTCGACCTTACGCGCAAGGAATACATTCCATCCATTGGGATCATGCTGGTTATTGACAGCTCCGGAAGTATGGCAGGTATGGAACAAAGTGGTGATACCGAGATTGAGATAGCCAAGCAGGCCAGCAGGCTGGTGGTGGAACTCCTGGAGTACACAGACCAACTCGGTGTAATCACATTCGATTCCGCCGGGCAGTGGATTGTTCCCCTTGGAGAGTTGCGTGATAAGGATCATGTGATTGGGTTGATTGGGACGATAAGGGCAGGGGGGGGGACGTCGGTTTACGCGGGTATGGCACCGGCATTCGAGGCTCTCAAGGACGCCGATACAAAAATCAAGCACATGATAGTTCTATCGGACGGTTGTACGATGCCGGGGGATTTCGACGGCCTTGTCAACCGGATGAACCAGTATGATATGACCCTCTCAACGGTATCAATCGGTTCTTATGCAAATGATGAGTTGATGGAAAGTCTTGCTGATCGCGGCGGGGGTAATTTCTATCATTGCGATGATTCCAGGAACCTTCCGAGGATTTTTACAAAGGAAACTTTTCTGGCGGGGAACAGGGCGCTTGTCGAGGAACCATTTGTGGCGCTTCAGAACCAGCCATCTCCGATAACCGATGGCGTCGACATCCAATCGTCACCACTGTTGTTAGGGTATGTTTCAACAAATATCAAGCCCCTTGCGGTCGAAGCACTGACGACTCACAGGGCCGATCCGCTTCTCGCGCACTGGCAGTATGGGCTTGGACGGTCGCTCGCGTTTACATCCGACACCAAAGCTCGCTGGGCGGCACAATGGCTGAACTGGCCGGGTTATAAACAAATATGGACACAAGCCACCAGGTGGCTTGTCGGCGGCACGATGCCGGGCAACCTGGTTCCGAATGTTTATTTCAGGGCAGGGAAGGCTTACATTTCGGTCGATGCTATCGATCTCAGCGGGGAGATGATTACCGACGCGCTTATCAAGGCGAGAGTGGTGCTTCCTGAGGGCGATATCGAGGAACTGGACCTTTTCCAGGTCGCACCCGGCCGCTACGAGGCTTCCCTGGGCGCGACTCAAATCGGGAGCTACCTCGTGAATATTTACCAGGAAGACGGGGATGCAAATATTGTCGACCAGGTTTCGAGCGGATACTCTGTCAGCTTCCCTCCCGAATATGAAAAAAGCGGTCCGGATATGTTTTTGCTGTCCCAGCTTGCGGATGTAACAGGCGGGCAATTCGCGATCGATCCGGCAAGCGTTTTCCGTCACACAAACCAGCCGATCAGCCGTTACTTCGATCTCTGGTTCTACCTCCTTATGTTAGCGATCTGCCTTCTTCCCTTTGATATAGCCGTCCGGCGCCTCAGTCTCACCGGAGAATCGCTTGAATTGGTACGGAATAAGGTGACAGGGTACATTACAGAAATCCGCGAACGGAGATTCCGTCCCGGTATCGACAAAACACATATCGATCAACTGAGGAAGGTCAAGGAAGCATACCGTTTAACTGCCGTGAAACCTGAATTTGTTAAAACCGAGAAGGAAGCCGACGAGCGTATCGATGAGATTCTTGCCAGGAAGCCGGTAGGGAAGGCTAAGGTTCCGAAATTCAGGACGACGGAGACAGGAAGTGTAAAAAAAGAACCTCCTCAGGAAACTTCATCGCTTAAGAGCCTTCTGAAGACGAAGAAAAAGTTCTGGGACGAGCAGGATAACAAGTAACGCGTGTCTGGGAGGGGAGTGGGCCTGAATTCAGCCATTTTCGTGCTACTTAACATAATCATCATTATGCGACGTTGTGTTCCGCACTCGGCTACGTCCCTAGAGGGACTTGCCAAAAACAAAGAAGTAATGTACAATTGCTACATTAAATCCGTTTAGGAGTATTTTATGCCTATCACACAAACCGAATCACAACTTGTTGGCCTCATGCAAATCGCAAAGGATTTAGCAGATGAGGATTCATTCGATGATTCTGAACAAAAAGCAAAAGCCGTTGTTAACATTTACCTTTTACTCGTAAATCCCAAACAACACCAAGATGTTAAACGTGCTGAATTCAGTCTGTAAGGTCGTGAGCCCAGGTCTCACTCCCACTCCGGGAGCCAGAGCAACATCAGCTTGATTTATAATCATGTTCAAAGATAGACAATTTTTACAAAAATTACTATCATTGAGAGAAACTTGATTACGGTGTTGAGCTAACCAATGGAATATGATGAGATAGATGCAATATTTACTCTCCTTAAAGAAAAAGTTACACGAGAGTTAAATAAATCCCTTGGAAGGGAACCTAAGCTACGTGAGGTTTTAAGAGCAATTAGTAAAGCTGTTCTGGATGATGAATACCTCGATGCAACTATTAAAGACATAAGGGAAAATCCAACTTTTTATCGGATCAAGGACCTATAGGAGCTTAGCTAAACAGAGGCCCAATGTAGGCTAATTCAACTAGCAAGAGGTAGATTATGAAAGCACCAGGCAAAGTAATTATTACAATCATTGTAATTCTTATAATTGGATTTGCGATTTACTTTATATTCCCTTCACGATCAAAGCTAGTAGGAAAATGGACAGGTACATACTCAAATGTTGCAGTTACTAATGCTGTTATTTCAGTTGAATTTTATGCTGGAGGCTCCGGCGCTCTCTGCGATCTACAGAACGGCGAGGTGCGATACAATGGACCAGTTACCCTCAATGGCTGGGGTATTCAATTCGGTGTATTATCTGCAGACGAAGAAACTCCCTCCATTAACGGAACGGTAAATCCATCGTTCAATAAAATTGACGGGATATTAACAATCGATTACTTCATGCATGGCAGGGTATCTGGGCCAATTACCCTCCGTCGTATCGAATGAACAAAGTGTAACCCTACCCTCGTTTTAACATTCAATCATCCAGACGCTTTCCCAGGCCGATTACATCGTCCTCTTTGTAACCCAGTGATTCGTAAAATTCCCTGACATCGAGATTAGTACCCCTTATCTGGATGTTTATCTTCTGGCAGCCGAGATTCCGGAGTCCGGACTCAACCCGATCCATTAAAATCCTGCCAAATCCTTTTCTACGGTGATCCGGAGAGACAGCCAGGTAAAATGCAGATCCAC
The DNA here is from genome assembly GCA_965369865.1 of uncultured bacterium. GTDB lineage: Bacteria > JAJVIF01 > JAJVIF01 > JAPKYR01 > JAPKYR01 > JAPKYR01. The sequence goes on along the minus strand of CBDURU010000039.1, from coordinate 5,682 downwards.
GGTGGCCGTCATAGCCAGTCATAGCCGATGCGACAATTTTTCCATCGAGTATCCCGACGAGGAATAATTCAGGCTGTACGAGGGATTTTCTGGCGATATCTTTCACTGGGTCGTTCCATGGGACTAAAAGGCCACAATCATGCCATAATTGGATGATCTCAGCCTGGTCGGAGGACTCGTAGGGTCGGATTTCAAGGTTTCCCATATTTGATTTTCACCGATGGTATTATACAGATATCGGATAGACTATACAATAGTTAAGCAAATACCCCCCTATAATCCCCCCACGTCGCTTCGCTCCGTGGGGGGATGGTTATCTCTCGGATTTTTTTTTATCTCGGATTTTCTTTTTTTTTATCTCGGATTTTCTTTTATTTATATAGGACAACTATATTGGACATCAGTGAAGTAAAGGTAAATAAACAGGTCTGTCATCGCCTGCCCTCCTTGAATTAAGTATCCCCTTTGTGACACAATCAATGAAAACAGAAGCTGAAAGTGTAAACGCATGAGCACGAATGATTTCGCAATCGAGATTTCCGATTTCCACAAGCGATATGGCGACACATACGCGGTGCGCGGCCTGGACCTGACTGTCAGGAAAGGCACTTTTTTCGGATTTGTCGGTCCGAACGGCGCGGGGAAATCGACCACGATAAATACAATCGTCGGACTGATCCAGCCGTCCAGTGGATCGATAAAAGTTGTCGGTTACGATATCGCGAAGGAACCTCTTGAGGTTAAAAAAAATGTCGGGTTAATGCCCGAGGAGACGGTTCTGTATGAAAGGCTGTCGGCAAGGGAATACCTTGAATTTGTCGGGCAGATGTACAGCCTGCCCTCAAAATTTATCGAAACCCGCACAAAGGAACTTCTTGAGCTTCTGGATCTCGATCCCGATAAATTTATGGGCACATACTCAATGGGGATGAAGAAAAAAGCGTCCCTTGCCGCCGCACTTATTCACAAACCGCCAGTAATCATACTTGACGAACCGTTCAGCGGTATCGACGCGAGCACATCGGCCAGGGTCCGAACCACCCTGAATAACATGGTCGATAACGGACATACGGTGTTCTTTTCATCGCACGTCCTTGAAACTGTCGAAAAAGTAAGCCGCGAACTTGGGATCATCCACAAGGGCAAGCTGCTTGCGCGCGGAACGCTGGATTCGATAAGACGTGACGCGTCGTGTGGGGATAATGCCTCCCTTGAGGAAGTATTTCTTAAACTTGTCGGTGCCGGGAGGGTTGACACGGAGTGAGAGAAATTGGTCATCTTCTGAAATGGAAAATGACCCTGACGTGGCGCATGTACACGCGCAGCACGACGGCATCGCTCGAAACCCTGCTATTTTTTCTGGTTTTTTTCTTCTGGCTGGTATTTTGTGTAGTTATTCTGGCTTTTGCCGCAAGCTATGGATTCGGCCGCTGGGGCTCCAAGAATATTTTCTGCGACCTGTTCGCGCTCATTTTTTTGTCCTGGTTTTTAATACCGCTTGTGGGATATCGAACGAATGAAAGTTACGATATGGCGAGGTTAAAGCAATATCCCCTGCCCTCCTGGAAGGTTTACTGGTCAAATTTACTCGGCGCGTTTCTCGATATCAGCGTCCTTCTCCCATTGACAGCTTTCATCGCGGTATTCCTCGCGTTCAGACCTGGTCCCGACCAGCTTCTGGTGGGGATCATTTTAATTCTAGCCCTTACGTTCTTACTCATTGTATCGGGGCAAACACTCGTAAACACGCTGTATATACTTCTTCCGAGGCTGAACCTGGTGTCGGCCGGGATGGTTATAATAATCGGCCTGTTTATCTGGGCGCTGTTTTTGTATACAGGACTAATCCCGCATCCCGCGCAGATGTTCAACTGGTTCATATTTTTCGTACCGGATGGAGTCGAACTGTTTCGCCCATACCCATACGGCCAGATTGCAATCGCGCTTGATGACTACCTGCGCGGTGAATTCAGGGCGATACCGGGATCGCTTATCGGTTTCGGTGCGTGGACTTTCGGAGTACTCCTGTTTAATTTCATCCTGGTCGCATATTTATGGGAAACGGACACCTTAAAGAAATCCGGTTTAAAACACCGGCACAGGGATGGGCCCGACCCGGTTTCAAAGCTCTTTGGCGAACTGGCACGGAAACTAAGACCGGTATTCGGGCCGGAAGCTGTGGCATTATATAAAAAGGACATGCTCGAATTCTGGGCGAGAAGCCCGTATTTTTTCATTTATAAGGTCCTGCCCGGGACACTCGCGCCGGTGATCATTCTGCTGGCCATGCACTGGAACCTTGAAAACGCAATACAGATCGGTGAACACAAAGAACTTGCCGCAATTGTCAAAATATATACTGTCGGAATGGTGGTTTTCATAATGGCGGCCCAGGGGATGTTATTCACCGGGAACCAATTCGGCTTTGAAGGGGGTAACATCCGCAACCTTCTCGTGCTCCCAACGCCGCGACGTCATCTTCTCATGGGAAAAAATATTTTTCTTGGGGGATTGTTTCTTTTCGATTCAATAGTTCTCAGCATAGTTTTACGGGTTTACTTCCCGGAACTCTATGCGTTCTTCGCGTGGTTCATCCTGCTTTTGGTGATGTTTCTTCTTATCCTCGCATTTGGAAACTCCGTATCGCTGATCTGGCCATACTGGATGCCCCTTGATAAACCGTCAGTCACGCTCCGGACGACGGTGATCCTTGGACTGGTCAACGTGGGATTTACGATTGTACTCGTTATCTCGATGATCCCACCTGTCGCAATGGTTTTACTGCCTTACATCGCAGGGATTCAATGGTTGGGTTATCTGCTGATGCCTGTGGCAATAGCATATGGATTGTTTATGCACAGGATCATGATGAAACCAGCGGTCAATTTGTTTGAAACGAATGAGTTTCTCGTATTACGGCGTGTAGCCGATCAAGAGGAGTTATAGAATCCCCTACCCTGATGAAACTTAATCGTTAACTGATTCAGTCGGGAGCGGGAAGGGAATATCAGGCGAATCCGGACCGGATAAATCGCCAAGACATTCAATGTGGGCTATGATCTTCCACTCACCGTTAAAATTCCCGCACCAGACCTGGAGACAACCTTTTGTCCTCGATCCCAGGAAAAAACCCCGTTCCTCGGGTATCCATTCTTCATGTGCCTCAGCGATAATATATTTAAGTCCATCGGGATCGTATCCCAGCGTAAACAGAACCCATTCATTGTCATCGCCAAAATCATCAATTCTGGCTACTATGTAAGGAAAAACTACCGCTTCAAGTGCGGTTATTTCGGTAGGGGGCAGCGGTGCAAGGTGTGCTCCCTCCCAGTCCATTTCCCACCAAAGTTCATTAATATCCTCAGCTATCCTGGGAACGTCGGAATTTACAAGCAATTCCGGTAATACGGTGAACGGAGCCATATCGCCCTCCTGGACAGCTTCCTTATAAAGGGCTAACCTTTTGGCAAGGATAGCCGCGGCCAGGAATTGTTCCTGTTCAGCTTCCGATGTCGTTTCAGCGGTACCCGGTTCCTCCTGCTCGGATGTTACCTGTGTTTCGGATTGAACGCAGGAATTAACAGAGAGGATTACCAGGATGGAAATCAGAAGGAATAAAGTTCTGGTGTTAAACATATGCGGCTCCGTTACTCAGTTAATATTTTTTTCAGTAATACGACACGATATCTGTCAGGAAGTATAGCAGGAACCTGGGAATCGGGTCAGATTTTTCAGATTGCGGATTACTGAATATCAAAGTAGAATGGGCATGATATTTATGCCGGAGTGGCGGAATGGTAGACGCAGCAGACTCAAAATCTGCCGTAGGCAACTACATGTGGGTTCAAGTCCCACCTCCGGCACCAAAATTCCAGTTGGTAAGCCGCTCACTAACGGTCGCGGTACTGATTGTGATATAACGGTCGCGGTACTGATTGTGACATAACGTACGCGGTACTGATTGTGATATATGTCGAGTCACTAAGTTGGCAGGCCGCTCACTAACGGTCGCGGTACTGATTGTGATATAACGGTCGCGGTACTGATTGTGACATAACGGTCGCGGTACTGATTGTGATATATGTAGTCTGCCATGTGCTGAAATTCCAGTTGGCAGGCCGCTCACTAACGTTGGCGGTACTGATTGTGACATAACGTACGCGGTACTGACTGATATATGTCGAGTATTTCTGGCTCGATCCCCTATTTTTTCATACTACCCCTCAACCTTTCTCATTCCCTGACGAATATTAATACTGATAAAGTTCAGTAAAGAATAACCACTAATTTGAAAGATTTAATCAATTCTGATAGAATTTAAGCCAACCTAATCTCCTTTAACAGGAGTTAAAGGGAGTACTTACTATGGAAACTGAAAAAACCCTGAACCAGGAACCGGAAGTTCTCGAAAATTTCCTCCCTCTACCGGGAATCTGGGAATATCCGGATCGCTGGACATGGCTTGATTAGGAGAAAACCATGCGCTACCTGATCATTACACTCTTAATAGCCCTGGTCCTGACCGGCCCGATGGCCAATGCAATGACTAATAGCCTGGATCCCGTGGATTCACAACCTTTGATACAGGTTTCCGGTGGACCCAATACCATGCTTGATGGCATTGACTGGGATGAGTGGTTCGATTGTCTTCTAGATGGAATCGACTGGGATGAATGGTTTGATAATCTCTTTGGGCCAAGACCGGACATCGCTTGATTCCAATGGACTCTCAGCCTGGTTAAGTTAGATGGGTTATTATCCCGGTGATGATAAGATCATCTGTTACGTGTCCCCGTAATGGGGGATTTTTTTATTCTACCGGGGTCCTGACCAGAGTCTCTTCAATTGATTCAAGATACTCCATCCCGTCAAGGGTAGCTTCATGCCAGGTTTCTTCAGGAAGGTCCCAGATTTCATCACCGTATGTATCGAACAGCTCCCAGGCTGATGCCCAGTGTAGATGGGTCACAAGCCCAAGTTCAAAATCACCTGCAATTCGGACACGGTAGAAATCAGTGCCCCCCCAGGGGTAATCGAATTTCTCATTCCAAACAAGATCGATATCACCATTGGCTTTGTTATGTCGAAACCAGCCTCTCAGGTCGAGGTCAATATCACCCTGGTAAGTTTCCAGATGAATATAACCCCCGCTGCGAACTTCCTCGATTGTCGATGCTGCGGGCCTTCCGTCGATCAGGACATTCACCCTGACCCAGTCGCGCCATCCGGAAGATGAATATGTCGAATCTTTGTACTGTATCCTGACGGCCACTTTTTTCTTACCGAGCGGGCGGTGATCCGAGCGGTACTCTTCCCACATGAATCCTTCCCATTCACCGAGGGCATCATGGACATAATCCGGCAGGTCGTACGAGCCGCCACCGTAATCATAGTCCCCTCCCGACGGGTATGTCGGGTATGGTTTATATTCCCCGGGTGCACAGGCCAGCAATGAAAGGACAAAAATAATGAGGATTCCTGTGACAATTCTAAAATTCGGCTTCATATTTCACCTCTCACAAAGGTGGTTAAATACCAGTAAAATAAGGGTCGATGGAAACTTAGATGGTAACCCCGCATCGGATACGGGTTCACATGACGTGAGGGGTTAAAAATTTGGAGGGCTTAGACTAATCCCATTAATTAAATATCGATTCGTATCAGACCCTCCTAAAACCTGCC
>CBDURU010000038.1:0-28044 GCA_965369865.1 uncultured bacterium | reverse complement strand
GCGCGCCCACTTCCCTGCCGCAATTTTGTGTTGCAGCCCCACTGGATGGCCCGCGCACCTGAAAAAGGAATTATAAAATGGGATTGGTCTCATTCCCAAACCGCCGAACATACCCGGCAAAAAAAAACCGCCTTACGGCGGTATCTGGCATTGGTTTCAAATAATTTCAGGTCTTTGTGCTGGTAACGTTAATTCTTCGTGGCACAAAGGTAGATGATCGGACCATCCTCGGACACCTGTGCCCAGTGTGATGATCCGGCCGGCAGCTCAATTCGATCGCCTGCTTTCAGTTTGATCTCCTTGCCTTCGATTCCAACTACCAGACTGCCCTGGACAATCCAGCGCATCTCATCCTCATCGTGAGTGTGTTCCGGATAAAACTTTCCGGGCGCATCGCTCCAGGTGTAGCAACGCAATCCCTCATCAGCTACCAGGCCCCTGATCAGTTCAAGGTTCGGTTCACCTTGTTTTTTCTTCTTCCAGCGTGTTACCTTCATATATTACTCGCGTCCTCCCTTAGTTCAGGCTTGTTGGCCCGGATTTATCCATAATTTCATGATATCAAATTTTACGGTATTTTCAAGTCAAACAAGCCCCAATCCGGGATTTTTACTTTTTCTCCTCCCTATATTCAGGTTCCCCCAAATATTTAGATTCCTCCAAGGCTGATTTCAATATTTAAATGCCACAATATCTGTCCGGTAATCAGTCACATAGTTTCGGTCCGGATATGGTAGGATATGTCGAAATGCCAAGCCAGCATTGGAAATATTCCCCGTCCATCAGAATTATTTGCATTATTCTGGCAATCTTATGCCTTGTTGCCGAAGGACAGGTTCTTTTTTCAATGAGGAAATATTTTCCCCATGGATTTGCGCCAGCCAGTCCGATATCAAAACCAACTGGTATTTATTCTGCACCCATTGATCAAACGTATTTCTTCCCCGACATCGAACGGTTCGAGGCGATTAGGGATTGGATTTTAAACGATATTGGGGACGTTCAGGATCTCCAGGCTGATGCTCTGATTCCTGAGCTGCGTAACTGGACCCGCCTGCAGGCGTCCAACCGGTCACTTGAAATCAATAACCGGGATCCCAGTGTCGTTATAGAACTGATGCATGACGGGAAAGGTGCGAGCTGCAAACCGTTCGCGGATTTGTTTATCGCGGCCCTGAATTCTTTCGAAGTTCAAGCTAGGAGGGTAGGGCTTTACACTGCCCCGGGAATAAATGTCCCATCCCATTCAACTGTAGAGGTGTGGGCCGGTGATCGCTGGGTTATCCAGGACCCTACTTTTAACGCGGTCGCGATCGGCACCGAAGGGTTCGCTCTCAATTCATGGGAAATCCGCGATCACTACTGTGAAGGGCTTGATGTAACTTGGGTACAGGATCGTGATGAAACAGCACCGAATATGGAAACCTACCGGGATTCCCCGGATACGCTGTACAACATCCTGATTTATCACAACGATGAGTATCCCCTCGATAAATCCAGATTGGAAATTCTTGCGATCAAATTGCTGGAACGATTCAGCGGAAAAATTCAGTCCGAATATTCAGCCCCGGATGGCTTCCCATTAGCGGGATTCGTGACCTCAGGAATAATTGACCGGGTTCTTCTGGCGCTGGCGGTAATTTTTATCATCGGAGCAATATTTGTCCGCCCACGAATAACATAATGGCTTGCACCTCACTCCCCCTCATTCTCCCTGTTCAGAACACTACCGACCGTTGTTGTTTCAAGAAGAACCCTGTCCCACAGGTCATCTGGTACGCGGTATATCACAATTTCGGGACCGGTGATTTTATTTTCCTCCGGAACAAACCGGGCTTCCTCTATAAGGTAATTATCCACTAAACGGTAATACTCCATGAAAACCGCGACAAGCTCCGGGAACTCCTTTGCCGCGCTCTCACGCATATATCTATCGCGCGTATTACTCGAAATTATTACCCAGTCCGGCTGAACCTGTATCAGGGTATCCAGAGGATCGAGGACCGGACCGCCCCGCGCGAATAAAGGTGTTATTTCGACTATCACGTACCATGGTTCGGGAACGAGGGGAACAAGCAAACTTGTATTAAGATTCGGGCCGCCCTGCTCCTCCACAATTATGCTGTGAGCGGGGATATTACCCTCCACCCATTCGAGTGCAAGCTCACGGGTATCGGTCATAGTCAGAACGCGCGCGTCGTTTGAGATTACTTTGAAGCCATACACGCTGACCATGAAAAATACGACAACCGCTGCGACCATGATCATCCTTGGTTTGTTCTGTATGGTGTGAACCGACAACCTTTCGAACAACCATGAGATCCCGAGTACGAAAAACGGAATCAGGGGCACAAGGTACCGGTCGGAGAAAACGGTCAGGGGTGCGAGTCCGATCAAAATAAATATGAAAGCGAAAAGAAGATGCCATTTTCTCCGTAAGCCTGTAAAAAATCCGATCAAACCGATAAGCCCGACCGTTGTCCAGACCCAGCCGGAATCTCGAATCAGTCTTGCGATCGACGCCATCCAGATCCCGCCTTTCGCTTCCATACCGATGTGCCCGGTCTGGACATGCCATCCGATCGTCATGATGTCCCTGAGAAATTGTCCGTATTCGATCAATGCGAAGGGTGTCGTTATCAGAAAAGTTACAATGACTGTAACAGCCAGCCTTAAAATGAAAATTATCCGTCCAGATATCCCCAAGCCTGACTGAGCCAGCAGGATAATTAATCCAAGCGGTATTGACAGCACGGCAACAGGGTACTTTGTGCCTGTCCCGAGCCCGATCATAATGGCCGCGAGTATTCCGCTCCAGACAATGCCCTTAAATTTCTTATCAATTGCGGTACTACCCCTTGATTTACGCAACTCAAGATACAACCTGTCCATGAAAAACAACGCTGCAAGGAAAAAGAATTCTGCCGGAATATCGGGAGTGATAAACCTCGAATGCCGGATCATTATCGGGTGAAACGCAACCAGCGCGGATGCCAGTAGAGCCCAGCGATCATCCAAAAACCTCCTTGAAAATCCAAACATCAACCAGACAATTCCCGCACAGAAAACAACAGTCGTTAACCGTCCAAGGTAATAAAATCCCGATGGGGCACGCAGGGCATAAGCGATAAAACGGTCACCGGTGGGAATATCGTCTAGTTCGTCACTTTCCCATGCGCCGGTCAACTTCCCGGCCTGGTACCATACTCCGTACTCGAAACCCAGGATGTAAATCTGAAAACTCGGCCAGTGGAACGCGCGTGGATTCCAGTCACCCGTCGCCACCCCGTACTGGGCACGGGACACAACAACCGGCTCATCGGGATGAAACTGCTGCGGCAGGCCGAAATCAAGCCCCCACAACCTGATAACCACCGACAGGAGCACAATCAGAATAAGGAGTGTTACGGTTGAGATACCAGTCCGTGTGGCTGGCGATTTTTTCTCTTCGCTTTCGCCCATTTGGTTCAATGGGCATTATAAAGGAAAATGAACTAAGAGACTCTAACAAAATGAGTAAAATTCATGGGCTGAATGATGTAGAGGAAGAATTCAGAGCCACGACCGTAACAGAGCCACGACCGTAACAGAGCCACGACCGTCAGGGAGTGCACAAAACAGCAGCCCGTACGTAAGCAAGTGCCCCCATATGTGCGTCACCAAATAATTCATCAATGCACGACCGTAACAGAGGCACGACCGTAACAGAGGCACGACCGTAACAGAGCCACGACCGTAACAGAGCCACGACCGTCAGGGAGTGCACAAAACAGCAGCCCGTACGTAAACTAGTGCCCCCATATGTGCGTCACCAAATAATTCATCAATGCACTCCCTGACGGTCGTGCCTCTGATTGTCAGGGACTCTAAGTTACCTTTACCAGTTTCCATCCGGGAGGAGTTTTAAAAAAAAGAGAAGGACGCCTTTGAATGGCGTCCGACTCTTGCTACCGAAATAGATCGATTGTTAATAAGATCGTGAACAGGTCGCCCTTACATAAGGGCGTTCTTGAGTTCGCTGCCAGGTGCGAAATGCGGGACTTTGCGTGCTTTGATCCTGATCTGCTCGCCAGTCTGGGGATTGATGCCCTTGCGCGCTTTTCGCTTTCTGACTGAGAAGGTGCCGAAGCCGATCAGTCGAACCTGATTGCCTTTCCTGAGCTGTTTCTGAACGATGCCAGTAAAGGCTTCAAGGGTACGCTTGGAATCGGCTTTGGAGAGACCAGTCTCTGTAGCGATAGCCTCAATTAATTCCTGTTTATTCATGCGACGCCTCCTTCTGAAGTGATATAAGATGTAATAGGTGTTATTTTCAAAAAAACCGCTGAACTTTAGTTGACAACTGGAGTTGTTGGATCCCGGTTGCCATCAGGTATAAAGCGGATTTCATTAATAACACAGTTTCAAGTATACATCACAAACGAGGTCTGTCAAGCTCCAAGCCTGATTTCATGCGGGTTTCACGGCTTTTAGAATTAATTTCGTGTTATTTTTGATAATATCATCTTATTACAACAACTTTAAACGCCCTGCAATTCAACCCAGAGATAAAACCCCGCGGGGTGTTACCAGCTCTCCCGCTGTTTATCAGGGTTGCAGGACACTTGCATATATTGTAATGAACTTATGAAATGGACCAATCATGTTAAGCATTAAGCGGAACCAGGTACCGTCATGCTCGAAACAAGTTTAAAAAAAATTTCCAAATATAAATTTAAAAAAAAACAATTAAAGGCAAAACAGAATTAATCCGTTTCAGTCCCGACACTTGAATGGTCCGACTGCCCGTGTATAGCCTCATACATCTTGGTCCGGGTGCACGATATTAGTTTGAACCTGTAAATAACCTTGAACGGCATATGATGATATATCCGTAATTTCGGATAATAACTAAATTAAAAGCGTCCCGGCGTAAACCGGGACGCTGATTTTTTACCTTCGATCATATCTCGACGCGTCCTGCAACGTTTTTTAATCAATGAAGTTCATGATTGTTCCGTACCACGTTCACACCGTGCATACGGTTCACCATGTAAGCAACAAGTACAATTCCCCCAAAAACAACCAGAAATACTTCCTGTGGCGTAAAATTGTGCAACATTAAATGCACCTCCGTCGGTTTCCGCTGTCTGGACCTGGGTTTACTGATTGAACGGCATCTGCGGTCGAATAGGTCGCCCGCCGCGGCCCATAGCGGGAAATATCATACTATGTTATTATATACCACATTTCCGGCATTCCCGCAACCGCTCTTCCTTTCAATCTGATTCACCCGTAATGTATCACATAAACCGCCTTTACGCTGAAGGTAGCATCAACAGCAGGAATTACACCTTTCATAACGGTTTATTTTTTTTGAAACTTCTTACTTTTCAAAACTCTTTGAAAATGAAGGGTTTATATATCTATCCTTTAAACCACCGCAGGAAATTATGCTCCTTCGCTTAACGGGGATTATAACTATGGGTTGCTTGACACCCTTTAGCCTGCTGTGATAAATTGTGCTAACAGTTCTCTCTCTCGTATGGGAGCAGGTTTCTGTATATTACGCTAGATTACAAGATTTAACCCCCGGAGGTTCGTATGACCCGGCGTGTATTGTGTATTTCGATACCAACTCTGGTTGTTTTATTTTCAATTTTCCTGTTTATCCTGGGTTGCCAGGGCAGCCCTGACAACGCAGCGGTTCCTGGTTATATTAGTATGAATCCTGGAGATACACCCACTAACATCATCCAGGCTATTTTCATTGAGCCAGTCGGTGTTAACCTTACAGTTGGCGGGCTTCAACAGTTCAAATCAATCGCCCATCTCCAGGATGGGACAACCGAGGATGTCACCAACAATGTTGAATGGTACACCCTGGACACATCTGTCGGTGTGTTTGAATTGACTGGCGGACGGTTTCTCGCTCAACATCCCGGGGTTGCAGTTGTACGGTGCCGGGTTCAGTTAACTGATGGACAATTTCTGGTCAGCGCGGGTGCCTACGTTAACTCATTCAATCCCGATGAGGACGTACCCCCGGCGGTTGTACTCAATCCATCAGTTCATCCAAGCCCTGAAGGTGTCGCGGTCTGGTGGGATATGAATGCGACCGACGGTGATATGGCCGGTTACAATATATGGCGTACCCAGGTGTCCAATGCCCATTACTCGACCGACTTCGGTCGCGTAAACCAGGCGCTTGCCCTGTATCCGCCATTCCTGGACAAGACAGTGATCTATGGATGGTATTACTACCGGGTTACCGCTGAGGACCTTCTCGGGCTTCACAGCGCACCCTCAAAAGAGGTCGCGATCTTCGTAACGAATCCTGGTGAACCTCATTACAGTAATGCTTATGATGGTTCTCTTAATTCGATTCAGGAAGCTCATTACAAGGACACTTTCTCCACTGCATTTTAAACCAGTGGAGTTCGTTTGAAATCAATGAAGAATAGTTACCTGGAGTTATAAGGCGCGATCCTGAGGATCGCGCCTTTTTCCGCACGGTAATTAACGAAAATGGCTGTTGTGTATTGCGAGAACCTGGTTAAACTTTTCGGCCGGCCTGTCCGGGCACTCGATGGATTAGATCTCTCTGTCGGCGAAGGTGAGATTTTCGGGCTTCTAGGTCCTAACGGCAGCGGGAAAACCACTTTCGTGAAATGCTGCCTGAATATAATTTATCCATCGTCAGGCCATCTTGAGGTCCTGGGTCGAAAACCCGGGCATCCTGCAACCACCTTGCAGCTTGGATACCTTCCCGAGAACCCGAATTTTTACGATCACCTTTCAGGTATCGCTTTCCTTCATTACCATGCTGAACTGGCTAGGGTTCCTTTGCGAGACCGCAGAAAAAGGGTGATTGAAGCATTGGAGCAGGTGCACCTTGAGCTTTCAGCCGGACATAGAAGGCTCAGGACGTACTCCAAGGGCATGCTGCAGAGAATCGGGCTTGCACAGGCCATGATTGGACATCCTAAGCTTCTGTTCCTTGACGAACCTCAGGCCGGACTCGATCCTATCGGAAGGAAACAGATCAAGGACACTATGCGCATGGCGGTCAATAACGGTTCTACTATCTTATTTTCGAGTCATGTGCTGGTCGATGTCGAGGATGTCGCTAACCGTGTCGCGATCATCGATCGAGGGAGGGTCAGGAAAATTGCGGGGATTGACGAATTGACTGAACAGGAAAACAGGATCGCTATTCGGCTGACACCAAACCAGGGCTCTGGAGTGACATCGGATGATCGTGTGATGGCTGAGAAATTAAAACCCATTGTCGAAGGCGCGGGCGGCAGTGCTGTTAAGTTCTCCCGGGGAATACTTACCTGTACCCTGAAGTCCGAGAACGATGTTCCCGAACTCGTAAGCAGCCTTGCTTTATCAGGTTTCAGTATCTTCGAAGTTGAGCGGAAGAGAAGCACACTTGAGGAAGTGTTCCTGAAGGAGTTCGGGGAGCTGCCCGTTGATTTAGCAGAGGACTTACCACCGGGTCGGTAGCATTATCCGGCACTGAAGCGGAGCAACTGGTATAATAGAATTTTTCCCCACCCATAAGGATTAATTACCGTTGTGATTGAATCAATTGGCAAATTCGAAATCCTTGGTGCCCTCCCGCAATTCCTGGGCAGGGGACCTTCGGACGTTAACGCTTACCGGGTTCGCTACAAATCGGGGGATCTGGATATCACGGCATGGCTCTATGAACCATCACAAAATCCCTTATCAGATCCAACTCACCCAATTGATTTCCCAGCACCGCCCGGTGCCGCGATTATTTGCGGTCATGGTGGTGTCGGTGGTATTCCCGATCATTACGATCTTTGCCTGAGGAGACTTGCGAAAGCCGGCTGGACAATCGCAGTCCCGGCATACCGCGGTGAAGACGGCAGTGGGGGTAAAATCGAATTTGCCCTTGGAGAAGTCGACGATACTCTCGCATGTATGGAGGCGGTTCAAAGCTTCCAGTATGTGGATTCCGAAAAAATCTGGCTTCTTGGCAGCTCCCATGGAGCAATGGTTTGTCTACTTACACTGGCGAGAATGGTTGAACATTCCGGTTTCAGGGGTGGAATAGCGGTATCGGGGATATATGACCTTGTTAAATGGATATCCTGGTTAAAAGAAGTCGACCACCATCTGATGGGTGACCCCTTCGTAAAGCACCTTGCGGGCCTGGATGAGGATGAACTGGAAATGCGAGCCTGTGTGCGGCACGCCGGGGATATCGAAGTCCCTGTGATGTTAGTGCACGGTGAAGCCGACATGATAGTTCCTGCAGAACAGTCGGAGTTGATGGCGGATGCTTTCAACGTTTGCGGGAAAGTAAATTATAAAATTCTGATTGAATCAGGCTCAGATCATGAATTTATCTGGGGTCCCGATCGTGAACCCGCTCGGAACGCCTGGAATAAAATCATGCGGTTTTTAGCGGAAAACACTCGATAATTTTGTGAAGAACATATATTATATTCCGTCCGTACTGAAGGAAGGAGCAAGATTTCAGTTATGATTAATAATATCAGTAAAGCTGTAATTCCAGCAGCCGGGCTTGGCACGAGGTTTCTGCCGGCAACCAAAGCCCAGCCCAAGGAAATGCTTCCAATTGTTGACAAGCCCACGATCCAGTTAGTTGTTGAGGAAGCGGTTGACGCCGGTTTAGAGGATATTCTGATTATCACCGGACGGGGCAAACGTGCGGTTGAGGATCACTTCGACAAGGCATTCGAGCTGGAACATTTTCTCCGCGTTAAGGGTAAGGCGCGTGAACTCGAACTGGTTGAGGACATCACCCGCCTTGCGAGGATTCATTACATTCGTCAGGGTGAACCGCTGGGACTCGGTCATGCGGTTCTGATGGCGAAGGATCATGTCGGGAATGATCCATTTGTGATTTTACTGGGGGACGATATTTCCGATCCTGTAATGTCGGCCACCTCGGTTATGGTGTCCGCTTATAAAAAATACGGGACCAGCATCCTTGCGGTTCAACCGGTGGCTGAGAGCGACGTTTCCAGATATGGAATCATCGCCGGCGAGGATAATGGGGATGGCACGATTAAAATAAGCCATCTGGTTGAGAAACCGGCGGTCGATGAAGCACCGAGTAACCTGGCGATTATCGGTCGTTACCTGTTGACGCCCAGGATTTTTGACTACCTTGAAATTACCAAGCCCGATCACAAGGGTGAGATACAACTCACAGACGGCTTAAGGCTGCTCCTGAAGGACGAGGAAATGCACGCCGTTGTATACACGGGTCAACGCTGGGATGTCGGTCAGGTCGAAGGATTCATCACAACCAACATTGACTGGGCTATGAAGCGTCCTGAGCTTAAGAAGCATCTCCTGAGATACATGCGCAGGATATTAGAGGAAAATCTCTAATACAAATCCTATCAATTAAATATTGATTTGAGATCGGGGACACCTCTTTTCGCCCGTCGAAAAGCAGCCCCTAAATTTTAAATATGTCCATTCAATTTTTATTTATCAGGATTGGTCTAAAACCACGTTGCTGGTGCATAGCGTTATCAAAAACCCCCCTCCATACTTCGGGGAGGTGTTTTTTATCAGTCATAAATCCTCTACTGGTTCAGGTAGGCTGCTAGGAGGTTTATACCAGCCTGGACATCTTTCATATTCACAGTTTCGTTCACTGAATGTACATATCGGGTGGGAATCGAGAGTGTAATCGACCTCGCGCCCGGACCCGTACGCTGCATCGCACCGGCGTCGGTACCGCCGCGCGGAAGAATCTCAAGCTGGTGGGGAATCTTTTTTGCCCTGGCGATTTTCCTCATTTCCTTCACGAGTTCCCTGTCGGATATTACTGAACTGTTCATAATGCCGACGGTAATTCCTTTTCCCAGTTGTGAAACCTGCGCGTGAGGTTCCGACCCGGGTGTGTCCATTGCAAGCGTTATATCAAGCGCGATACCGATATCCGGTTGTATTTCAAATGACGCCGTCGTCGCGCCACGGAGCCCTACTTCCTCCTGAACCGTTCCAACCGCGTAAATATCGTGCGTGTTGCCCTTCGTTTTTTTCAGGGCTTCGATCATGACGTAAACACCGACTCGATCGTCCATCGCCTTGCAGTTTACAAGGTCACCCATCTCCAATAGGTCACGCCGCCAGGCGACCGGATCGCCGATCTCAACCTTTTTTACTACTTCCTTTGCGGGAAGGCCTAAATCGATAAAGAAATCAGTTAAAGCGATCTGCTTTTTTTTCTCTTCGGGTGTCTGGACATGTATTGGCTTCCCGGCGATATTCAGAAGCCCGTGCAGCTTATGCTTCCCCTTCCCCAGGACCATTACTCTCTGGCATACAAGGGTTTTGGGATCGAATCCCCCGACCGGAACAAATCGAAGAAACCCGGTTTTTTCGTCGACATGGCTGACTATGAACCCGATCTCATCCATGTGACCGGCGATCATAATCTTTTTACGCTCTGCAGCCTTACCTTTACCCTTTTTGAAACCGATTACGCTACCAAGTGTGTTCGTCCAGACTTTATTACATAGTGGCTTGAGTTCGGCCTGGACAATTTTTCTCGTCTCATCTTCGAAACCCGAGGGTCCGAAGGATTCCGTCAGCTTTTTAAGGAGTCTGAGTGTCATGACTATATCCTTTGTACAGATTGTTATCGATTCAGGGAAAAACGTACTTTACCGCTAATCGGCCGCCCAGTCCAGTAGTTAAACGTCAGGAATCGAATGAAATATAAAAAAATCCCCCGGTATTGTCCCGGGGGAATTGTTATCTTTGAAAATGCTTTACCGGATCAATATGGATTCCGATTAAAACGGCTTGTTCCAGAAACCAACCCAGTCTACATAGAGCTCTGAACTTTCACAGCCCTCGAAACCTTCCTGCTTTAACCCGATTTTCCAGTCACCATCCCAGATATCTGAATTATTCTGGATATTGTACTGCTTGAGTTCGGGTTCTTCCGAGTCGCAGCCGTTACCTGTAATCGGTGGCAGTTCCACTTCATTGCAATCGAATGTATCAAGGAACCTGAAGGAGACATTATCCAAGCCGCTTGGGACGGCAGGATTAATATATGCCTGGAGAATTCCCAGGTATCCCAGGCCCGGGGCAACAGGCATTGTAACCTGATCACTCCAAACTGAAGACGATGAGGCGTGACCGAATTCTGTAAGCCTGAGATAATCATTGGCATCGTCGTGGCTCCAGGTATAAGAGCCAACCCCTTCGTAGCACTCATCTTCAGTCCACATATCATCCGGATCACTGAAACCTGTGAACCAGATTCGTTCCCACATGCCTACCGGGGCGTGCGGGATAGCGATTGTGAGTTCAGAAGCATCGGAACACCCAAGGAAAACGAACAATGGAGCGGGAGCCTCGGATACGTACGCGGTGTAATCAATCTCGAAGGTATTTCCTACGATTGGAGCACTCCAGGCCGGATCGCCAAGCTCCGGGGGAGTGGGGGAAGTTTTCACAGCCCACCTGCTCTCGATGGTATCTCCGTCACAATCTTCCACCGTGAATGTATAGTGCAGAACATCAATGAAATTAAGTCCTTCATAACCACTGGTTATGCCGTCGGTGTAGAACGGACCTGAACCCTCATCGGCATCGACCGACAAAACCACAGGGGCAGTATTAATGTAGGTTACCGGCAGCGGGGTACTGGTAAGCGTAAACTCGCCATCGGAAATCCTGTGGAACAGGAACCAGGAACCAAAACCGTAATCAGACCAGAGCACGTCGAATGTGGTCCCGGTGAATGCTGTCCAGCCTTCTGTCGGAGCAACAGCAACATCGTTTACCGCCCACTCGCGGATCAGCTCGGTTCCGTCACAGTCATAGACGAACCCGGCTTCATAAGTTGAAAGAACATTGTTGCAGTCGATTTCGGTGTTCCCGATTAAATGTGAAGGTGGATCAGGTGCGGAATTATTGTATGTTACATGCAGGCTATCTGGATCGTAAACCGTTGTTATTCCGTCTGAAACACGCTGGAACAGGTAAATATCTCCTGGCTGGATTTCAGAGGCTGAATAATCGACTATAAATGTAGGTCCTGTAACTTCCTGCCAGCCGCTAATCGGGTATGTGTCGATAGTGTTCCAACCCCATTCAAGAACCAGTGTTTGATCTTTATCACAGTCAACCCCGGGACCGGCATTATAAATCGCCGCAGTATCAGTACAATCGACCGTTTGAGGACCGCTTATCGGATTTACAAATCCCGGGTCTGAATTAATAAACTCAACCAAGAGCGGAATGCTGAACTGCACATGTTCAGTGTCATCCGCTTTTTGAACCAGGTAATAATCATCACCGGTTGTATACAGGGTCCAGTTGATAAAAATCGGGCTGGTCTCAAACAGTATCCATCCTGTGACAGGATCAAAGTTTGAGTCCTGGATCTGCCATGATCTTGTTAGCGGAGTATCCGGACAGGCTACAGGCACTTCTCCCATTTCATAGGGTTCATTGATTGACTCGCAGTCGACAACCGTAGCTCCAATCGGAGTTGGTGGAATACCCAGGGGACCCGGGTGAACCTGTATCAGGAGAGGATCCGAGTATTCAACCTGCATATCTAGCGTTGCACGTTGATACAGGTAAAGATAGCCGATCCCTAAGGTTGCAGGGCTGGCTATGAATGATGTCCCGGAGAACTCAATCCAGCCAAGCAATGGTGGTGTGGGTACAGTATTAATTGCCCATTCACGTATAATAATAACATCAGGGCATCCAGCCATATAATCACCGGCATCGTATGTTTCTGGCGGACCGTCACAATCAAAATCAGTGTTTCCTATAGGAGTATCCGGAGTCACAAGTGCCGGAGGACCCACCGTAACTTCGAGTGAGTCGCTGTACGTATAATCGTAACCATCAAACGCTCTCTGGAACATGAAATACGTTCCTTCTTCGAATTCGGACCAGTTGACTGTCCAAAGTTCATTGCTGAACCCGATCCATCCGACTGCGGGCGGCCAGTTTATTGTGGAGATTGCATAATCCCTTGAGATAATTTGCCAGGTGTCGCAGTCGAACACAGGACCGCCGTTATACTCCTCATTATCATTCGAACAGCTCACCGTTGAATTTCCGACAGGAATGAAAAGGTCCTCCGGGGCTGTATTATGATAAACGATTTCCAGAGGATCGCTGATCGTTTCAAGTTCTCCATCAAAGGCTTTCTGGAAGAGATAGTAACTTTGCTCGGGGACTACAGTGGTAAAATCAACAATTATCATCCCGCCAATAATCGCAGTCCATTCACCACCAACCTGGGTTAACGGATCGGTAGACAGGTAGAAATAAGAGATCACCTGGTCGCCTTCATCACAATCTTTAATCATCCCGCCATCGTAAATTGCTGGTAAATCTTCACAGGTTACTTCGGCCAAGCCTTCGGGAATGGCAGGTTTATCAGGTGCGGAGTTGTTTTTAAAAATATGTAGTGAGTCCGATATAACCTCAATTTCCCCATCGAAGACTCTAATGAAAAGGTACCAGTCGCCATTTGGTACTATTGAGAAATCAATAGTAAAAGGACTATCGATATACTGTATCCAATGACCGTCGATTTGGACTTCCGGATCGCTTGAGAGGTACCAGGAGAACATAAATTCCGTGCTGTCACAGTCGGACAGTTCGCTCAGTTCGTATTCCGCGTCTATCATCGAACAATCGACACTGGTCGGTCCGGACGGGAGTCCTACAACCGGCGCAGCATTTTCCTTAATTACGGAAAGAGCAAAACTGGTCCTTTCATCATCACCGCTCTCAATTTTCTGGTAGAGGTAAAGCATACCTGTGGGGTAACTCATCCAGTCCACCTCGAAAGTATCGCCGATAAACTCAAACCATTCCTCGGGAAATCCGATCATTTCCTCGGAAACCCCCCATGAACGCGTAATGATATCCTCGACATCACATTCGGATGGCGGACCAGCAGCATATTCCTGGATCGGGTCAGTGCATGTTACTACCTCCGGCCCGATCGGGACATCCGGTTGTAATGGTGGTATATTTGTTTTCGTGAGCAAAGCGGGAAGTGAATTTATGAAAATAATATCGTCATCACTCACCCTCTGGAAAAGGGCATAATCGCCACTCACCACGGTTGAGAAGTCAACATAGAATATATCACCTGTGAAATCGACCCAGCCGGTTTCCGGTGGTATTTCAGGATTAAGAGAAAGGACCCATTGCCTGGTTAAAACGTCATCTTCGCAATCGAAAACTTCCCCGGCAATGTACTCTGCGTTGTTCATAGTACAATCCACGGCCATAGGACCGAAAGGCGGGAGTGGTTCCTCAGGCGGAGTATTGGCACGAATAACCTCCAGGGAGGCACTTACAGTCTCAGAGTCATCAATTTCTACCATTTGCCAAAGATAGAATGTACCACTTGGGTATTCGGACCAGTCAATGATAAAATATGGATCGACGGTTAATTGCCAGCCTGATGTGGGTTCTTCAGGAGTATCCGTAATTGCCCAGGACCTTGATAGCGGTCCAAATCCACCATCGCAGTCTTCCCCTCCGGTAAGGTCATACAAAGCTTCAGTTGAATTACAATTTACGAGGTCCGGTCCTTCCGGAGGATTGACCGGCTCCGAAGGAGTGTTCACTCGCTCGACTAAATAAAAGTCACTTACCTGGGGTTGCGGATTGTTTCCAATCACCTGTGCGGCGATCCACCACATACCGATATCGGTGTTATGCCAGCTGTAGGTTATATAATTATCGGGTGATTTTTGCGACCAGCCTATCCCGAACGGGTCAAGCTCATCAGGTGGATCACCGTAACCGCGTTTCCACCTGAAAGACGGCTCTGTGTCAGGCTCGCAGGATTCCACCGAGATTTCATATATGGCTTCTGTCGTTGTGCAATACACGTTATTAGTGAATTCATCTTCCGCAAAAATCGGGCTTAACTCGAACAGGCCCGGTTGCTTTTCAATTTCCAGCTTGTCGTCAACTTCGTCCACGCCATCTGTAATTCGGAACCAAAGCTCGTAGTAACCAGGAACATACAAGTCGCCATCGGCCCAGTCTATGGTTGCCGTATTGTCTTCAGAATAAGTACCGGTCAATCCAGGGATGGTTCCTTTTTCCACGAGTTCCCACTTGTACGAAATTGTATCCCCGGCGTTTGGATCGGATGCAACACAAGTGTAGATGGTTTCACCGTCGTTACAACTTACCAGTGTTTCTCCCTGGATCTCATCGATCTTCGGTGGTTCATTGGTTGGATCGCCGGGACTTACATTAACATAGAGCTTCGTATAACCAGCAAGCCAGGCATCCTGGGGATAAGTTCCAAATGGTCCGTATGTAGAAGGGTCTTCACTGTACACGGCTAGGAAAATTTCATTCTGACCGGTGAAAAGTGGATGTAGATCCTCCACCAGTATTTGCAGGGTTGTTGAATTGTGACCGGCTGAAACTTCTGTCCCCGCAAGTGCCATTGCATCAAGGTTTATCCCGGTAACTGTGAATAATCCATCAGGGCTGCCCAGTCCGATTGAATTTATCTCGTTAAAAACACCGGTACCGCCCAGTACCTCCATTCCCTGCCAGTCGTAAATTGTCAGGTTTAAGATCAGGTCTCCACCCGAATCCCCGCTATCTTCATCGAAGAATAAGGTGCTGCCCTCTGAGTCGGCAATAATGTAAACCGCTTCCGGTGCATTGGCATCTGGAGGATATTGGCTCGGCTGCGGGTTAGGAATTGGGTTTCCATTGCCGTCCTTTGCCGGAGCCCAGCGAGTTAATATCAGGTACTGGAATCTCAGGTCAAGGTTGCCGTCTGGCATTGGGAACTGAATGACATACTCACGACTCGCCTGCGAGCCTGGAAGCCAGGCACCCCTGGAGTCCTTTACACTTGACGTACTTAGATAATCTGTCAAGTCAGCCTGGGGACCCAGGTAGTACGAGAAGTACTTGTATGGATTTACCGATGCTGTCCATGCTTCACCCTTTTTGCCGAACAGCCCTTCGGTGTAACCGAATAACCCAGGGTCGGTGAACTCAACCGGATTCATCCATCTCGTATATCCATCGAAATTCAGGAGCTGAATATCATTTGGGCCACCGTAGGTCACGTCGGGATCTTCATTGAATGAATGACCTCCGTGCCCGATAAGAATCCCAAAAGTGTCAAAACACGTCAGCCCCGGAATATTAAATGGATGCGTGATTTGGAATTCAACCGTTACTAACCCATCCGACAATAACTTGGATGCGTCGATAATCTTAATTTGAAGATTTGTGATATCTCCCTGGGGTGGTTGGAGAAGATCTGTCACGTTCAGAGCGAATTGAGCCCCTCTTATCGGAATGGCTTCAAACTCGCCTGTGCCGTGATTAAAGGAAATATCATAGTAACCGAGCATATTTGAGGTTGAGATTGGTCCGACTTGGGGGGAATGGGATTGCCCCTGGTCAGGGGTTAAACCTGGCTCCCCATCACCGGATGTCAAGTCGAGACCGGGATCGGTTCCCGGATTCTCGGATGGGGGTGCCATCGGATTACTTCCACCTCCTGAACAAGAAATAATAAAAAGGACGATCAGGCAAAATAGCCCGGGTATCAACGATCGGGTATAGGAGTGCATAATAGGTTCCTTTCACCAGCCCAAATGTAATTTATTGTACTGGGATTCGTATTATTATAGTATGTTAAGTGTACAAGTTGCAACTCAAGTATCTCAATTCTGGCATACATCTGACATACAAAGGAGTATTTCGGCAATTCCAGAGAAAATTTCCTGGATTTTGTACTTTTTATGTCAGTTTTAGCGGTTCCCATACGTTAGGCAATTAGGTTTGTCATTATCGTCATGGTTCCGGGCTTAGCCCTTGGAAAGGTAACCGGTGACCAGGCAAATCCAGGGTGTCCTGGACGACCCGGCACCGTTCGGGGCACCTGCTTATATTTAGCCCTCGTCATCTTTTGATGCTGTTGTCCCACTTTTATTAACTTAATTCTTAAATTTCGGTTATTTTTAAATTAATTTTATAGATACCAAATTGCCCGGCATCGACACTTGCAGTCCAATCCCGCTTATTAAACTTAAATTCAGCCATATTTTGACTATTCTCCCATGATCGGCGAAAATAGGAAATATGCGAAGGCTTTTCCGGATAAGCACCTTATTTTTTGCAGTACTTATTGTTACATCTTCGCACGGCCTCAATGCTCAGGATGATTTGCAATCATCCTCAAATAACCCTTCTCTGGATAAACCCACCATCCTGGTGCAATTGATAGAATTAATAAATCCGGACAGGATGCTCGTACATATCTTCAAACTGGCTGACGAATATGGTGTCCGTACTGCCGGTACCGTCAATGAACGGCTCGCGGAAAATTATATCGCTGCCAGTCTGGAACGTTACGGCTATCTCGCTCACTCGTCTGATAATATTATACTGGATAATAGCCTGATTTCCCATAATATATGGGCGGAATTGCCAGGTAAAATCCCGGAAATTATCATAGTCGGGGCACACATGGACAGCAAACCGCCATCTCCCGGCGCTAACGACAATGCATCCGGGGTCGCTGTCGTGCTCGAACTTGCCAAAATCCTCCAAAACGCCACACCGCGGTTTACAATCAGGTTTGTATTTTTCGGTGCCGAGGAAATTATCGATTCCAACATCGATCATCATCACTACGGCTCGCGTTTCATGGCAACTGACCAGGACCTCATCGGGCGGCTTCATGCCATGGCCTCGATCGATATGGTCGGTTTCGGATCGGAATTATGGATCGATAACATGGGAGAGGCCGATGATTTCTGGCGCACCAAAATTTTTAATATCGGCGACTCAATGGGCCTTCCCATGCATTCAGGCGAACGTCGCGCGTGGAGTGACCATGAAGCGTTCGAATATGCCGGTGTACCGTCCGCCTGGGTTCACTGGAGATATGATCCGGAATATCACACCGAACGGGACACCCCGGACCGGATCGATCCCGTATTACTTGTCAGCACTACAGAGATGATGCTCAGGGCAATTATAGAACCTGATTAAAAGGATTCACCCTGTTAATGATCTCTTTAATCATTTTCCATGGATCTCTGCTATGTCATTATTAACCTATCTGATTAACCGTTCAAAAATTTCTTCGAATTCCTCCGGCAACCTGGAATACACAATTGTTTTCCGCTTAGATACACCACCCTCATCCGGGAGATCTCCCTTGATATAAGGCAAAAGATTATCCTCGCCTTCAAGGTTGACTAAAGTGAATCCTATTTCATAAATTTCCAATTCATCTTTCATCATAGGTTCTGACAACCTCTGCCGGCCTGGCATTACAACTGATACAAGACGTGAATAGTAATAAAACCAAAAGGATGTTCAATAAACGGTAACGTGTCTTATTTGTTAACATTGCTGATCTCCTTGCTCTGCCTTCACTGACAGGGATATTACCATCATGATCAAAAATACGCTTACGAAAATTCATCTCGCACCTCCAGGACTCACTGAAACGGTTGCACATGCTTCTCCCCCTCAGCTTATTATATAAGTTCCCCAAAATATTTCATCTTGATTAAGATTTAAAAAGTGTCATTTGGCACCAGGATCAATTATTGATTTAACAGATATATTAATAAATCGGATATATTAAAGATTTAAATTGTTTTTTTAAAAATCCTGTACCTGGAACGATACTATATGTATATGGCTGCTCCGGTTCAAAAAAAATATTTCATCTTCCAGGAAGAACAGGAAATCATGATGGTCATTAATGTCCCTCCCGACCAGTTGGATGATAAACTCATCCAGGCCTTTTTGGATGAGGTCGAGTCACGGGGACTCGGATCCATTATCTTCCCTGATGTTGAAAGTCTTTTCCGGAACGCCAAACAGGGGGAGGTAATTCATATTGGTGGGATCAAGACCTCGGAAGAGCGGGAAGTTGAAGTATTGGAAGAGGAAGAATCTATCGATATCAAGGACATCCCCTTCGTGATTGAGGTCAGTCGTGATGCGAAAGAGGCATATCTGGTTCTTGAAAACATGTCCGACTCGGTCTCTCGTGATCAAATCGATAAAAGCCTTGTCGATGCAGGTGTAGTTTACGGCATCAAGGAAGAACAGGTTGATTATATAGTTGAAAAGTGGCCCAAGGTATTCAGGGAACTGATCGCTGAAGGTTCCGATCCGATCGATGGTGAGGATGCAGCATTAAAACTGACCAAGGATTTCAAGGAAAACCTTATTCCTGAAGAATCTGACGATGGTCAGGTTGACTTCAAACAGCTAAATTTAATCATGCCGATCGATGCCGGTGAAATCCTTCAAATCAGGACTCCCCCGATACCAGGGACGCCGGGTTATAATATTTTTGGTAAGGAAATTTTCGCAAATCCCGGAAAAGATAAATCACTGGACAGGGGGGAAAATACCCAGATCAGTGATGACGGTTTACAACTACTCTCGACGAAAGCCGGTTTCCTCCAGGTTAATGACATGGGCCAGATTGGTGTCCGTCCGGTATATACAGTACCCGATGATGTCGACTACTCGACCGGAAATATTGATTACAAGAGCGATGTGCTTGTGCGCGGCGATGTAAGAGCCGGGTTTGAGGTTAAGTCCGGTGGGGATCTACGTATTCACGGAGCCGTGGAGGATGCATTTGTCGAAGCTAAGGGAGATGTATTTATTAACGGTGGTGTGCTTTCATCGGGAAAGGCACAGATCAGGGCTGGGGGCGATGTTCATGTGGGGTTCATTCAAAACGGCGCCATTGAAGCAGGCGGGAGTATATTTATAAGGATAGAAGCCCTGGGATCCAGGCTTGTCGCCAAAAAGGATATTGAGGTCCTTAAGAGGGAGGGACGGATCGTTGGTGGGGATATCGAAGTCGGTGGATGGGTGGTCGCACCGGTCATTGGCGCTGAACATTGCCCGTTGCAGATTATCAAATTCAATCTTCCCAGCCAAACAGATAATAATGCGGACCAGGATCGTGCAAAATACTGCTTCGTTTCGGCTAAGTCGCTGAATTCCCCCATAAGGGTAATGTTCGGTGCAATCATCGCGGGAATCAGCGCAGACGATACACCTGTCACGGTTTCCCTGAAAGACGATATAATAGAGATCGATAACACATTCGTGGACCCTGGTAAACTTAAGGCCCTTCGACGACAACGCAGCGAAGAAGGATAAACTGTTAGGCCTTGACCGGCAGTTCAGCACCGAACCCCATCGTTTCAGATTCGCTCGTCCTTATTATGATTTTGGGATTTATGCTGCATTTGCAGCATCGAGCAGGTTTGCGTAAAGGCATGCGGATGTCACCGGTCCAACTCCACCGGGTACCGGGGTATACGCAGCCACGATTGATTGGATACTTTGCACATCGACATCACCCGCCAGCTTGCCGCCCTCATCAACATTGATCCCGACATCAACTACTGTCGCGCCCGGCCTGAGATAGTTTGAATCCAGGAATCGGGCTTTTCCAAGTGCGCCAACAAGTACATCGGCCCTCTTGCACACCATCGGTAATGACCGGGTGCGTGAATGGCACCAGGTTAATGTCGCGTTGCGGCTTACCATAAGCATCCCAAGCGGTTTTCCCACCACAAGGCTTCTCCCTACAATTATCACTTCCTGTCCCGACAACCCGATCTGGTAGAAATCGAGTATCTCCATCACTGCTCTTGCGGTAGGGGGAACCAGTACATTCTTAGCGCCCTTGAATAAAAGACCCGCCTGGTACGGGGAGATCCCGTCCACATCTTTATTGCTGTTAATTGCAAGCCCCGCGTCATGGAGGTTAATTCCCTTTGGAAGCGGCATTTGAACGAGAATTCCATCAATTCCCGGATCGTCATTCAGGGGGTTGATTATTTGCAGCATCCCGGGTACGCCAGCGGTTGATTCGAGTGAAATTTCCTGAACTTCGCAACCGGTCTTTCGCGCTGTGGATTTAATGGTTTTTAAATAACTCCGCGATGCGGGATCGTCAACCGTAATTACAGCCAGACATGGTTTTCGTTTGTTAATTTGCTCATATTCCTGGCTTCTTTCGAAGGTCGCATCATTAAGGGCCCTGGCGACCGGTTTGCCCATTAATACACGTGCATCAGCCATTAAAAAAATCCTCCGTGAAGGGGATGTTAACATAAAGGATTAAAATTAATCCAATACCGGATTCCATTTAGACAGATCTCTTCCCCAGAACCTGCTGTAATTCCGTGTAAAGATATAATTCCAGCAATTATTACCATCCAGCCTGGGGATAGTAGATCATATACTCATTCACCATCGGCATTGGGAAGAATACCAGCGAGCGGTCCGATGGTTCGGTTAGATTGCTCAACGCCATGCATGAATACGGTGACCCGAGGTTCGCGGTTGAGATCGTCTGCGCCCATACATCCAGTTTGACCAGCATTGAACTTCCATCATTAGTATTCGCAAAAATCAGGATCTTGCATCGACCTTCAAAATCGCCGTCTACATGATCGATTACCAGGTCCCCCCCGATATATTTCCTGAACCCATCAACCTGGGTCGGGGTGATTTCCTTGAGGAATATGCTACTTGACGACCACTCATCAAGATGAACCGGCGGATAAGTGGAAATGTCGAAAACTTCCACCGAACCGTTATTCTTTGCATGGAACATGTAAAGCCTTTTGTAATAAGTGTTTATACCAATACCAAGCGGTTTGGGGTCCGACCCAAGCCACGGTGAAAGATCGATTTTGGCTGCGGTATGGAAAACATAATCGAATGGTTCGCCCTGTTCGAGGTACACCAGTCTTTCAAGGTGGATTCCCTCATTGCCTTTGTCTCCTATCAGCCAGACATCACCGTTAGATGGGTCTGTGGTTACCGAGACGGGTTCGTTATGGCCATTTTCACCATCCCCGAGATCGAACTCCTTAAGCAGGACTCCGGTCCCATCAAATATAAGGAAATTATCCGGATCGCTGTCGCTCACGACATACAGGTGCCCGTTATATTCATTACTCTGCACGACAAGAGAATTTCCGGCGTTGAAACCTGTTCGTTTGATTAATGTATTTGTTGGTACGTTGCCGCCCAGTGGTGGGATCGCTGCAGCCTGGATTCGCTGGACACCCCCTTCAATACCCCCATCGAAAAACAGGGCGCCTTCTCCACCTATTAACTTGGGAAGGAACGAACTGTCACGGTGCGTTAGACCATTCGAGCCGTTGAGACTAAATGAGCCGCCGAAGGTTGAGTGTATCGCGGTGCTGCCGTTGCACATGGGCGGTGCGACCTCGACGATATCGAGTACGAGAAGCTGGTAAGCTGTCAGCCGCATACCCTCGACATAAGTTTCATCTTCCTTTGCCGACTCAACCGACATCAACCCGACAATTTGCCTGGGTTCTTTTATTGATGGGTTTGAAATATTGAACTGGTAAGTGAAATCGGACGATGTGCCCCCGCCGGTCCATGGGTTTATCACGCCCTCAAACAGATCTGGAATTTCAAGATTCACAGTCGTGAAAAATACGTATGCTTCCTTCTGCCAGGATTTCACGTTGACATGCACGTTCTGCGATCCGCCGGCATATTCGCCAACCGAGCATTCAAGCTGGCCTTCCAGTCCGGCAATTAGTATGCTGTGTGCTTCTATTGAGTTTGCAGTCAAAGGAAAATGGCCGGGGACCATCAGGCTGCCGGCAGACGGTACGATCGGTTCCTCCCAACTGCAGTCGAATGCCAGGCCCACTCTCGCCTGACCTGGATCGATACTTAAGTGGAAATGGTTGATTACCTCATTACCGGCAAGGAAATGCATTCGGTTTGTGTCTGTCCAGTATGTCCTGTAAGGGTTGACCACGGTTTCTACATACTCACCCATGCCCTTGGTAAGAGAACCGTCAAAATAGCTGAAGGGTACCGGTTTGTCCATGAACTCATACGGATTCCATCTGCGGGTGAAGCCATCCGGATTCAATAACGCCGACTGCCCGACAAACATACCGGGAGTGTTGACTACATGTTCCGGCCACCAATATGCCGCCGGCATCATCATTATGCCGCGTAGATCGAAAAGGGTGTATTCCTTTATATCAAATGGATGTCTGAATAATATCGCGACCGTTAATGTTTCGTCCTCATGAAGGTACCAGTCATCCAACGCAACATTGCCGGGAGCGAAGAATTCTACAAAATGGAGTACGTTAAGATGCAATGTGCCTTCCCTGGCAGGGGTTAGTTCGCACGAAGTACGATCTTCATTAAAAAAGAGATCATACTGGCCAAGCAGGTATCGATTTGACACTGCCTGCCCGGATGTTGATTCACTCAGGTCTGGATATAACGAGGGCTCGACAGGACCTGAAGAATTTGTGCAACCTGACAATGGCAGCATTGTGAGTAACAGGACTGTAATAAATC
The DNA here is from genome assembly GCA_965369865.1 of uncultured bacterium. GTDB lineage: Bacteria > JAJVIF01 > JAJVIF01 > JAPKYR01 > JAPKYR01 > JAPKYR01. The sequence continues at coordinate 4,632 of CBDURU010000038.1, read as the reverse complement.
CGTTAAGTACTGCCCGCCACTTATAATATGAAAACTGGAACATAATTACTGAACCTCCCGAATTGGGAATTTTTTATTTGGTCCCTATATTCTAATTATAGGTGATATTCACACGCGGCACAAACCATTAAACATATAATTATGATGAAAAAATGAATGGATTTAATATCCCTTGCCATTGGATCTATATGAATATCTTATACAATACCCGCAGTTAGTCCTGAACTTATGCTCCATCAATCCCGAACTCTTCCAGGATATCCTCCCCTATACTCGGGCTCAATCCAGTATGGGTGCCGGTTACTTTTCCGTCAATGTCAATGAAAACAAGGTATGGAATTGCCCGCGTTGGGTAAAGATCGCTGATACCTCTCGATGGGTCGTGCATAACCGGAAATGTCAGCTCTTTTTGATTGATAGTGTTCGCAATTGCATCTTTTAGTCGTGCAGCCTCGCTCGTAATTGCGATAATCTCCACCTGGTCCCCGTACTCTTCGTAAAATGCCTGTAGTAAAGGCAATTCTTCCATACAGGGACGGCACCATGTCGCCCAGAAATCGAGAACCACAGGCTTCACACCGATATAATCCGATAACCTGATTTCCTGGCCGTCGACGGTTACATAAGTAAAATCCGGGGCATGTTCACCTTCATCCGGTCTGGCGCTGCTGTCCGGTATTTCCGGATCGACTTCAGCTCCAACGGGCTCATGTACCCAGATAAAATAATAGGAAAGCAGTGCTACTATTATCGTTGAAAAAAGTACTCCGCCTTTTATTGTATTGTTCATCTAGTAAATCCTTTCTTTTTTTCTTTAATCTCTTCCTTTGGCAATTTACCATAGAATTTTTATTTTACAAGTCCGCGGATCATTCCCTGTATCCTTCTTCGTACTCGACACTCGATCCTTCGGTCGTACCCTGGCTGGTTTTGATCACACCTCCGGAGCCCGCTCCGAAATCCGACGCCACTATCGCGTTAATATCCTGCGTCAGTATAATCTCGATCTCCTCATCGATCATTCCGAGGTATTCATCATCTCCCGATCTCTCGAATGTTTCCTTGAGCATATACGCGAGGTTGATATCCTGGCGCCAGTTGTCGAAACAGTCACGATAAGCCTGGTTTGCATTCTCGACCTGGTTGATTTCCTCGTAATACACACCCCTGTAATAATGGTAGTACGGTATCAGCGCGTCCGAGATCTTCCCGACTTCCGCTGCGGTTTCCAGGGCCTCAAATGCTTCATCCTGGCGCCCGAGTTCCCATAAAGCCCGTGCATGAAGATAGTGAGCGAGGTCATCATCCTCGTTCCTGACCAGTACTTCTTCCGAGAGTGCCAGGGCGAGTTCAAAATCATTTCCAATCAGGGCCTGGCGGGAATTATATTTTGAATCGAGGATTTCGATCGCATGGCTTTCGGCTATCTCATCTATCATCTGAGCTTCAGCTTCTGAAACATCGGGTGTAAGGAGAATCATACTGATTTCATAGAACTTGCCCTCGTACGGGTCTTCGGTAATGTTATCAAGCCGGATTATCCTCCAGCCCTCGTAATTCAGGAACGGTTCGCTCACCTCACCGATCTCCATTTCGTAAGCCAGTGACTGGTAATCCTGGGGATTTTCCTGAACGCTGAACATTGGAAACACCCCGCCCAGGCGGGCTGTATCGCTATCGGAATATTCCAGCGCAATCCTGGCGAAATCCTCACCGTCGCGGGTGATCCGGTCGTAAAGCCCCCTGGCAAGATCCTCCATATTTTGTCTGGCAAGTTCATTTACCTCGACACTTGAGAGATTCACACCGGGAAGGCGCCTGATCTCCTTGCGGATTTCATGATCGATCGCATCTTCACGCACCATTAATATCTGGTTCGGTGTGAATCCAATAAAATTCGATAATCTCGTGCGGCGTCCCTGGCGATAATCCTCGACGTGCTTTGATATATTCGCCTCGTAAACATATTCCGTATCCACCTTCGCAACCCGCACTTCCGATCCGGCAACATGCAACGATGAACTCCCGTCACATCCGGATACAACCAGCAGGATCGTGCCCTGCAGCAATATGGACACCACTAGATAAGCAGGTAACAGCTTTGAAAATTCGAATTTTTTCACAGTCATTTTTATTCGCTCAGATCAGTTGTTCTTTACCGCTTGATTTTACCATTTTATGATCACCATCCGCACTAATCATCCGGGTTTTAGAGAGGGTTGAATGATCAAAAGTTCAATAATCCTTAATTGCCCGGCGCAATAACACAACCACGCCTGATGCCTTATCTTTAAATTTGAATGAGGGGACCACGGTAAATAAAAGGCGTCCCCGTTTTTCCTTAATGCACCGACTCACCGGGCTTTACAGCTTTCTCCGGGGCCAGCAGCGTCACTCCAAGATCATCCCCTGTCGCAAGCAGCATACCCCTCGACTCCTCACCCCGTAGCTTGACAGGTTTCAGGTTGGCGACTATCACAATCTGCTTTCCTATCAGCTCTTCGGGAGTGTAAACTTTGGCGATCCCGGCGATTATCTGCCTTTCTTCACTCCCGAGATCGATCCTGAGCTTCAGAAGTTTATCGGTTTTTTTAACCGGCTCACACTCAAGTACAGTCGCGATCCTCAAGTCCAGCTTCAAAAAATCATCAAACTCAATTTCATCTTTGAATTCAGAAGTATCCGACATGTCAGCGAATTTCTCCTTTTCTTTTTCTCTTACTTTCGTGAGTTTCTCAACCTCTTCGAGGAATTTCGGGATATCTATCCTGGGTACAATCGGTTCTCCCTGATTTATGCACGTTCCAGGCTCGATTGTCCCGAATCCGCCGCCGTCATGATACCGGTGATCGGTCACTTTCCCCGGAAGCCCGAGCTGTTCCCAGATTTTCGATGTCAACTCAGGCAGGAACGGGTAAAGAAGGATCGCGAGATTATGAAGTACCTGCGCCTGGTCGTACAGGAACGCGTAAATTTCATCGAACTTGCCCGCCTTACGAAGCTCCCACGGCTTGGTCTCCTCTATATTCTTGTTAGCATGCCTTACAAGCTCCCAGATCGCTTCGAGCGCCTTATGCGGCTGGAATTCTTCGATCGCCTTCACAGATTCATCGTGGGCTTTTCTGGATGCATCGACCAGCGTCTTGTTATGCTCACCTTCGATCGGGATCGTCCCGTTTGAATCCTTCGCGATCATTGCGAGCGTCCGGTTCAGGAGATTTCCAAGGTCGTTAGCAAGATCGGCGTTCGTTTTCTCGGCGATCGCTTCATGGTTGATGCTGCCGTCGTCGCCGAAACGAACTTCCCTCAGAAGGTAATACCGCAACGCGTCGCTTCCGAGTAGTTCGAGATACGGATACGGATCGAGAATATTCCCGAGAGTTTTGCTCATTTTTCGCCCGCGCTCGAGAAGGTACCCGTGTGAAAATGTCCCTCTCGAAACTAATTTACCGGGATTATCCGGGTCCAGTTCCGCGGCTAATTGCATTGCCGGCCAGATGACCGTATGGAACCATAAAATATCTTTCGCGATTATGTGTACACAGTTCGGCCAGTACTTCGCGAATTTGGTCGGTTTGATTTCATAAGATGGATCGGCTTCTCTTTTATCCAGCTCATCGAGATATTCGCCGAGTCCGGTTGCCGTTGCGTAACCGAGAAGCGCGTCGAACCATACATAACACACATGCCCGGGCTCGATATCATCGAGTGGAACACCCCAGTCGAGTTTTGTACGGCTGACCGCGAGATCGTCAACACCTCCCTTTAATTTTGAAATGATTTCATTCCGGCGGGTTTCCGGCTGGATTCTCTCCGGTTCCTTTTCAAGAATTTCAAGGAGGATCGGCGCCCATTTCGAGAGTTTGAAAAATAGCGATGGTTCTTTCAGAAGGACCGGCTCGGTGTCATGATCGGGGCATTTCCCATCGACAAGATCCCTCTCGTTCAGGTATTTTTCGCATCCGACACAGTAAAGCCCTTCGTATTCCCCGAGATAAATATCGCCGCGGTCATAGATACGTTTGAAAAACCGCTGGACATCGAGATAATGGTCTTCCGGCTCGCGCTGGGTTGTGCGGATGAAATAATCGTATTCAATTCCGCAGCGTTTCCAGAGCGCTTTCCCGTCCTCGACAATTTTGGTCGTCCATTCGATCGGCTCGAACCCTTTAGCCAGCGCCGAGTCCTTGATTTTCTGGCCGTGCTCGTCCGATCCGGTGATGAAATACGAATCATACCCGAGCATCCTGTGGAAGCGTGTGAGTGTGTCGCATACGTAGGATGAGTACGCGTGCCCGAGGTGAAACGCGGCATTGGTGTAATAAAGTGGTGTGGTTATCGCAAAAATTTTCTTATCGTCTGTCATTTCAGACACCTCCGCTTCGCAGGATATTATACGGCAAGAATATTTCCAGTGCCGTTTACTAGATGAACTCCCCCCCCTGAAGTCCCCCCACCGGGGTGATTATAGGCGGGATTATAGGCGGAATTATAGGCGGGGTTTTTCCGATCAACACCATCCCCCCGCAGGGGTGATTATTGGGGGGGTCTTTTCCGGTCAACACCATCCCCCCGCAGGGGGGATTCTAGGGGGGGTCTTTTCCGGTCATTTCTTAAACCCCAACCAAAACA
>CBDURU010000037.1:0-28193 GCA_965369865.1 uncultured bacterium | reverse complement strand
CAAGATGGATTGTGGAGGGGCCACCGGATTTCGCGATTGTGGAGGGGCCACCGGACTGTAATAAAATAGTCACCATAAGTTGAAACCCTCCAAAATCCAAGATGGATTGTGGAGGGGCCACCGGATTTCGCGATTGTGGAGGCGGCACCGGATTTTAGCTACGATATGAAATCAGGTTTTAGCTGCGATATGAAACAGTTTTTTGCTACGGCATAAACCGCGCAATGAAGATATTACCCGGGCCCGTGGAAGTGAGGACAGTCTCGTTCGATTCACCCTCCCCGAATGTGGCTGTATCCCCCAAATCTCCAAACGCAACCGTTGAGTTATCTGAGAGGGTGGTTATTCTCCAACCATCATCCCCGGAAGTTCCACCTGCGCGTTTCGCCCATGCAATTGTTCCATCAGTATTGTAACGGGCTACGAAGATATCATCATTCCCATCTGAGACCAGGACTGACTCGTTGATTTCACCCTCCCCGAATGTGGCAGTTTCAGTAAAGTACCCAGTTACAACAGTTGAGTCACCCGAGAGCGTTGTTATTCCATAACCACGGTCAAAACTACTGCTTCCTGCGCGTTTTCCCCATGTAACTGTTCCATCAGAATTGAACCGGACCACGAAGATATCACTACTCCCATCCGAGACCAGGGTAGTCTCGGCCGATTCACCCTGACCAAATGTGGCTGATCCCCTAAAAACCCCAGTTACAACAAATGAGTTATCCGAAAGCGTGGTTATTCCGTAACCAAAGTCATAATTCGTTCCACCTGCGCGTTTTGCCCATGCAACTGTCCCATCCCAATTAAAATGGACTATGAAGATATCGCTCTCCCCATCCGATACCAGGACAGTCTCGTTGATTTCACCCTTACCGAATGTGGCTGTTCCATAAAAATACCCAGTCACAACAGTTGAGTCATCCGAAAGTGCGGTAATTCCCCAACCCACACAACTATTAGTCCCACCTGCGCGTTTTGCCCATGCAACTGTCCCATCCCAATTAAAATGGACTATGAAGGTATCGCTCTCCCCATCCGACACCAGGACATTCTCGTTGATTTCACCCTTACCGAATGTGGCTGTTCCTTCAAAACACCCAGTCACAACAATTGAGTTATCCGAAAGCGCTGTTATTCCATAACCCACATCATCTTGAATCCCCCCTGCGCGTTTTGCCCATGCAATTGTTCCATCAGGATTGTAATGGGCTATGAAGATATCTTCTTCCCCATCCGAGACCAGGGCAGTTTCAGCCGATTCACCCTTACCGAATGTGGCTGTCCCTTCAAAACACCCAGTCACAACAGTTGAGTTATCCGAAAGTGCCGTTATTCCCCAACCCGCACACCTTTCAGTCCCACCTGCGAGTTTTGCCCATGCAATTGTTCCATCAGGATTGTAATGGGCTATGAAGATATCCGCAAACCCATCCGAAACCAGGGCAGTTTCGGCCGACTCACCCTCCCCGAATATGGTTGTACCCGTAAAATTACCGGTCACGATAGTTGAGTTATCCGAAAGAGTTGTAATTCCACGACCCTGGTTCGAACCGGTTCCACCTGCGCATTTTGCCCATATGAGGTTTCCCGATGATGTAATTAACAAAGGTAGCGGCTCATCCAGCGTGTCAACCTCGCTCTCGTCATCGGTCACACGAAGCTGGACGTAGAATGTTCCGGGTGAATACCAGGTGTGATCCACATTCTCGCCGGTCTCATCAAATGTTCCGTCATTGTCCCAGTCCCATTCGTATAGTTGAATGGAGCCTCCGTCCGGGTCGTATGAATCGGAGCCTGAAAAGCTTACCGGCAGATTAACCGCCTGCGGGTTTGGATCAGCTTCAGCGACCGCGACCGGGTCAACCGTAACATATTCAATAACACTAAGCTTATGCGCGTAATAGGCCGTCAAATCCAGCCAGGGTTTGCCGACGGGGTCATTTTCGTCAGCCTCGATCTGGATCAGGCACCTGTATTCACCAACAGTAGCGAGATTCGCGTTCGAAATAGTTACATCGAATCTTGAGTAGTGAACAAAGTCTTCCACCCAGGCAGCATTTTGTGTTCCATCAAACAGTTCTGAACACTCAACAACCAGCTCAGTGTAAGTAGTACTTCCCTGCCAGTCGTAAACATCGATCACTAGTTTCGTCTGGCCTCCCTCGTCCGTAAGGCCCTGCCCAACCGGTTTTCCTATAACCTCAACCTTCCATGGCTCGGGGCAATTCGCTGTCATCGGAAAATCGGTCATGGGATCGAAAACCGGGTCTGCGTCTGGCATGTCCCAGGATGCGTCCACAGCATAGCCAAGTACGAATTCTCCAGCCGGTAACGCAAGACTGTAAGTTTGGGTAACAGAGTCAGCCGGATACAAAGCGTTACGGGTGTTCGAGGGATGATCTGTAATGTGACGAATAAAGCCGTTCAGATCGGCATCCGGGACGGTTGGTGTCGCAAATTTGCCCTCATAGTAAGAGAAGAAATCACCCGCCATGCCGAGAGTCGAGCCGTTATATAACCGCGTGAAGCCCTGAGCGTTGAGGAGTTCGCCGTCACCAATGGATGAATCGGACATCGTCAGGCCTGACATGGGAAAAACATGGCTCGCGTCAAACATCATGATTCCGCGGACATCGAAAATCGTAACTTTCAAATCACCGAATGGATGGGTGATCTCAATATCGACATCCAGAATGCCCGGCTCCGGGAAATTGAACCCGACGATTTTGAAGCAGTCCGTACATGGTCCGACTTCGAGAAATTTCAATATATTCAGATGCATCGAGCCTAAACGTAACGGTACGATCTCGTACTCGATCGAGTCTGGGTCGGTCGCGTCGATATAGATAAGGTTGTAGAGAAGGCAGACATGGTTATCTGCCGACTCAGTCGCGTTTCGATCCGAGATCGGATTTGTAAACTCGGAAGGATCGGATTCTGTGGCGGGTGTGGACGGTCCGCCGCTTCCGGAACATCCAGTGAGAACCAATACCACACAAGTTGCAATAAGAATGATCTTGATAATGTTAGGCATAACCTAACCTCCAATTGACTGTCATGCGCTGAATAAAGTATATCAAATAAGGAATGGAAAAACCGGGGACAGGCACTCAGATTTGCCGGGTAGTTTGCTGAGAGAGTGAACGTTTGTATTAGCGGCAAATCTGTGAGCCAGTCCCCTGATTCGCCAATTATTCGGCATGTGAGGAATAAGTATACCAAAATTTAATATATTATAAAGTCAAATATTTTCAATCCCCGCTATAAAACCTGTCGTCCGCTTCCTGTACATTTTCCCTATCCCCCCGAACCTCATCGTACCATCCGGCCCTGGCGTCCGGGAATGAATCCATTTTCGGTATATAAGGCTTGATATCGTACAAGGGCGACCCATCGAGCATGTCCAGACCGGCAATTTTCAACCTGCGTCCATCACGTTCAATGAGTCTAACCGGGGATATGCAAATTGAATTCGGTCGGGCAGGCGACCGTGTTGAGTAAACACCACGCTCGACCGTATCGCGATATGGGATCACTTTCAGTACTGATTTCCTGGCCTTGTGGGCGCCGAATATCAGCCAGATTCTCTCGTAGCCATCGATATCATCAAGCCCATCCTCGAATTCGGGATAAACCTCGACCACACCTTCCGAATCACGGGAAAATTTGGGTTGGATTGGTGTGTCCTTTCCCTCTTTGAAAGGACTGTGGATAATCCCGATCTGGATCAGTTCCATCTAGCTATTCCCTGAAAAAGTGATTTGATACAACCGTTTAACTTATTTCCCGCCGCCTTCTCCGCCTTCCTTAGCCTTTCCTCTGCTCATCATCCTCATAAGTAAAAACATCATTAGCCCGAGAGTGATCATCATAATCACCTGCGAACCCTGGTTGTGTTTCTCATCAAGCTGTTCCTTTTCAGCTTCTACGGGATCGAAAGACGATTCTCTGGACCCGGCGAGCCATCCGGCTTCGGTTAAAGCCCTGTTAGCGGTCGGGTCGAATCCGGGAATTAACGGAAACCTGAAAAGCGCGATTTCGTTCAGGTTTGGCGCCGCAGACGGAAGGTACTGGATAACTTCCTTCAGGTCGATTTCTTTCAGGCTTTCAAGGATACGGATTTTATCGCCCTCCAGGAAACTGATCTCACCCGCGTTGTAATCCCGGGTCAGCGTGATTTCGATTCCCGCGGTTCCCAACTGCCTTGCTACACCGAAATCGGCCAGCAAATCAAGGTCGATGGGTGGGATTTCCAGCCCGTCGCCGGGATTCGCGGCCTGGAATAAAATTGATTTATTATATATTGGAAATACTGTTGTGAACGGGACACCAAGTGCATTAAGCTCGCCGATCGTGTAATCAACCCAGCTTCGGTCGATAATTTTCGGCATGATTCCCTCGAATGTATCGTTGATGAAGTAGACGACCAGCCCATCGACAAATGATCCGGCTTCCTGGAACCAGCTTCCGGGAACAGTACCAATCTCTATCGCATTAAATCCAAGATCGATTCCAAAATCAGGACTGACGTCCTTCGCACCTTCAATGAAATCCAGGACGTTGTTATCCGGATGCGTATTAATCCTGACCTCAAGGCTTTGAATTTCAACAGACAGATGGCTGAAGTTGGGTATCAGTTCACTTTCAATCCAGTTTGCAAGCTTCTGGTTTGTGTAATGAGGCCAGAACTCGTGAGCTGTTTCAATTACGAGCCTGTAACTTAACGACAACGGAAGCGTGGCGAGGCCATCGTAATCTCCGCCATCGACCCAGAATACATCCTGCTGCCTTCCGGGATTAATCCCAAGCTTCCCAAGACGGATCGAGACAGTGTCGACACCGAAGTCAAGGAAAGCCTGGATAGCCACGGGGTCGATCTCAGCCCACCAGTAAGCGCCATGCGAGATGCCTTCCGATAATTCCGGGGGAGTAGATTCTCCGGCTAAACCATCTCCTGCGTCCGCAGCGCCGGGAGATTCTACGGTTTCAACCGGGACTTCGTCCTGGGCGTACAGGGGTGATAAAAGTGCAAGGATGCAGAAGAAGGAGACGGCAAATGCTAGATACAAAATTAAATAAATGGATTTTTTTCTAACCATGTCGCGGTAATTATAACCGTATAGCGGGTGAAAGTCGTGCCTTCGGGCAAATTTAGCGATGGCGGTAAAAAAAAGATCCAGCTTTGAAGCTGGATCAGATTCAATCCTTGATGAACTGGCTGTTAAATTTCAAGAGCACTTATATCGAAGAACTCAGTAATCCAGGCGGGCATGTTAGTAAAATCGATCTTGCTCCGAGTAATGCCAGTCAGTCGCGATGCATCCAGAAGCGCCCCATAGCCGGAACTGTCCAGGTATGAGAGATTGCTCAGGTCGAGCTTGAGGTTAAAATTTCCATCCTCAAGGAATTTCTTAATAAAATTTCTAAGCTTTGGCGCGGTCTGGATATCAAGGTCTCCCTTTAATGAGAGGATAACGGTATCCCCATCATCCTTTGTCTGGCTAATGATTAATTTCTCGGTTCGTTTCATAGCTGGCGTCCTGAAGATATTAAGTCTTTGTCTGGCTCTTAATCGTAACGATATCATTAAGGCTTGCGATTTTTAAAATCTTGAACAGGCCCCGTCCGGCATCGTTAAGGCCGTGAATCTCAAGTTTGCCGCCAGAATCCTGCATTCTCTGGATAATCGCGATAATAATCCCGATGCCGCTGGAATCCATGTACTGAATATCTTCCATAATCAGTTCAAGGCGTGGGGGCAGAGGGGAAACGAACAGGGGTTCGATAGCCTGTTTAAGGATATGGACGCCATCTGAGGTCAGTTCTCCCGATAATCTGAGGCACATGGATTGATTATCGTCTGAAGCAGCCTCGGTCCGTACAATCAGGTTTGTGCTGATATGATGAAACATTTGTTTTCTCCCTGTAATATAATCGCGTTCAGGGGGTAAATGGTTGTTTATATGGTTTAGTAATCGTTGTGATAATTTAATATTAAGTGTCGGGGATACCCGTGATACAAACAGGGATCGGAAGTACCTAAGAAGCAAAATCATGGGCATGCCCATGATTTTAGATTTAGTTGATTGTCAGAGTTCTCTTAATAGAGTGGTGACTTTATGATTTACCAGTCGCCACCAGGACCACCATACGCGCCCATATCGGACTGGGAGTTGTCGGGATCCTGGATGCCGGGGTCGCCGGTATCGATGCATGGTGATCCGCTCTGAAGATTGAAATCGGTGCCGGGATTTACATAGAGCGGGTTCGCACTGATGCAGCCTGTGCCAGGGCTCGCGTTGCCGACATAGTTACCATCCTGGCAGTTATAAACGTCATTGTATTCAAACGTGTAGGTTGATGCGGCATCCACATACACTCCATATGCCCTGCTCAAATGGATGTTCCTGTGAAGATAACTGATTATGGTGTTACGCACATCAATGTTAGTACAGGTAGATATGAACAGCCCGTAGCCGCTGTAGAAATACGCGTTCTTATAGATGTCGTAAATAACATTGTTAACGAATTCAACATCAGTCGATCCACTGATACGGACACCATAGAGCGTGTCATAATTCCCACTGGTAATATCATAGATCAGGTTATTGAACACATCGGCTTCATTACAATTGCTGATGTAGAGCCCATAAGTAGTTGTATATGATCCAGTCGAAAAGTCGTATATCGAGCAGTGACTGATATCGAGCTTGTTGCCTCCCTGAGGATTACAGTTTGAGGCCAAAACAACCGCAGAACCCCGATAGCCGCCTGTATCCCTGATGTAATGGACCTTTGTATTGGTCATCGTAACCGGGGAATTTGACAGGTGAACCGCGTAACAAATCACATAGTAATTACTGGATCTGATATCCGAAACCTCACAGTTATCAATTACTGTACCGGGTGAGTTGGCAACTCTGATTCCATAAAATGTGGCATAGTTGGTTGAACAGATTATTGAGGTGATATGACAGTTTTTAACCGTTGTCGATACACCGTTGATATATATACCTGTACGCTGGCTGCCGGTGATCTTGAAACCATCAATTGTCGCACCTTCAGCACCATTTACGACCGTGCTTGTACCGGAAACGGAGATTGTCGCTTCGTCATCGCCGTCGGAATCATCCCAGTTTTCTGATTTAAGGTATATATCCGCTGCCAGAGGGACAGGTCCTATGTAATTGACTCCGCTGTCATCGACCCAGACATCCTCGTAGCCCGCGCTCACAGCAGCAGCAAGACCTTCCTGGATGGTGTTGTACGGATTTGTCATCGTGCCGTCTTCGACACCGGATGTGTTGGAGTCATCGACGTAAATGATATTTTGTACACTAAAACCATCATCCAGCCTGCCTTCAAGGGAATCGGGATTAATAACAACCACGTCGTAGTAACCCTGCGGCGCGCCCGCGAGAGTGAGAGAGCAGGTAATTTCTGTTTCAGAAACCCAAAATTCGCTGTCGGCCTCGACAATAAAAGGCCCCTCAACTTCCTGAAGCTCAACCTGGCAGCCGTCGGCGAAATAGTTCCCGGTGACAGTGGCATTCAATACATCATCGACACTTCCCATATTGGGATCGATTGCCAGTACTACCGGCGGATGATGGACCGAAAAGCCATCTTCAAGGGATCCCACAAGATTTCCAGGATTTGTAACCATGACATCATAGTCGCCGATAGTGGCTCCGTTGAGATCGAAATCAATTTCCAGCGTTTCAGCATCCAGCCAGACGAGATTATCACCGGGGATCGTGTCGCCGGGAGAATATTCAAGCATCACCGTACATGTCGGTTCGAAGAATTCGCCGGTAATGGTTACACCTGTTAACTGAGTATCCACCTCACCCCAATTGGGATCAATGGTGAGGACATTCGGCTCAACGATCCCGGGTTCTCCAAGAACAAGCACAGGATAACGGAAAAATGCCGCAAGTGGCCCGTCGGCATGTGGAATTTCCGGCAGTCCGTTGGAATAATCGTATCCCTCGTATTCCGCGATCACCCACACGTGATGATTGTCCGCAGTGTCAAGAGGCATAGCTATCGCTTCCACATGGTATGTTGAAACATGGTCGGACACCGGCATCCCGATCGCGGCGGCATCGAATTCTTCGATTTTCCCAAGAACGCTCGAATCAAGCTTGATTGTAGAAGGCTGGATCTCCCACCCGAAAATGTCGACATCCAGAATCAAACTGCCGCCCGATCCATCGATCGGGTTATACCAGACATCGGGAGTCTGATCTACCAAAGCCGCGATAGCTTCAGGCCTATGGTAAGGATAATAGGGTCCGTTGGGTCCCTGTTCTTCCCAAGCCACGACCACCGCGTATCCGAACATCAATCCAATCCCATAGGGGTGCAGGGGAAATTCAAGTTCCATCATTCTTCCTGCACCGCTTTCGAAGAACCCGTCGAAATTCAGATCTCCGGTCAGATACGGCCAGAGGTTATCTTTCGCTCCAAGGTGCTTGGAATAATACATAAATGGGTTCACCTGGGCGGTACCTTTAAGGTTTTGGTATCCACCGGGGGCATAACCGAAGATCAGTTCTGAAGTGAAATCGATCGGGTTGAACCAACGGGTATAACCATCCGGATTATTCATCCACAGGTCTCTACCATGTTCTGCGACATTGAGGCCACCGTATAGCATATTTTGATTCCCGTTTCCGATCACTACGCTCATCAGATCGTACGCGTTGTATTGTTCATATGCGGGGAACGGGTGATGCACATAGAACACGACATCAACACCAAGAAAAGTCGGATCATCGTCGTGGATAACGATTGATCCAAAAGTGATCCCGTATTGAGGTACCATCATCATGTTGAGAAACGGCACAATGTTAAGAGTGAAACTTGCCGTTCGATTCTCAAAAATCTCAAATGTCCGTTTCTCATAATCGAAATAAACATCGTAATACCCCAAAAGGTTGGAATGCACCGTCGGGGCGTGAATCGAACCCGATATTTCAGGAGTGATAGAATCCGGGTGGACAGGACTGTTACCCCCTCCTGAGCAACCAAATAATGCCGATAGCAAAATTGCGAAACCCAAGATCAGACAGCTTCGTGATTTGTACATGGTTGGACCTTCCTGATTGAATTTTTCCTGTTAAATGATTAACCGGCAACAGGGAATAGTTCCCTGTAAAGCAATATACTATAAATTAAAGTAAGAATATAAAATCAGAGGCGTTGTGTCAAGTTATTGTGCTTTCAACTGGATTAACTGTAGAGATTATTTTTTAAAAAAAATATCGATACCGATGTGTGTTCCGGTCCCTACACCCTGCCTGGGTTCAAGTCTACCTGAAACGGGTATTTATATTTCCTGCGCACATCCTTTATTAAAAAATCAACGAGAGCGTTGACTCGATCGTTCCCGCATTTCCTGTCGCATTCAGTGACTGAGAAATGAAGGATTATCTGCCATCGCAGTTCACCCGGCAATAAACGTTTTGTCGATTTCACCGGTTTGCCGATTAACTTCAACCTAGATTTTACATAAACCGATGGGTCCTTCCTGTTTGCCCTGCGAATGAACGGCGCAAGTTCAGCTTCGGGGATTCCTTTCAGGATGATGTTTCGGCGGACATAGCAGATTCCCTTAAAAAAACTTTTCCAGAATGGTTTCAGGGTTTCTTTAATAATTCCCTTCATCTCGGAAGGGACCCCGGGAAGGACAATCAGGGTGGTGCCTTTAATCTTGTGGAACATACCCGGAGCGACCCCAACCGGATTTCGGAGAGGTTTGCAGCCCACCGGACAAACCGCCATCGACTGTCGTTCCTTATTGAGCCTGGTTGGGATCCCGGGACGGTATTTCGAGAGTGATTTGATTCGTTCTTTTACATAGCCCAGAGCTTCCTGGTTGATTTCAATTGGCAGTCCAATGCAGCTCGCGACCGCCGCCATAGTGGAATCATCATCGGTTGGCCCAAGTCCCCCGGTGGTGACGACCAGGTCGATTCCACTTTCGATCGCGGATGTAATTTCCATCCCGACAGCTTCGAAATTATCGGGGATAATAGCCGCGCGACAAACATGACCACCGCGTCTCGTGAACCATTTAGTGAGCCATGCAAGGTTGGTTTCCCGGGTTTCGCCGTTCAGGAGTTCATTACCTATGGCAATCAGGTGGATTTTTGGCGGTTCCGGGAGAGTTTTAAATAAATTCTTAACGGATTTTCCCATATATTATATATCTCCCAAGTGGTGTCCATGGCAATCTGAAAATGGACAGGAAATCCCACAGGATAAGGCATCGATATCGATAGATCCTGTTATCCGATAGCTGGAAGCTAACGGCACTTGGTAAATCAAACGGCAGGATGCAGTCGGCACTTGCTGTCCGATAGCTGGAAGCTAACGGCACTTGGTAAATCCAACGGCAGGATGCAGTCGGCACTTGCTGTCCGATAGCTGGAAGCTAACGGCACTTGAAAAATCCAACAGCAGGATGTAGTTGGCACTTGCTGTCCGATAGCTGGAAGCTAACGGCACTTAAAAAATCCAACAGCAGGATGCAGTCGGCACTTGCTGTCCGATAGCTGGAAGCTAACGGCACGGTCTAACTTCAAACCATTTGAGGGAATTTTATATTGGACATGAGTGATATCCCCTATATATTCCACAGGAGGTTTGAATCAACACCTAATGTAGCAAACTGCATGAAATTGTTAACTCGATTGGTGCAGATTGCAACAAATTCATAATGTTTTATACAATTTTCAAGTGAAAAAATTATGGTTGCGCCGGTACGAGTGGAAGCGGGATGCCCATTGTGACAGGGGTACAGGGCTGAAGTGTAAATCGAAGGCTGAAATTGCTGGAATTGAGGATCATGATAAGGATTTGGAACAAAGACTGCATAATAACCCGTTGGATACGAGTTTTAGGAGGTGCGGGTAGCATGAATTTGTTACCCGCATATTTTATTTTAGGTAATCCGATTAATTTACTTTCGATCTTTTTCTTTCTTACCCGGTCCTATCGTCGCAATTATCACCAGCGCTTTAATCCCGACCGCACCAATAATTGAGCCAATCACAATCGTTTCCCCATCGAAATGCGCGGGTTCTAATACATCGTATTTAAAGCTATAATATCGCTAAATTGACACCATCACCCGCAACATTTTATCCGGCCGGGAATCCATTCAATATGGATGATGACATGGGATCATTGATCGATATAAATGCCCGGCCGGAGACTACAAACTTTTTTCGAGAGCCAGTCCGCATGGATCCGGATAAAGCCACGAGCCTTTTCAAACCTCGCGAACCAACTTCTGAAGATAGAAAATCCGCCATGATCGGTTATGGGGTAATTGGCCTCTTAGTCGGGCTGGGTCTGTCATTTTTAGGATTTATTGGAGCATTGATAGCCACCGATGGAGAACCTGGCGGCTTGCTCATGGTCATGGTTAATATTCTGCTCGTTGTATTAGTTTTATGCACCACCATAGGTGTCGTCATTGCCATATCATTCCTGAATAAGGAAACGGAAGAGGGTTACCTGAAAATTTCAGATGATGAAATTGAGTACTGGACCCGCAGTGGCATAGTCTCGATCCTGATGCAATATATTTTCGGCGCGAGGCAGTCAAAGGAAACATTATTTTATTTTACAAGGCTTTACTTCACTTCGGACAACAAACGCGGATTCGATTTTTTAAAACACAAATTTAAAAGATATGAAGCTGTCAGCGGTCCGGCTACAAAGCTGAAGCTTGTTTCGATCGATGGAAATGAAAATGTCCGGCTGGTTGTCATGCACCACCGGAAACGCCGTGAAAAAGCCGGGCTGCAGGTCGCGGAGGTTCCCAAGTTTAATTTCGAGTCGATCAAGACAAAAAAAGAGCAATTAATATTTGGTAAAACGATTCTCGACAGGGAATTCAAGTGCGATGGCAAAATCCTTGAATACACCAATGATGATTCGGATCACAGGATAGCCGTCGAGAAGATTACCGGAGTGAGGGTCGAAAAAGTCCAATCTCAATACGGTGTTTCAAAATTCCTGATACATCTGGCCCTCGAGCCGGGGAGTGGGTACGAAAATCTCTCAATCAATGCATTGCATATGCCCTATATGGATGAAATCGGTTATTACTGCCGCGCGATCGCGACATCGTTTCCAGATCGAGATGACGGCTACTGGGATTGATAGACTATATATTCTCTATATTCTCTGTTTACATGCCCCTTTAAACAGGATAAGGTAAATACATGTCCATTCGTGGAGGCCTGATACCCATGCGCATGAAAAGAATCTGCGTGATCGCGATTTTCGCGTCCATAATCCTGTTGTCCGTGTCCCCGGCTTATGCCGAACGCTCGCGTGTAATAGACGGGGACGGCCTTCTATCTAATGACCAGGAATTGATAAATTCAATCTGGCGGCTTGGCCTGTGCGAGATTATCCCCGACGATGAGTACGGATTTGAGGTCGCCGAGTGGGCGTATGGTGTCTGGCCGGGATATTTTTCCGATACGGGCAGATTTACCACTACGGAAATCGGAAATGTTAATCCCGCGTTATTATCGGAATCCGAAATTATTGAGATTGGAACTGAATACAACGTGGACGCTCTTGTCTCGGGCCGGATAAACCAGGCGAAGGTCAGGAGGTCGGGGAATTACCGGATGGTCAGGATCGAAATCGCGTTCCAGGCGTACGATACATCGTCCGGCAGCCTGATCTGGGAGCGCACGATAAAAAAAGACCGTTCGGTAGATGAGGACGAAGAAGCGATGATCCTCAGGAGATTCGCCGGGAATGTTGCTTTCGATATGATCAATGTCATGATAAACGATGGCTTGGTCGGACAGGACATCGGAAATAATTCACCCCCGGAAATTTCAATCAGCCAGGGGATTATTGAAATCAAAACCTCGCTAATTCGGATCCGGGGATCGGTCACGGATGATTACTCGCTGGTGAGTGTCAGGATATTCTCAGGCTATGCCGGCTCTCCACTATTTGACTGGACAGGGGAGGACGAATCGGTTCTGGATTTCAATTTCATAATCAATTGGGATGAGCTTCAGGATGAAGAGCTGGTCATCTGGACAAAAGATTCGCTCGGAATCGAGACCGACCGGATTATCCCTGTTATTGGTGAGAAGCCAAACCTCGAGGGCCGGATCGCTAATGTTACCGCCGAATCTGTTTTTATCAACGTTGGTTATTTCGACAGCGTGGATGAGGGGCTGCTTTTCAATGTCGAGAGTGAAGTGGAGGTAATCGATCCGGAATCGGGCGATGTGCTTGGTGTAACAACGGTGAATACGGGGATAATCGAGGTGGAATCGGTCGAGGATGATTTCGCGATTTGTATTGTTGTAGAAGGGAATATCGATGATTTCAATACCGGCGACAGGGTTTGGTAAGGCCCCCCTATAATCCCCCCTCTTCGCTTCGCTCCGCGGGGGGATGGTTATCTCTCCGATTTTCTTATGGGGATGGTTATTTCTCCGATTCTTTTATGGGGATGGTTATCTCTCCGATTTTCTTAATTCGTAGAGGACAGAAGTAGCCCCAATCATTTTCTAAACATCCGTTTCGTATGTTAAAATAACCCAGGATGCCTGCGACAAAAAAACAAAAAATTTCAAAACCATTCAAGCTGGTTTCAGAATATAAGCCTGCCGGTGACCAGCCCCAGGCTATCGAGCAGATGGTCGAAGGTTTGAACCGCGGTGACCGGATGCAGATACTGCTCGGCGTCACAGGGTCGGGCAAAACTTTCACGATGGCGAAAGTAATAGAGGAGGTCCAGCGACCGACACTGGTTGTCACGCACAATAAAACCCTCGCTGCCCAGCTCGCCGCGGAGTACAAGGCGTTCTTCCCGGATAATTTCGTCGGATATTTCGTCAGCTATTACGATTTTTATCAGCCGGAAGCGTACGTTCCGGCGCGAGATCTCTATATCGAAAAAGACGCGGATGTGAACGAGGAAGTCGACCGCATGCGCCATGCCGCCACCCAGGCGCTTCTCAGCCGTCGGGACGTTATTATAGTCGCGACAGTGAGCTGCATTTACGGCCTTGGCGACCCGTCCGAATACACAGACATGTCGGTCGAAGTTACGGTGGGAAAAGAGATCGAGCGTCGCGTCCTTTTAAGGAAATTCATCGATATGCAGTATCTCCGGAACGATCTCGAACTGATCCGGGGCGCGTTCCGTGTGAAGGGCGACACGATTGAAATTTATCCGGTCAACGAGGAAGTAATAATCAGGATGTCGTTTTTCGGCGACGAGTGCGAGGGTATCACGAGGATTCATCCTGTCACCGGCGAAGTATTAGAGATCCTCGATGAAATTTCCCTGTTCCCTGCAAGCCACTACGCGTTCGTTCCCGAACGCCAGGAATTAATTCTCGACAATATCGCGAGGGATCTCGATATTCAATACAAGCAGTTCATTAAGGACGACAAAAAACTCTACGCGGAACGTCTGAAGGACCGGACACTTTACGATATCGAGTGCATTCGCGAACTCGGTTTCTGTTCCGGCATCGAAAATTATTCGCGGATATTCTCGGGGCGCGAACCGGGGGAGCCGCCATCGACGCTGGTCGAGTATTTCCCGGACGATTATTTAATGATCATCGACGAGTCGCACCAGACGATCCCGCAGCTTAACGGAATGTTCAAGGGGGACAGGTCGAGGAAAATAAACCTTGTCGACTACGGTTTCCGCCTGCCGTGCGCGCTCGATAACCGTCCATTGAATTTCGAGGAGTTCGAGAGGTACATAAACCAGGTGATCTTCACCACCGCCACTCCCGGGCCGTACGAACGCGAGCGTTCCGACAATACAGTCGAATTGATCATCCGTCCAACCGGGCTGATCGATCCGAAAATTGAAATCCGCGGGGTCGGAACCCAGGTCGATGACGTGATGGACGAGATCGGGAAGCGTTCCGAGAAAGGGCAGCGGACATTGATCACAACGCTCACAAAAAAAATGAGCGAGGATCTGACCGACTATCTCGAACGGATGGGCCACCGTGTCCGATATCTCCATTCCGAGATCGACACATTCGACAGGGTCCGGATATTGCGGGATTTGCGGCGGGGCGATTTCGATATTCTTGTCGGGATAAATCTTTTAAGGGAAGGACTTGATTTGCCCGAGGTCAGCCTTGTCGCGATTCTCGATGCGGACAAAGCCGGTTTCCTTCGGACCGAAACGTCGCTGATCCAGACAATGGGACGCGCGGCACGCCACGCGGACGGGATGGTGATCCTCTACGCCGACATCATGACCCCGGCGATCGAAGCGGCGGTGAAGGAGACGAACCGACGCCGTGTAATCCAGGAGGCGTATAACAAAAAGCACGGTATCACACCGACATCGGTCACGAAAGAGATCAGGGATATCGCGTCGGATGTGGATGAGGAAGTTGCGGTCCAAGCGGTACTTGAGGATGGGACGATCAATTTCGAGGGTGTGGAACTGACGCGCGATGAACTTCCGCAAATTGTGGAAATGATCCGGTCCGAGATGCTTTCGGAAGCGAACGACCTTAATTTCGAACGCGCGGCCGAACTTAGGGACGAGATCCGAATGCTTGAGGAATTTCTTGAAAAGAAAGTGATGTCGAAATCGCAGAAGAAAAAGCGCAAGAGGCGAAGTTTTACTCCCGGCCAGGCAAGACAGGCAAAGCTTAAAAGAAGGGCTACGAGAACAAGGAAGTACAGGGGCTAAAACAGTAACACAAACGTATCAGAGCCGCGAATGTTAATGAGTGCGTGCAGGTGGATTATTTCGTGTGTGTTTTTGAGAACTGGATAGGATGTTACCCATTTAATAATTCTTTGGCGTCCTGCAGACCCGACCTTGCTGCCTCATAATCTGGCTGTATCTGAAGGGCTTTTTCAAAATCCGCAATCGCTTGATCGAGCTCCCCGATTTCCTGATATGCACTTCCGCGATTATAGAAAACTTCGGCTACGTCCGCGCCCAGGTCTATTGCGGTTGTAAAATCCGCTATCGCAAGATCATTATTTCCCAGGTTATGGTAAGCCTGACCGCGAAAATAATACGCGAAGTCTGAATGTGGATACATGTCTATTTCGGTTGTACAATATTCTACTGCGAGTTGATAGTTTCCACCTTCTCGGTAAGCTCTACCAAGATTAGAAAATGCACCGACGAAGTCTGCGCCCAGGTCTATTGCTATCGTATAATCTGCGATCGCCAGATCAAGATTTCCCAGACTGTGGTAAGCCAGGCCGCGATTATAATATGCATAATCCCAATTTGGTTTCATCTCTAATGCGGTTGTATGGCAGTCTACCGCGAGTTGTGCAGCCCCTTTATCCCAGTAAGCATTTCCAAGACCCAGGTGACCGTAGGCGTTGTCCGGATCAATTTCAATTGCTGTGATGTATTCCTTTATTGCAAGGTCCAGATCACCCATATTATGGTAGACAAGTCCCCGACTATGATAAAAGTAGCTGTCATCCGGATTGAGTTCTATTGCCCTGTTTATGTCTGATAACGCAAGTTCATACTCACCTTTGCGACGGTAAGTACTACCGCGAGCTATCGAGGCTTGTGCGTACTCCGGGTTAGTTTCGATCGCCCTGGTCAAATCTTCTAATGCAGAGTCCAGGTCGCCAATATACATATGAGAACACCCCCTGAAGCAGTAGGCTTTGAAGTTATCAGAGTCAATCTCAATTGCTCTCGAATACTCAGTTAGTGCCGATTCGTAATCCTCTGACAAATAAAAGGTGTCACCGCTATCCACGTATTCATCGGCTGTTAAAAAATCGAGATCAAGACCCGCACTGCCCGACGAGTCATTTGACCTGCCGTCTCTACTCTCACAACATGGCACTGCCGTAGTAAAAAAGAGCATGACACTTATCAGGATTAACCTGACTGCCTTGTCAGACCCATTTTCTTTAACTGAATTTTCTTTTAACATCGACACCCTCCCTGTTGCAAATAACCCAAGTACATTAATTATACACTCATCACACTATCACGCAAAACAGAGCCACGACCTTCAGGGAGTCGCACTGGTGGATTATTTCGTGAATGTTTTTGAGAACTGGATAGGATGTTACCCATTTAATAATTCTTTGGCGTCCTGCAGACCCGACCTGGCTGCCTCATAATCCGGCTGTATCTGAAGGGCTTTTTCAAAATCCGCAATCGCAAGATCGAGTTCAAAAACTCCTTGCCATGATCGGCAAAGAACGGTAACCGTGACTCGTCAGCGATTCCATTGCGCTCCAGGACATTGAGAATCAACCCGACTTTGATTGGCGGCGATTCGTTTCGGTCCTCATGGTCTGCAAATTTCGCATCCTGGAAGTGCATGCCGGCAATGAGGCTTGGGAAAATCAATATCCCCGGAAGAGCCATCGTATATACCTTGTTATTAATTTCACAAATAAATGATTATAAGACGTAATAAATTTGGTAAATAAGTACCAAAATTCTACTTTTTACCTTATATCGCTTGACGCACTGGTTTCTTTCACCTACTATCATTGGCTATCCGGTTTTTTAAAAACCAAGGAGGCATTTAAAAAATGCATAAATTCATTATGTCAGTAATTGTTTTATTACTGGTGGTTTCATTCAGTGCTTGTTCAAGTTCAACAAGCCCGGTGACACCATCGGGAACAAATGACGATGCAAGAACCGCAGACGTCATTGCAGAATTCTGGTATGGCACTCAATACACAACCGACCTGATTGCAGGTCAAAACCTTGTGATTGGGACAGTCACTGTGACAAATGACAGCGACTATCTATATGTCCATGCCGAAGCGACTTTATCAGGTTGGGTGATAACTGAAACTCACGTGGCAGCGTACACCAGCCTCGACGACCTTCCCACAACTAAAAAGGGAACACCTAAAGTCGGCCAGTTCGATTATGACATCGAAACGGCAATACCATTAAGCGAATTTTCACCCTGCCCCGAAGAATTATACCTTGCTGTCCATGTGGAAGCCCAGCTTCACGACAGTGATGATAATGTCATTCAGGAAGAGACAGGATGGGGCGATGGCACAGAATTCACGGATGACTGCGGCTGGGCCATGTACTTCACGTATGGCCTGCAGAAAGGCATACCTGTCCCGGATCCAAACTGCATAACCATCCAAAGTGCTCACCCAGGCGCCAATTCATACTGGGACACAAACATTCTGGACGGACTCGGGGACCTGGAAGAACTCTACAGGCTGGGTTATGAAGATGGTGAACCGTATCGCGGCTGGTGTGTAGACGAGTTCCATTATATGACACCAGGCACTAAATACTACTGTGTCGAGGTTTACCCATCCACTTCACCGGACTTATTCCCCGACGATCCAAGATTCGATACCGATTGGAATATCATCGACTGGATCCTCAATAACAGAAACGAGTACACAGTTAACGAGGTTCAGGACGCCATCTGGTACTTCACGGATGATAAAAATATCTCCGGACCGGCTCTGGAACTTGCACTTGCCGCAGCGGAGCATCCCGACTACGTTCCCCCGCCATGTGGATTTATTTCAGTCATTCTACGGGCAGGAAACAACCAGTTAATCATGATCGAAATCGATCCTTGATGACCAACTGACACTAATGTGAAACAGAAATAATAAGGGAGCCAACCGGCTCCCTATTTTGTTTTAGTTAAAAGGTCTGGTGCAGTGACCCCTCCATCGTATTAAAAATTCAACAGTACTGCTCGCCTTCGATCCAGACATGGTCGACCTGTGATCTCATATCCAGGGGATGCCCTGAATAAATCGCAAGACATGCGAGTCTGCCTTTTTTGATCGCTCCGTAATCCTTATCGATATTCAAAAGTTTCGCGGGATTCTTAGTCATCATTTTCATCGCTTCGTTGTCGGTACATCCACCGCGTACACTCATCGCGCCGCAAAGCCTGAGATGATTGATCGGCATGACCGGATGGTCGGTCATGAGGCAGACATTGACTCCGGCTTCATGAAGGACATGCGGCGCATGTTCCTCGCGATGCCTTAACTCATATTTCACCCGTGCGGTGTCCATCGGACCGATTATCGCTGTTAATCCACGCTTCGCGATCATATCCGGAATCAGCCAGCCTTCGGTGCAATGCTCAAGAACAAGGTCGAATTTGAATTCCTCTGAGAGTCGAATCGCGGTTTCGATATCATCCCGGCGGTGGACATGCCATCGTGCGGGGAATTTTCCCTCCAGCAACATCGCGAGGTGTTCTTTTCCAAGGTCGCGATCGAACTGCTTGTCCTCGTTCTTTTTCTTTCCCCTGCCCTTTGGTTTTTTTACCGGTTTTTTAGCCTTGTCGCGTTTCTCGATGTAGTTCTGTACTTCGATCAATGTTTTCCTGATAAGTCCGGCGTTCGCCATACGGGTGTGCGGGGCTTTGTTCAACGACTGCCCTACCCTGAACGGGTTTTCACCTAGAGCCATTTTCATTCCGTGGTAGCCATCGATCAGCATTTCCTCAAGGGTCTCGCCATAGGTCCTAATTACGGAACAGACACCACCAAACAGGTTTGCGGAACCGGGAAACGATCCAACCGCAATCACGCCGCCTTTACGGGCGTCCTCGAAAGCCATGTCCTTCGGGAAGATCGCGTCCATCGAGCGGACATAGGCGGTATTGTAATCGCCATATTCGTTTGCGTGGCTCCCAATCATCCCGACGCCGTCTTCAAAAAGCCCGAGATGGCAGTGGGCGTCGATTAAACCGGGTGCGAGAAATTGTCCGCGCTTAAGTTTGACAACTTTCGCGCCTTTCGGTGTTTTCAGATTAGTGCCGACGCTCTGGATACGCTTTCCCTTGGTAATTACGTCGATGTTTGATTTAAAACCATTTTCAAGGTAGACAGTGCCGCCGGTGAAGTGATACATGTAAGAGACCTCCTGAAGCTGGAATAGTTGAAACAGGAATTGAGTATACCAATAATGTAACGGGATGCAAGGTATTCGAGAGTTGCCATTTTTGTCGGATACCGTTACCCTGATCTCTCATTAAATAATAGTTTTCCAACGTGTGAATCGCTATGACCAGAAACGCTCTTCTCCCAATTGCAACAACAGCACTTTTCATACTGCTGACATTAAGTACCGCCGGTGCCTCTACAGGCGATGCGGAAATTGTCCGGTTCGCGAGGTATCCCGCGCCATCGCCCGATGGATCGACACTCGCGTTCTCATGGGCCGGTGATTTATGGACCGCCCCGATCGGAGGCGGACGCGCGACCCGGCTGACATCCTCCGACGGGTACGACCATACGCCGATCTGGAGTCCGGATGGTTCGACAATCGCGTTCATGTCGGACAGGTACGGCTCCGAGGACCTTTTCATAATCGATTCACGCGGGGGGACTCCCGAACGCATTACGTTTGCATCGAACGGCGACATTCTTTCGGGATGGACACTTGAGGGAGACGGGCTTTTATTTTCATCGCGGCGCGGCGGGGTCTGGCCGAACAATCGCGAACCGCATGCCGTTTATTTTAAATCGGATCAGGGCTATGGGCCGTCCGCCCCGGTAAACCTTGTGCCATCTCCCGGATACCAGGCGGTCATGCATCCCGACGGGGACAGAATCGCATTTCATTTCGGTCCCGGGAACAGATATCGCGAAGGGTACAGGGGCACTCACAAGGAGGATATCTGGATTTACAGGATGTCGACCGGAGAATTTTCAAGGGTCACGGGTAACGAGTACACAAATACCGACCCGATGTGGTCGCGCGATGGGTCGGTTCTTTATTACCGTAGCGAGGAAGATTCCGGTGTCGGAAATCTCTTGGCATGGGACGCATCGACCGGAGAAAAAACGCGAATCACTAATTACCGCGACACCGGACTCTGGCATCCGCGAATCGGGGGATCGGCTGGCTCAGGAATCGTTACGTACGAATGGATGGGCGGAATTTATGTACAGGACCTCGATGGCGGAAGTCCGCGTGAAATTCATATCAACGCCTGGCTCGATGAGGACCCCGACACACCACGGGCAATGTCTTTTTACTCCGGTGCGACAGAGTTCGAAATGAGTCCCGATGGAAATGAGATGGCATTTGTAGTGCGTGGTGAAATTTTCTGCGTGCGAGCTGACGGGGTCGGCGGGACAACAGCGGCACAACTTACAAATCATCCGGCGCGCGACTGGGAAATCCAGTGGTATCCAAGGGGCGACGCGATCCTGTTTACATCCGACCGGGATGGAATAGAACAACTGTACAGGGTGAAATCCGACGATCCCGACAACGAACGCTTGAGCGAGTCCCGCAGATTTGCGGTTGAGAGGCTTGCGCGAATCGATGAACCATGCCGGAGGGCAAAATTCGCACCGGTACAAGCCGGTGATGAGGATGCGGCAATTCCCGAGTCGGAATTGACGATCGCATACATTCGCAACCTGGGTGACGTCTGGTTTATGGACGGCGACGGCAACAACCATCGCAATCTGTACTCGCATCACTTCGGAAGCGATTTTGAATTTTCACCGGACGGAAGGTGGCTGGCATATTCCCGCGACGATGACGATTACAATTCGGACATTTACATCGCGGCGGTCGACCCCGAAGATCCCGAGTTGCCACTCTGCCCGTCGGATGGATGGCAGCCGTTTCCGGGACGAGTGGGGGCAACCGGGCTGTTACCGTCCTGGGCCGATGGCGAAGTGAACATCACCCGTCATCCGGACGACGATTATATGCCGAGATGGTCGCCGGACGGGTCCAAACTCGGATTTTCATCCTCCCGGAATCTCGATAATATGGACGCCTATTTTATTTTCCTTCAGAAACAGGATGATGAACGCCCGGTAAGTGAATGGGATATCCAGGCGGAACCGCTTCCACCATTGCCGGAACCACAGTCGGATGAACCGGAGGAAGATGAGGAAGTGGTAGATGAAACAAGCGACGAATCTGAAAATGGTGAGGATGAAGAGGAATCAGAAGAAGAAGAGGAAGAAGAGCTTATTAAAATCGATGTAATTATCGATTTTGAAAACATACATTTCCGCTCGAGACGGCTGACGACTGATATCGGGTCGGAATTTCTATATGATTTTTCACCTGACGGGGAATATATAATTTACACATCCAATTCATCCGGCAGCAGCGATATTTACCAGGTCAAGTGGACGGGCGAGGAAAGAAAAGTTGTAGCCGGAAACGCAAGTGCTCAGGTTATTTACTGGCACACCGGTGTCGACAGGATTTACTACATGACCCCGGGCGGTACGATCAGGTCTTTCAAATCGGGGGGCGATTCAGCGGAGTCTCATAATTTCAGTGCGGCGATGGAAATCGATCCTTACGCCGAACGGATGTATAAATTCGATGAACTCTGGAGAATCGAGGGACAGCAATTTTACGATCCCGATTTTCATGGGCAGAACTGGGATCAGCTTCACAATGATTACGAACCGCTGGTCGAGGCTGCCAGGCACTTCCGCGACCTTGGGGATGCCGTCAATTTAATGCTGGGGCGTTTGAACGCAAGCCACCTTAGTTACAGCGACGCGGGACGTGGACCGACCGGACCCGATACAGGGTATCTCGGATGCGGACTTATCGAGGATTCCGAACCCGGCCTTGTTATCGACTGGATCACTCCCGGAACACCGATCAGCCATGTCGAACTGGGAATCGAACCCGGCGACAGAATCGTCAACATAAACGGCTACGATGTCGGCGGGTATGGCGAGAGGCCGATAGGTAACTGGTGGCGCGCGATGGAAGGCAGCACGGGCCGGGAAATCGAAATTGGTGTGATCGGCGGGGATTCGGGTGACGGAGAACCCGAATGGATACGGATTCGTCCCGAAACTTACACAGTATGGCTTGAAAATTCGTACCAGGCCTGGATGTCCGATAATAACCGCACTGTAGAGGATATCTCAGGCGGACGGCTTGGGTACATGCACATCAAGCGAATGTACGAACCTTGGGTCGAGAGATTCGAGCAGGACCTTTATACAACCGGACATGGAAAGGACGGGATCATTATCGACGTCCGATGGAATTCCGGCGGATGGGTAACGGATTATCTTCTTGCGATTTTAAATACGGAACGCCACGCCCTGACACGACCGCGCGATGGGGGGCTTGGATATCCCGAGGATCGCACGCTGTTTTATACATACACCGGTCCGCTGGTTGTAATCGCCAACCAGTATTCCTTCTCGAACGCCGAGATTTTCGCACACGCAATTCAAACACTGGACCGCGGGCTTCTCATCGGATGGCAGACGGGAGGCGGCGTAATATCAACCGGCGGCACACGTCTTGTGGATGGAAGTTATCTGAGCCTTCCCCGTCGCGGATGGTGGACGATCGATCCCGAAACCGGTGGAATTTTATTCAACCTGGAAGGAAACGGGGCAATCCCGGATGTCTGGGTTGATTTGCTGCCGCCTGATTTCGCTAAAGGGGTCGATCCGCAATTGACGACATCGGTGGAAACACTGATGGGTGAGCTTGGGATGCTTCAGTAAATTAGATAATCGCCGACAAGCACGTTCGACCCAGAGAATTTTCGAGGCTTGCGGGATTTAGATGTCTCACTCAGCGTGTCGCCGCCACGCGATTTATTGATATTTGTAATAATCGTCGACAAGCACGTTCGACGCGGAGATTTTTTCGAGGCTTGGGGGATTTCGATGTCTCACTCAGCTTGTCAACGGCACCCATTATTTGGGCGTATTTAGGATTGATGGGGACACCTGCTTTTCGACGGGCGAAAAGAGATGTCCCCTACATTAGCAGACGAATTCAGATTTTCGACGGGCGAAAAGAGGAGTTTTCTATACAGTACCTTTATAAACAGTGGGTAACGTAGTATCATGTTGCTGTCTGGGAACAAGCACTCAATGAAAACACATGCCTGGATAGTGTAAGGCTATTTATTTTTAATCAGTACTAATGGAGGATCAAATTGAACCGAATATTTATTCACCTATTTCTGGTGATCGCGTTAATCTCAATTCCGGCTATGGGGTGTCAGAATAAAAGTAACCCCGAGATCGATTATTCTCCTGTGGATCCCGGCCTGTCCGAACGGGTCGATTCAACCGCACAGGTGTCGAATCCACATTCCACATTAGAAACAGGGCTGATAGTATTCGATCCGGAATCCGAATTATTTGAAATTGTCCCTTCCCGCCAACCTGTGATCCACGCAAATATTCGTCAATTTATAGAAGACGGCATGCCGTGCAGCGATTGTTTCAAGATAACCGGAGCGACGCATAATCCGGATGGTTCATGGGAACTGGATCTCGAAATCACTCACCCCTGGTCCGGCCTGGATCTTCTCACCGCTTTCGATACGCGGTTCATAATGATGTGGGGCGGAACCGAATACTGGCCGGCTTCGGGCCTTACCACTCAGGACCCTGACGGGATGGATGGATATGTTTTCAATGCCGACGGGTACACGACGATTTTTAACCCGATTGATTTTTCTCCCGGCACCAATATCCCCATTTTCTCGTACTCGGTGGGGAAATTTGCGACGCCGATTTATCCCGCCAGCACGCTCAACCCGTACAAGGATTACTACAGCAGTGAAAACCGCCATGTGCTGGGAGCCGGACAGACAGTCACAAGGACCTGGCATTTCCGGCTTCCGCAGGGAATTTTTTCATTGGGTTATGCGATCGATACTTCGTGGGAACTTCCCATTGCCAACCCGCCTGTAAACATTCCGGATGATTTTCCGATAAGTTCGAATAAACCCGAAGCATACATGGTAATTGCAAGTCAAGCCGCGCCGCTTACCGATGAAGCGGGGAATGAAGTAGACATTGTTATTTCTACGCGGGACTGGCAGACGAGTATCGGAGAAGGATGGATCGAATGTCCTGAATTGTGGACAGGGAAGAAATTCGCATCAATGACCGCCGTCAGCCCGCCAATTGTGACCTATATAATTCCAGTTACTAATGATCTGGGGGCAGGAGAGGGTTACTACAGGGCACTTGCAGGGATTGAAGACCCAATGGAAAGTACCCCTCCATGGGATTTCACCACGTATACATTTATCGACATCGAAGTCGAACATTATATCGATCCGTGTTGCCAAACTCCCCCTGTTGCAGATTTTACCGGCCCTTCTCACGTCATTACCGGACAGCAGGTTACGCTGGTCTCAACATCATACGATCCTGACGGAGTAGAATGCACACTTGAGCTTGCCTGGGATCTCAACAATGACGGTAATTACGGTGATGCGATGGGCGAAGAAGTTGTGGTGAGCTCGGATGAGGTCGGGATATTCACTATCGGGCTAAAGGCAACCGATCCGTGCGACCTGATCGATACGGTGAGTTACCAGATAGAAGTTCATGTCGGCATTACGAAACCGGAGGATCAGGATTATAAAACCCTGGGCACCCAGTTCAGTTACGTCAGCGGGGAGTTTGATACAGCTTCCATGCTTCCGTTTGTCGACCTCGGCAATCCCGATGGTCCATGGGATTTCACCGGACTGGCACTTGTGGACAACGGTAATTATCGCGCGATCCTTGCGCCTGACGATCCTGAGGTGCTTCCTTTCGCCGGGAATATCACATCAAGTTTCGACTACTTTTACAAGACCACCGGTTTATATAATGACGTCACTGGAGAAATTTACCTTGCTGAACGATGGGAAATGGACCCCGACAGGTTGATGTTGGTCGGCGCCCATGAGGAAATGTGGCTCGGATCATTCAATTTCGTTCCACCGTTTGTAATTCAATATCCCGTCTGGGTATTCACCGATGAAACCTATTCATTCTCTTTCCCGCCAACACATTCGTTCGATTTATTATTGAGAGGCTGGGGCGAAGGCCTGGTAAGCGTCCCGTACATGGGAATTACAGACGAACCATGCATGGTCTTAAGATACAACTGCGATGTGGTAAGCCCCGATATCAATGGGGGGACCCTTGTTTATGAGTGGTTCATCGATGACGGAACCTCGGTCGCGCTTGTAGGCGCAGTCAACCACATTGAAGGCGGGAAACATAACTTCGATGAGAGCACGCTGGAGATCACCGGTATGGCTGCCGTTAACGCGTTGAACCATATCGGGCCGTATTAATTCTTTGATACCGGCTGCGAATCCAGACAGTTCGTGTCCTCAATCCAGGCTACTCAGATCGAGGCCGACCAGAGCCTCGACAACATCCGGATCAAACTGGGCGCCGGCAACACTCTTGATATCCTCCATGGCTTCCTCTGTCGAACGTTTCTGCCGGTACGGCTGATCGCTCGTCATCACTTCGAATGCCTCCGCCACAGCCAGGATTCTACCGGTTATAGGAATCTGTTCACCTGACAATCCCCTCGGATATCCGGTGCCGTCCCATTTCTCATGATGGCTGACCACGCCTTCCAGTACCGCGGGCTGGAAACCAAGCGGTTTCAACAGGAACCTCCCAAGTACCGGATGCTTCTGCATTTCACGATACTCATCATCGGTAAGGTTCCCGGGTTTAACGAGTATGCTTTCATTCACCCCGGTTTTTCCGAGATCGTGAAGGTATCCCGATTCCCGAACAGCCTTGACCAGGTCCGAGGGAAGATTAAGTTTCTCAGCCAGTGCCGCCGCAAGTCCCGAGACACGCTCGGCGTGATCCCGATAGTGCGGATCGGCTTTGACAAGGTCACTGGTCATTGAGTCGATCAACCTTTGATTCAGGTAGAAGATTCGCTCCTTGAGATAGCTGTGTTCCAGAAGGCTTGCGAGAACCGTACCGGCAGCTTCAATCCAGGCGACAGTTTCCTCGTCGAAAGCACCGGCATCGGAATGCTCCAGGTTAAGAACCCCATGAATATTTTCGCTATAAATGATGGGGACCGAGAGAATGGTTTTGGATCCCGGTGAGATACTTTGAAGGCTGGACTCGCTGACATCATCCACCAGCACAGTATGTCCGCCTGTCAAAGCCTCAACAGGCGCGGATTTTTTACTGTCCGTTATGTTGATTTTCAAAGGATCTGTGGTACTTGTATCAATCGACGAAGTTTCCGAAAAAAACAGGATATTTAAATCCGACTGGTATAAAAGCAGATCGCCGCGGGTGCTTCCGGTGATTTCCCTGAGGCGGGTGATAATATCTTTGATAAGCACTGTGGAATCGAAAGGCCTGGCAAACTCGGTCAGCGCATGACAAATGACGTCTCTAACTGTTTTTATTTCATTATTTATGTCCGGCATTGTTTAATCCCGTCCTTGTACGTATCTGTATTATAGTATCACTTTTTTCCGCCTTTTTAGTTTAATAAATTTTAGTACATCCGGGTTTAGAGTGGGTAAAGATTGAAACCATCGATCGGGCCGGACGATGGGTTGTCCTGTAATAACTAATGGGACAGAATTCGGGGGAGATTAGCGTATGGTACAATCGAGAAAGGGACTTGCTTCACCCGGAAAGTCTCTTGACCGCACCGAAAGATGTTGCGATCATTGAATCATTCCGGAAATTGAGTGAGTATAAGCAAGTATTTTTTAGTTGAGGATAGACACCGCAAAGCAGGGAGTGAAAAAAATGCGCCTGATTTACATAGATGACTCAAGAGACGAAGAACTTTGCGTTTTTTCTGCCTTGGCGATTCCATCGGATGCATGGCAGGATATATTTCTGAAAGTCAAGGATTGGAGGAAGGATCTTAAAGATACTGACGGCATATTTTTATACAAGGAGTTACATGCCTGGAAATTTGTTTCAGGGAGAGAAAGGCCGTCTGATCGAATAATTGGCAAAAACCGTCGATGTGAAATATTTAAGGGTGCTCTCAAAATGCTTGCGACATTAAATGAGGTGAGGCTTTTCAATGCCGTTGGAGGAAAAAAGGACAGGCTGTCGTTGTTTGAGCGGCTTCTGAACCGAATAAACAGGACAATGGTAGCTTGGGACAGCAGAGCGATTCTTATAATTGATGAAGGCTCCGAAAATGAATACACACGCCTGGCGAGGAAGATGCACGTTTTTAATCCAATTCCAAGCTCAATGGGTGTATGGGCTGCCACAGGTAAGGCAAAGAAAAATATCCCGCTGGACAGGATAATAGAGGATCCATTTTTCAAGAAATCTAGTCGTTCGTATTTCATACAGCTTGTTGATTTTTGTGCATACGCTCTTTTAAGAAGAGAGAGACCTATTCCCTCAAAGACGAGATATGG
>CBDURU010000036.1:0-28277 GCA_965369865.1 uncultured bacterium | reverse complement strand
ACTAAATTCGGGACTATCTCCACCTGCTTTTCGACGGGCGAAAAGAGGTGTCCCCGATCTCGTATCAATATTTAATTAATAGGATTGGTCTAAATAAACCCGGACCAGGTTGCAGATTTTTCAATCCCCTTTTTGACTACATTTTGAGCAGATACCGAATACAATAATTGTATGGTGGACAGGTTTGAATGAATATTCCCTGCAGATTTTATCCTGTATATTCTCAAGCTCATCTGAATAAAATTCGATAATTTTGTGACACGAAAGACATACAAGGTGGTCATGATGTTCACCTGCGTGCACATGTTCGTGGTAGTGCTGGCTTTTTCCCAGGCTAATCGATTTAACGAGCCCGGCTTCGGAAAGCAGGTCAAGAGTCCTGTAAACAGTCGCCCGGCTTGCGCGTTTTCCAAGGCTTCGAAGTCGTTCTGCAATACTGTCAGCGTCAAGATGTCCATGATAACGAAAGACCTCATTGAAAATTATCATTCTCTGTTTTGTCAGCTTGAGACCTTTACCTTTTAAAAACGCTTCGAATTTGATACGTTCGATCTCAAAGTCGGACGGTTGTTTTCCGGGTTTTATACTATCGGGATCTGACACTGCAGTAAACAATCCTTAATTGTGATATTCAACAAGATCAAAGGGCGCATGGGAAAGCCAGCCCCCCATGAAAATGAAACGCACGATACCGACATTCGGCGCAATATATATAGCCTCCGGAATAACCGAATAGCCCGGCGAGTCGCAAACGACCGTCACCAAGAACACATTTTCATAGTCCCTAAAAGTTCCGACCTCAGAAACCATATGCTGATAAACAAGTCCACCCGCTGTATCCGTCCATATTAATCCATCCGAGAGCGGGAAGCGGACATAGTCAAGAGGTTCCGGCCAGAACGCACCCACCCCCGAATCCGAATAATGGACGATGTTATCGCCGTACAGCCAAGTTTGCTGAAAATCCGGGTCATTCTCTACATTCAGGATCAACTGTTCAGCCTCGACCGCGGAATAGGTAAAGGCTTCATATGCCAGAACATCTCCGGAAGAATCGGCGGCCTCATACCGATAATACGCGCCTTGATGTATCGGGAAGTAAATCTCCCTCGTTCCAGCGGGCTTGCCGTCTCCACCCCCGCCGCCGCAGCCAGCAATCGCGGTCACAGCGAGCAATGCCAGCAGTACAATCAAGTTCTTCATATCAGTATCCTCCTAGCGTTTAAAACCTCATTATTGCCTTCATCACTCCCCATCTCTCCTCAGACGTTCCATCGCTCGTAGTAGATATAGAGGAGATTAGCTGGTAAAAATGTTTCAGTCAAGGAGACTGGCACCATTGATCTGATGGAAAAGGTGGACCCGGTCGGGATCGGGTCGAAGCTCGACCAGTTGCCCGGTAAATAGAACACGTCCGGATTCTGTATGAGCCAGCCATTCGACACCATCGGCATCCAGCCTTACGATCTGGCCACCGGGTATATTATCGATAGAAGTTACCTTCGCGAGATTCATTACGGTTGGGTCACCGCTCTCGTAGGCCCGAATATGGAGGTCTTCCGGACGGACCCCGACAATTATCTCTTCACCTTCCCGACTCGCTATCTGTCGTTTAGCGAATTCGGAGATCGTTATCCCGTAACGGCCGCTACGGAGCATTACGTACGGACCATCCCGTTCAACCTTCATCTTACGATAATTCATTTTCGGGAACGCAAGAAAATCGGCGACAAGCCGTGATGCCGGCGCCGCCAGGCATTCCCTTACAGATCCCTCTTGTATCAGGCTTCCCTGGGAAAATACCGCGAGGTTGTCTGAGAGCAGAAGGACACATGCCGGATCGGTAAGGACGCTTATCCAGGTTGCCTTGAACCTTCTCATAAGATTTTTAATGGCAAGGAGACCATCAAGTTGTAATCCGGGATTGAATTGGGTGATCGTTTCGTCCGACTCGACCCCGATTACCGGGAGTCTCTGGATTAAAACCAGGTCGGTGCCGGCGAGGAGTATTCGACTAAGGGCAAGAACTGTTTTTTCAATCGCATTGAGTGTTCCCGCCCGGACTTCGTCCAGTCCGGCGAGTAATCCCCGGTCGAGTTCATGCTCGATCAGAAAGACCTGTTCAGCTTCATCAATTCCCCTTTCCTTGAGGGCAATCTCCATGTTTTCCTTTACAGTTCGTTCCGGGATGATACCCGGTGTATTTCCCAGGACACTGACATTTCGTTTCCTGACCGGCATCGGGTCAATTCGGCGGCTGTTAAGCATAATCTCACCGGAGAAGTCGCTATGGCCGGTAATTGCCTTGCAAAGGATTCCCGGCAGGACCCCATCGTCCGCAAGGACACTGAGTCCCCTGCCCCGTTCGAGTTCGAGGTTAACGGTAAGTCCAAACTCTTTACTGACCGTCCTTAAGGGAAGACCTGTAATCTCAAAGTAAGCCATGATGTATTGGTAATTTTAGCAAATCCAAGCACATACAGGCCAAAATTTTTCAGCCTTATCTCGTATATCGGCATAATTAAAGCTATCTAGCGTTCAAGATGATAAAATAGGCAGGCCATGGTGAGAATTATTTACATAACATCAATCGTAATCCTGGTAGTGCTGGCAGGAATAATTATATACCCGAAAATCAAGGGTTGGTTTAAACCACCTGTCGATCTTAACATGGTGGAACAAACATACCAGGAATTCATCACTGAAAATGGACTGACGGATCCAATACCGGACTTAAGCATCGTGGTGACTAAAAGCAATCGCATGCTGTACCTTTTGAGCGGGGATCAATCTGTCGGGAGATGGCGGTGCGCATTTGGCAGAAATCCTGAAGGACCAAAACAGCTTGAAAACGATGGAAAAACTCCGGAGGGCGGGTACATAATTATCGATCGCGACAATGATTCGGATTACCACCTGTTTCTTGCGATCAACTACCCCGGCCGTCACGATGCCGATGCGGCCAGGAGAGATGAGATTATCGACGATAGAATGCTTCGGGATATTTACAGGTTTATAACCCAGGACAGGATACCTCCTCAGGATACCCCGCTTGGAGGGGGGATCGGGATTCAGGGCGGTGGTGTTGTCGGTAACTGGACCAACGGGAGTATCGCGGTTGAGGACGAAGTGATTGAGATTCTCTGGGGCGCATGTCCCGATGGGACTGAAGTCACGATTTATGCAGAATTCGATGACTGGGATTTATCGGATCGAATGCTCGCGAGCGAGTAACCCGGTTTTCTTACCGAATCATTCTTCCATAGTTATTTCAGGAGCATCTCCAAAACCTTCCTTGATTTCTTCTCGACTATGT
Source organism: uncultured bacterium (assembly GCA_965369865.1). GTDB lineage: Bacteria > JAJVIF01 > JAJVIF01 > JAPKYR01 > JAPKYR01 > JAPKYR01. Next base: position 24,961 of record CBDURU010000036.1, on the reverse strand, counting down.
CATGAAGGCTTTTGCCGTGCGAGTCCATTGTTACCGTGCACGGGAAATCCTTCACCCTGATAACCCAGAACGCTTCGGGAGTGCCGAATTCAAGTTTCCTGACCTCGAGGACCTCCTCCATGGTCTCGGCGATTTTTGCCGCACAGCCTCCGGTCGCATGGAGGTAAACAGCACCGTACTTTTTACAGGCTTCGAGGGTTTGGGGTCCCATCCCGCCTTTTCCGATAACGCCACGGACACCATACAATTTTATTACATCAGCTTCGTACGGCTCTTCCCTGATACTTGTTGTGGGGCCGGCGCAAACCATTCGCCAAATGCCGGATTCATTAGCGACAATCGGACCGCAATGGTAAATGACCGAATTTTTAAGAAGCGGTTTAAGATCTTTTGGTTTTTCAGTGACCATGTACTTGTGGGCAGTGTCGCGAGCGGTGACGATTGTCCCATTGAGAAGAACCTCATCGCCGATATGAAGAGACCGGATGGTTTTTTCGTCGGTTGGCAGATATAATTTTTTCATTGTCAATTCCTTATGAACTCTTTTCGGGGAGCTGTTCAGAAATTCATTTTAATTTGAATAATGTACTTTTTTACCTCTGATTATCATTTTCGCGCGACGGTCGCTCCAGCACATATACGCTATGGATACAAAGAAGCATGCGGGCAGACGGTGATATTTACCGATTTTTACCCCAAGAACGGTTGTCTTACCGCCATAGCCCATCGGGCCGATACCAAGCTTGTTGCAATCCCGATATAATTTCTTCTCGAGTTTCGCGAGTGCCGGATCGGGATTCGTATCATCCAGTTTCCGGAAAATCTGTTTCTTGGCGATCACAATACCTGTGTCGCGATCCCCACCGATACCGACACAAATGATCCCGGGTGCGCAGCCTCTGCCCTGGGCCTGGAAGACAGCATCGAGGACGCACTTGTAAACGCCGTCGAGGTCTCTTCCGGCGCCGAGACGGGTATCGGGAAGCTTGTACTGGGCGCCGACATTTTCACATCCCCCACCCTTATTCATGAGGTTGAATTCCCACGATTTTTTCTTCCAGGGGTGGAAATGGGGGGATGGCACACCATTGCCGAGATTATTTCCTGGGTTTATTCCGGTGACCGGATCGACTGAATTGGGTCGAAGGTAATTTAGTCTTGTTGCTATTACGGTCGCTTGTTTAATAGAAGACTCTACCGGGAGAAGTTCCGATCCGTCCGGGTAGTAGATATGCCAGACGAGGGAACCGGTGTCCTGGCAAAGGGGAACACTTTTTTCGCGGGAAAGTTTGATGGTTTCCATAATTGCCTGGAAAGCACCTTTCGCAGAACTTCCTTTTGCCTCGCGACGGAAGCCGGTCATCAGGGCTTCCTCGATGTCAGGCGGCATATCGGTTGAAGATTTTCTTATAAGTTCTATCAGGTTAACTTGGAGCTGTTTTGAGTCCACAATAGGTCCTCGTAGAATTTTAAGATTAGGACTGGGAATTATAATACTTTGTGAAGAATTTCACCATAGGCTGAATTCCAACTTCCACCTTAAAACAACCCTTTCGACGCACTGCCGTTCGACGCACAGCCATTCGACGCACTGCCATTCGACGCACTGCCGTTCGACGCACTGCCATTCGACGCACTGTCATTCGACGCACTGCCATTCGACGCACTGCCGTTCGACGCACTGCCGTGCTGTTCTACGGTTTTTTTCATCTTTTACTTTAATAATAATCATCGGGAAATCTGCTATTATTACGGGTTATTAATTTGGCAACCGGGAACAGATATGCCATATAAGGATCTTAGGGAATTTATTGCCCGTCTCGACCAATCCGGGGAGCTTACAAGAATCTCCGATCCAATCAACGCCGAATTTGAAATTACGGCTGTTTCGGATCGTGTTATGAAAACTCCCGCTGGCGGTAAGGCTTTACTTTTCGAAAATGTAATCAGGCCGGGTGAAACCGAGCCTTGCGGGATTCCTGTACTGGTGAATATGTACGGAAGCCGAAAACGGATGGCATGGGCGCTAGGTGTTGAGGATATCGAGGAAATACCGGAAAGGATTCGATCATTCATCAAGCCAGAAATCCCGTCGGGGATTGTTGATACCTTAAAACGGTTACCTCAAATAGTTGAGCTCGGGAAATTTCCCCCAAAAATAGTTTCATCGGGTTCATGTCAGGATGTCGTGGTTGACAATCCCGATCTTACGGAACTTCCGGTATGTAAATGCTGGCCGAAAGACGGCGGTGCGTTTTTCACACTTCCACAGATCATTACGAAGAATCTGAATGATGGAAATAGAAATGTCGGCATGTACCGCATGCAGGTTTACGACCGAACCACTACCGGAATGCACTGGCACATCCACCACGGCGGGTCAGGGCAGTTCCAGGACTATATTGAAGCCGGAAAGCGTATGGAGGTCGCGGTCGCGCTAGGCGGCGACCCTGCCCTTGGATACTCAGCAAGCGCTCCACTTCCGGATGGCATCGATGAGTACCTGTTCGCGGGATTTTTACGGAGGAAACCTGTCGACCTGGTTAAGTGTAAAACAGTCGATCTGCATGTCCCCGCGAATGCTGAAATTGTCCTTGAGGGTTACGTTGATCCGGAAGAGAGGAGAATCGAAGGGCCGTTCGGGGATCATACGGGTTTCTATTCACTGGAAGATGAATATCCTGTTTTTCATGTGGAGGCGATAACCCACCGGGAGAATCCCATCTACCCGCATACGATTGTCGGGAAGCCGCCGATGGAGGATTTCTACATGGGCTGGGCGACGGAGAGGATTTTCCTGCCGTTAATACAGATCGTGCTTCCGGAAATCCTGGATTACTCCCTTCCGGTTGAGGGTATTTTCCACAACTACGTTTTTGTAAGGATAAAGAAACGCTATCCGGGTCATGCATTCAAGGTGATGAACGCGATCTGGGGACTCGGGCAGTTAATGTTTTCGAAATTTATTGTTGTTGTGGATGAATGGGTCGATGTTCAGAACTTGTCGGACGTACTGTGGGTGCTTGGCAATCATTGCGAACCCGAACGCGACACGTTGATGGTTAAGGGTCCAAGAGACGCGCTCGATCATTCCGCACCGCTTGCGCATTACGGGAGCAAAATGGGATTCGACGCCACGAAAAAATGGCCGGAAGAGGGGCATACTCGTCCATGGCCGGACCGGATTATCATGGGTGATGAAGTTCTGGCAAGAGTTAAGGGTTTTATTGACAAGATGAATGCAGAGTAATGGACGGGATTAAAAAGAATCGAAAAGCCATTGCCGCGATGTTTTCGTCCATCGCACCGCATTACGATTTTCTCAACCAGTTACTGAGTTTCGGACAGGCAATCAGGTGGCGGAAAAGGCTGATTGGGAAAGCCGATCTTGCCGGTAAGGAACTGGTTCTCGATCTTTGTACCGGCAGCGGTGATATAGCACTGGGAATTTTAACGGATCGCAAGGATTTTGAGGGGAGTGTAATCGGAATCGATTTTTCGGCGCCCATGGTCGACATTGCACGTAACAGGGTCGCGAAGCTTGGTTCCCCGTATCCTGTACGTGTTGAATTTATGATGGGGGATGCTCTGGATCTTAATTATGCGGACGATAAATTCGATATGGTTTCGGTAGGTTACGGTGTAAGGAACTTTGAAAATACGATTGATGGTTTAAAGGAGATGTTCAGGGTATTGAAACCCGGCGGTGAGGTAAATATCCTTGAATTCTTCAGGGCTGAAATTACATTCTTACCTGTTGAGGTGATAGTCGATACCTTGATACCGTGGGTCGGGAATATGATATCCGGAACAAAGGCATATTCTTACTTGAGGGAATCAACCTGGGATTTCTGCAGGGTTGAGGAATTTTGTGAGCTTCTATCAAATGTCGGATTTACAGATATTCAAACGGAGAGGATGTCATTCGGGGTTGCCCATATTATCAGGGCAAGGAAAAGGTGAAGAAAGTGACGCCAAATAAGAAAATAGTTGTCGGTATAACGGGTGCATCGGGATGCATTTATTCAAGAAGGCTTATAGATATTTTGTGTCAGTTGGATGTCGAGGTGCACATTGTACTTTCGCAGCACGCAATGAAGGTGATCCGGCACGAACTGAAACCGCTTAGTTTCCGTAAGGACAAGCCTGATACCGAACCTGAGGTTTTAAGGTATTTCCATGGCAAGCTGATTCATTACCATGGATACCTGGATTTCGAAGCACCGATAGCATCGGGGAGTTACCATACCGATGGAATGGTGATAATACCGTGCACGGCGGGAACGCTCGGGCGTATAGCGAACTGCGTGAGCACCAATCTTCTCGACCGTGCGGCGGATGTCGCGCTGAAAGAAAGGCGGACAATTATCGCTGTAGTCAGGGAAATGCCTTACTCGATAATTATGATAGAGAACATGCTTAAATTTTCGCGTGCCGGTGGATTGGTCCTTCCGGCAAGCCCGAGCTTTTATCATCGGCCCAGGAATATAAAAGACGTAATCGACAGTGTTGTCGCACGGGTTCTCGATCACCTGGGACTTGAATCGGAATTGAAAGTACGATGGAAACTGGATAGTTAGATGTCCTTAAGCCAGACAAAGAGAATTTCAGCGGTACTTGGTGATATAAAAATTGCCCATACCGTATTCGCGTTACCTTTCGCACTTCTCACAGCTCACCTGGCGTTCATACTGACCGGGGGATACCATGCCGGCAAATTGACAGCCATACTGGTCTGCATGTTCACCGCCCGTACAGCCGCGATGAGTTTCAATCGTTATCTCGACAGGGATATCGACAGTGAAAATCCAAGGACATCGGGGCGGTCAATTCCATCCGGACGCGCAAAACCTTTTGACGCGCTTGTAGTGATTATTTTCTGCTCAATAGTTTTTATAGGGGCATGCTGGTATCTTGGACCGCTTCCATTGATGTTAAGTATCCCAACCCTGGTATTTATCCTTGGTTACTCAACGAGTAAGAGATTTACAACCCTTACGCACATGTGGCTTGGACTGGCGCTCGCGATAGCCCCAACCGGGGCGTGGATCGCAATAACTGGAAAATGGTCGTGGCTGCCGGTGATCTTATCGGTCGCCGTGATGTTCTGGGTAGCGGCGTTCGATATAATATACTCGCTCCAGGATATCGATTTCGACCGAGACCACAGGATCTACAGTATTCCATCGAAAATGGGGGAAGCGGCAGGGCTTTGGGTCGCAAGGTTAATGCACCTGGTAAGCTGGATCGCGATGGTTGCGTTCGGTTTATGGGCCGGGATCGGGTGGCCGTACCTTGTAGCAGTGATTCTTATTGGTATGCTTCTGGTGGTTGAACATACGATCGCCAAGCCAGGCGACCATAAAAAAATCGGGATTGCATTTTTTACGATGAATGGAATTATCAGTATAGTACTCTACCTGAGCGTGCTCCTTGCGTCTATTCTACGTACACTTCATCTGCCGGAAGGAATTAACTGAGTGACGAATGATAATAACATAATTGACCGGATAGAAGACGTGATTACATCGGTGTATCGAACGAGGACGGTCCGGCCCTGGGATGATGGAGTCGGCCGGGCGGAGAGGTTTGAACGGATGTTCCGTGAAAGGCTGGCAAACTGGCCGCTCAGGAACCATACAGATTACAAGTTCGGCGGATCGACCGTGATTATCTTTCTGCTCCATCCCGGGCATTACATCGGCGTGCCCACTCGCGATGGAATAGAAATATTGATAAAGAAGCTTGGCGGCAGGTGTTACCAGGCAATTGTGGAAATCAGCCATCTTGGATCATTCGCGCGAATCAGGTTTACTCTTGAAACCTTAAGCCGTTCAACCGGGAAATTCACCTATGACGAATTAAACAAGCCATTCAGGGCGAAAGATAAGGATTTTCTGAAATCCATCATGATGCTGCTGGATGAGGAATGTATTGAAGTTTTACCCGATGAAATCCTTCAGTTGCCTGTATCCGATGTCGAGCTGGATGTAACCAATCCAGGGAAGGCAACAGTTTATCATTGCCTTTTTGATGAGGAATAATCCGGGAATTCAAAGTGACACGCTTAGAGGAAATATCAACACTTGATACCGCGTTAGAGCCGGTATTCGGAAAAATTTCCGATGGGCAACGATTATCGTTCGAGGACGGGCTGGTGCTGGAACGTTCGGATGACTTGAGCGCGATCGCAATGGCAGCCGATTGTGTACGTGAGCGTATGCATGGCAACCGTGCGGGATTCATTTCCAACGTACACATTAACTATACCAATATATGTATCTCGTCCTGCAAATTCTGTGCGTACTGGCGTAAGGGTGATTCGGACGATGCATATGAGTTATCCCCGGATGAAGCTGTTGAACGGGTACCGGATGATGTCCAGGAAATTCACCTGGTTGGTGGATTAAACCCGAATCTATCCCTCGGATATTTTATCGAGTTGTTAGCGGCCCTGAGAGATAACTTTCCAAAAGCGACATTAAAGGCTTTCACAGCGGTTGAAATTCATGAATTGTGCCAGAGATTGAATCTTGATCCGGAAGACGTTCTTAAGAAATTCAAGAATTCCGGGCTTGGAATGCTTCCCGGCGGTGGAGCGGAAATTTTCAATGATGATATCCGCCAGGAAACCTGCCCGAACAAGGCGTCGGCTGAGGACTGGCTGAATATCCATAGAATCGCTCACGGGCTGGGGATTCCCTCCAATACGACCATGCTCTACGGGCATATCGAAAAACCCAAGCATCGGATTGAACACCTTATCAGGCTTCGGGTCCTACAGGATAAAACAGGCGGGATTGTCGCGCACATTCCCCTGCCCTATCTCCGTGGCTGGAATGAACTTGCCAGGGACGCCCATCCGGTCGATGGGAGCCTGGATATACGTCAGATCGCGATCGCGCGTCTGATGCTGGATAATGTCCCGCATATCAAGGCGTACTGGCGTGCGCTTGGGGTGCGGCTGGCCCAGGTTTGCCTTAGAGCCGGAGCCGATGATATCGATGGTACCGTCTCCCGGGAAGATATCATGCACAAGGCCGGGAGCGATGCACCTCGCGGGTTAAGTCCGCTGAAACTGAAACAGATTATCAAGGGTGCCGGGCTGAAACCATACCGGAGGAATTCATTCCATGAGGTAATCGAGGAGGTCAGCGTTTGACTGTGGCACTGAAAATCGGATGTGTTCCATACCTGAACGCGGAACCACTGATCTGGCCGCTTGAGAACGGGGTGATCGAGCATCCTCACTCAATAATCCGAGCGGTCCCGTCCGACCTTGTCAAAATGCTCGGAGGCGGGGATATTGATTGCGCCCTGGCATCGGTAGCCGCGATTCTTGAATTTCCAACCCTGATTCCGATTACAGAAATCGCTATTGCATCGAGGGGAGCGGTAGCAAGTGTTTTATTATTCCACAATGATCCGATTGAAAAACTGGAGACAATCTGGCTCGATCCCGCCAGCCGTACCAGCAACATTCTTGTTCAGATACTCAGGGACCGGGCGTCATTAACCGAATGCAATTTCATCCTGCCTGAAAATGGGGATGCGCCGGAAATCGATCTCCTTCCAACCGATACGGGCCGCCTTATAATCGGTGATGAAGCTCTCCGGTACGTCTACGGAAATAAACCAGCGTCGAATTACACCGATCTTGGCGAATTATGGAGGGAGAAAATAAATCATCCCATTACGTTCGCGAAATGGATAGCACGGAACGGTGACATAGCCGCCGAGTTAAAACCGCTACTCATAGAGGCCCGGGACTGGAGCCTTATCCATCTCGCGTCATTTGTCTCTGATCTTGCGGTTAAATACGAATTCGAGACTGAAGTTGTAGACCGTTACCTGAGGACAAATATCACCTACATGCATGGGCCGAGGGAACTCGCCGGGGAACGGGAATTTTTTACGCTCGCCGGTAACCTGTTTAATAAGAGAGAGAAAGACAGGGATGTTTGAGACGATCGAGGAAAAAGTTCGTACCGGGACACGACTGACGGACGAAGAAGCGTACTGGTGCCTGACAGATGAAGCGGATATCTGGCAGCTTGGGAAACTCGCACACATGGTTCGAAGCATAAAGAATCCGCCCGATCGAGTAACTTACCAGGTGGATCGAAATATAAATTACACAAACATATGCAACGCGGCATGCCGTTTCTGCGCGTTCTATCGATCTCCAAAATCCGTTTCATCAAAAAGTGAGCCTGACTCACCAGATCCGGGAGAATCGAAATATGGATGGACGCTTACTGTTGAGGAAATTATTCGGAAAGTACAGGAAACAATTGATGAGGGCGGCGATGGGATTCTTCTGCAGGGTGGGCATAATCCGGAGATACCTTTCGAGTATTACATTGATGTGTTGAAAGCGATCCGCGCGAGATTTCCATCGATTCATATCCACGCATTTTCACCACCTGAAATATTATTTTACTCCAGGAAATTTTCCATACCCGAAGATGATGTAATCCGAAGGCTGATAAATGCCGGGCTTGACAGTATTCCCGGTGGTGGAGCGGAGATTTTTTCTGAAAAGATCAGGAAGTTTATCGCGCCCGCGAAATGCACGGGGGATCAGTGGCTCAATACAATGCGCCTGGCACATTCCTTAGAACTTAAAACTACCGCAACGATGGTAATCGGGTTCGGTGAATCGGTGGAAGACCGCCTGGATCACCTGTTGAGGTTGAGGGATCTGCAGGACGAGACATCCGGTTTCACTTCATTTATCCCATGGACCTTTCAGCCAAAAAATACGCGGCTTGAGACCGAAGTTGAGCGTAGGGGGGAAGCGGGAGGGATGGATTACCTTCGACTGCAGGCTTCCGCCAGGCTGATCCTGGATAATTTCCCGCACATCCAGGTGTCGTGGGTCACGCAGGGATTGAGGCTCGGGTCGCTGGCGTTAAGGTTCGGGGCGGATGATTTTTCTTCCGTGATGATGGAAGAAAATGTTGTGGCATCGGCAGGTGCGGGGTTCAGGACAAACGAAGAGGAAATGCGGAGTATAATCGGGGCCGCGGGATTCAAACCCGTAAAAAGGTTATCCTTATACCAGAACATCATTCATGCATGAAAGATTCGCGATAGCAGCCGGAACCATTGTTCCAATGAACGAACCACCCATCGAAAATGGTGCGGTTGTTGTTTCCGATGGGAAAATCGAGGGTGTAACGGGTCGCGAACAGTTACCCGGTGATCTTCCACTCCAGGAATATCCCGATGGAATTCTTATGCCTGCGCTGGTCAACGCCCATACGCACCTTGTATTAACGGCATTTCGGGGCCTTGCCGATGACGCTGATTTTTTCTCATGGCTGACCGATCATATTGTTCCACTTGAAATCGATCAAAGGGAGGACGAGTGCCGTAAGAGCGCCAGGCTCGGAATAAAAAAATGCTACAGGCATGGGATTACCGCGATAGCTGAAAACCATTACACCTTCTGGGGTCGGGACGCCATGGTCGAACTTGGAATGAAGGGGGTCATGTTCTATGAAATATTCGGCCTTGGTACTTCAGATCAATCGCTAAGTGTTGATCGCGACCGGAGTGTAATTGAAAAACTTGTTTCCGAATCGACCGATCGAAATCGCGCAGGTGTCTCTCCCCATGCCCCATACACTGTTACACCCCCGATGGGAGAAATGGCGAGGGAAATTTCCGGGACACTCGATTTACCCCTTTCGACCCACATGGCGGAGCCTTACGATGAGAACCAGTTTTTCCTGAAAGGTGAGGGACGATTTGCCGACCCGCGCCATGCCGCCAGGTGGCCAAAACCGGACGGTGAAAGAACATCATTGAAATATTTCGATGAACTCGGGTTGATCGGCCCAAAAACGCTGCTCGTGCATGGCGTTCATTTGACGTACGCCGACCTCGACATAATTGCTAAGCGTGGATGTACACTCGTAACGTGCCCGACATCAAACGCGAAAACCGGTGTGGGAATTGCCCGGGTAAGCGAATGGGTGAAGAAAGGAATTCCTGTGTGTATCGGAACCGACAGCCCATCGAGCGGTGAAACATTCGATCTTTTTGAGGAGATGCGCAGGATGGTCCTATTCCAGAGGGGATTGACAGGAAACACTGGTAATCTCCCTGCGGAATCGGTGATACGAATGGTCACAACCAATCCAGCGAAGGCACTGAGGATGGGGGATCTGGTGGGTGATTTAAGGTCGGGTTCCTGCGCGGATTTATTACTGGTCCAACCTGAACTCGAGGGTGTGAATAAGTACCGGGATGTTTACAACACTTTGCTCTGGGACGTCACATCGGAGAATATTATCGCTACCTGGGCCGATGGCAGGGAGGTTTACAGGAAGTGAATGTTCCCGGACCGGACCTGGCAAAGACCGAAATGCGGTTGAACCGCTACATCGCGAGGTGCGGCGCCGCAAGTCGCAGGGAAGCCGATAAGCTCATCGAAGGCGGTCGCATAGCTGTAAACGGAAATTCCATCCTTGAACCTGGGACCCGGATCACACCCGGTACGGATATTGTTACGCTCGACGGGTCGAAGCTCGAACTCCCAGGTCTCGTTTATTACAAATGTTACAAACCGATCGGTGTGCTGACCACACTCGACGATACGCACGGACGAAAGTCAGTAATAGGTTTGATGGAAGGCTATGGAATCCCGAACGGTGTTGTGCCCGCGGGACGCCTTGATAAGGACAGTGAGGGATTGCTGATTCTCACGAACGACGGGGATCTTGTACAGAGGCTGACTCATCCGGGATACGGCGCCAGGAAGGTTTACAGGGTACTTGTAAATCGACGACCCAACGAGACGGACCTTGATAAAATTCGCAGCGGAGTACAGTGCGAGGATTTTTTCGCGAGTGCTCTCAAGGTCACCAGGCTTGGTCCGCAACCCAGGGACAACGAACATCCTGAACCGGGATACTGGCTCGAAATGATCCTTGGAGAAGGAAAGAAACGCGAGATAAGGGAAATGATGAAAGTTACCGGGTACCGGCTAATAAGGCTGGTGCGGATCAGTCATGGGCCGATTGAATGCGGGATCTTGAAATCCGGTGAGATTAAGCCGCTCGATGATTTGGAGCTGGAAAAGCTACTGATTATGGGAATTTAACTTATAGGAAAAATTAATCATTTTTAGCCATCGAAAAAACGACAAACCGTAGAACAGCACGGCAGTGCGTCTCCCACTTTAAAACAATTCTTTCGACGCATTTTCATTCGACGCACTGCCGTGCTGTTCTACGGTTTTATCATTCCTCACTTTAATCATAATTATCCAGAAACCTGTAAATTTATCCTCAGTGGCCAAAAATGGCTAATACCTTGTATACCTGACTGCTTCGCTCATAAAAAAAAGAAGCGCCCCCCCTCAGAAGGAGGCGCGCAGCGTATGAATCGTAGTTAATGGTCATAGACCGAATCAGAAGTGGTGCATTTCAGCATCCACAGGAGAATTTCAGGTTTTGGTTTTTTTCTATAATCTTCCAAAATGATCTACGATCTCGTCAGGATCGTCACTGGAGTACTATCAGCTCCTTTTAAAAATCTGTGTAAGTTGGGTATCAATACTGGAAACAATGTTATATCAGGTCTTTATCACCTCCGGCATGTTAAAAGTCGTCCATTCCTGGATCGGACTCCGAACCATGCCTGGGGAGAAAATAAAATCCCCCGACCTAAACCGGGGGTTCGCAGAATCTTAACCAAGCGAACTCGGTTCGGCAGCCTGGCCACCTCAGTGAGGCCCTCGGCTTTGCGTCCCCGCCTCGCGACGGGTTTGCCATTATCGTCCAAGTTTATGTAATATATCACATTATAACGTTTTAGTCAAGACGTAATCATGACAAATTCCGGGGTTACTCACACTTTCCAGTCCAATTGCCACTTCTAATGCTGATATGGTAGCATTTCCATTCCAAAATACCGAACCTGTTTTTTATTTCTGTATCATAAACCTGTATGGACAAAGAAGGGCAGACCGGTAAGCCTGCCCGGCATAAATCAACTCTAAAGATCAAAGAATTTTATGAAACGTGCAATCAAATATTGGGTTACTCAATGTTTTACAGTAGGTTTGTTGATGTTCCTGGGAACACAGGTCGCTCATGCTGAAGTTACCGGCAATGTCGAAGTAAACCCGCGTCTCGTGCGGCTTGGAAGCACTTTCGAGGTAACCGTCAATATATATAGTGATAAAAGTATTCAGGTAATTAATATAGAATTTCCTGTAGCAGATGGGATTTCCCTTTCAAACCCCGAAGTCAGGAAAGAATCATCGGTTAACAGGGCCGGTCGGCAAACACAGTACGAACACTTCCAAATTGCAAGCTATACCGCTGAGGAAGCTGGTATGGTTGAACTCGGCCCATTCAGGGTTAACTTTGATACAGATGATCTGTCCGGCGAGGAGATCCTTATCGATCCGGTAGTCATCGAAATTTATGATGATGCTCCAAGACCAGCAAGCAATATCATCATCGGTAAGACGGTACAATGGTGGAGATATTTAATTATTCCCGCGCTACTGGCGTTACTGGCGGGTTTGATCTGGGCTTTGATAGCCATTAAACGAAAGAAACAAGCCGGAACTCCCGCACCGGTTCTCGCAACTGTATTCAGGACACTTGAGCAGATCACGTTGGAGAAGATCAACGGACTCGAATTTCCCAAAGCGGATGACCTTCCGAAGGTAAGGGAGTATTATGACCGGGTTGATGAAATCCTGAGAGAGTACCTTGGAAAGCGATTCGAGATGAAAATTACGGACGCCACCAGTTACGAGATTCGCCTCGAATTCCATCGAAGACAACGTATAGAATCGAGAGCCGCCGGAGTGCTTAAGTTGATAAATGACTGCGACTGGGTAAAATTTGCGAAGTGCAAACCGACTCAGAATGAGATACATGATGTTCCCGTAAGGGCATCAAGGACCCTTCTAGGGAGTACAACCGAATCCATATAAGTATAACTATCTACAATAAATCTTATACATACTTTATCAAATTTAAACATAATTAAACAAAGCGAGATCACTTAACAATGCCAGATGTACCCATAATGCCACAGCCAACCAGCGCAATCTCAAAGGAAATAGAAGCCCTTGGACGTGAATGCGAAAGCCACCAGCCGACGATACAGGCTATTTTCGATGAGGTGAAGAGGATACTTGTCGGCCAGGACGATATGCTTCTGAAACTCATTATCGGGCTTCTCTGCAGGGGCCACATCCTTCTCGAGGGTGTTCCCGGATTAGCCAAGACCCTGGCCATCAAGTCACTTGCCACGGCGATCGGTGCGGATTTCTCGAGGATTCAGTTCACCCCGGATCTCCTTCCGGCGGATATCGTGGGTACAAGAATCTATGATCCCAGGACATCGGAATTTTCGATTCGGCTGGGTCCTGTATTCGCCAACCTGCTTCTTGCAGATGAAATTAACCGCGCACCGGCCAAGGTGCAGTCGGCGTTGCTCGAGTCGATGCAGGAGAAACAGGTGACGATAGGCGACGAGAGTTTTCACCTTCCGGATCCTTTCCTGGTAATGGCGACACAGAATCCGATTGAGACCGAAGGCACCTATCCCCTGCCAGAGGCACAACTGGACCGGTTCATGATGAAGGTTAAGGTCACCTACCCGTTCAGGAAAGAGGAGAATCTTATTGTAGACAGGATTACATCCGGTGATACGATCGAACTGAAACCGGCTATTACGCTCGATAAAATCGCGGATATGCAGAAAGTTGTAGACCGGATATACGTGGATGAAAACATCAAGAAGTATGTCTTGGATATTGTTATCGCCACAAGGCAGCCGAAGGAATTCGGCCTGGATATCGACTACCTTATCGAGTACGGTGCAAGCCCAAGGGCGAGTATTTACCTTGTCATGACCGCAAAAGCTTTCGCGTTTTTAAATGGGCGTGGATTCGTGACACCGGATGATGTGAAAGCGATGGTTATGGATGTCCTCAGGCATCGAATACTGCTCACTTATGAAGCTGAAGCTGAAGAAGCCACGAGCGAGGATATCGTAGAGAAAATCCTGGGCGCGGTGTATGTCCCATGAGATAGAAAATCGCAATTCCATAAGTAAACCGGGATGGAAAACTCTCGGGGACAATCCCCTTTATATCTACCTGCTGGACTTACAAAATAAGCGGTTAAATCTTGTGGAAACCCTGGCGCCCCAACGTCATACCGCGTGGCAGTTATGGGTGTTCGTTTCTTTTCTCCTGCTCTGGATAACCGGACTTATTTACCCCCTCATTTCTGAATTGCCAATTTTCCTTCTGACAATACTCGGCCCGCTGGCGATCGCCGCCGGCACCGTTTACGCGGGCTGGAATGTCCAGATGCTTGCCGTAAGCAACTACCCGTCCCCGCTGGACAGTCCCCGCGCGCTTGAGCTTCTTTTTTCGACGCCATTAACCGAAAAGGAAATTGTCGATGCTACGGTGCTGGCATATGCCAGGTTCCCATTTTTAAACTTTACACCGGGTCGGCTGGGACTGGTAATACTGAATTTAATCACCCTGGGATTGATTTTAACCGCCGCAAATGAACGGGGTATGCTGCGGTGGGATGTATTCCTTATGACGATAGATCTTTATGCGCCGGCGGTATGTGTGTTTATTTTTTCGCCCATACTCACTGCACTGGATATTCTCTATGTCCCACGATCCCTGCTGTTAAGAAGGTCCGAGTCTGAATCTCAACTCGTGTCGGGGCAAAGCGGAAGGATGCTTATGATAGCTGTATTTCTGGTGCTTGCGCCCATAATGGCTGCGGTGTCGATGATGGATCCAACCGATCCTGTAACAACGAGGTGGGTGCTGATGATTGGGTGTCCGATAACGGTAATTACGGTCGGATTCGTGGCGTTCTGTTTTTATTTATTCGCCCCGAATTATCTTAAGAAGATAAGGAGGTTATAGGCTTTGATTTCATGCGCCGGGATCGCACGCCGCGAATGGGAACACATATTTAAACCAATTCTCCCTGGAAGTGTTTTTTTCGCTTCGGGGACAAGGCATTTTTCCCTTGATATGCAATGGTAAAGTCAGGTTTATCACTGGAGAAAAATGGCATGTCCCCTATGATTTATACAATTTCAAGTAAAATTGGCCTTAAATGTTCCAGATTCCTTTAAACGTGGTCCGGAGGTCTTCAAGCATGTCCTGGGATGATGTCGGGGGACGATAGGGCATCGGGAGACCGCCGGGATCGAAATGTGTTGCGACAGAAGCGGTCATGCACTCGATGATACTTTCTGAGAGGGCTTCGAGGGAATATCCACCTTCGAGTGCGTAGAAGACTCCGATACCAAGTTCGGTTGCGATCGCGCGAAACAGTGTGACCATCTTTCCGTAATATTCCGTGGAGACGTTCAGGGAGCCCAGCGGGTCTTTCATATGGGCATCGAACCCGATTGAGATAATCAGCAATTCGGGTTTGAATTGCCACGCTATCTGGGCTACAACCTCCCTTCCATATATAGCAAATTCACCATCCCCTGCCCCGGCGAGGACCGGGAAATTGACGGTATAACCCTTGCCGTCACCGGATCCAGTCTCGTCGATAAAGCCGGTACCCGGGTAGTGGTAGCATTGATGGATCGATGAATAAAGGACCCCGGCATCCGAATAAAAAATATCCTGGGTACCGTTACCGTGATGGAGGTCGATATCGACAATCATGATTCGCTTGAGGCCATGCTTTACCCTGGCATATTCCGCGGCACAGGCAACATTATTGAATATGCAGAATCCCATCGAGCGGTCGGGTGTGGCGTGATGACCGGGTGGACGGAAGAGTCCCCAGACGGTCTGGTATGGTCCGGCCAGAACCTGATCGACCGCGTGGCATGCCCCGCCAACAGCACGTAAAGCCGCCTGCCATGTACCCGATGAGACCGGGGTATCGGGATCGAGGTAAACCAGTCTCCCGCCTGATTCCGAAGCTTTATGAGCCGCGGATTTTATAGCTTCGAGCTGAGCTTCAGAATGACACCGGAGGATATCAGCTTCCTCACAGAGATCAGGCTGCAGCCAGTCGATAGATTTACCGACTTGGTGGTTCTCGATCGCATCCTTCATTACAATCAGGCGATTTGAATTTTCAGGATGGCTGCCGGTATCGTGAAGTATGTAGTCGTTATGGAAAATTACAGCGGTTTTGGAACTGTTAAATACGGTCTGATCAAAATTTGGCCCATCAAAAACGTCGTGATCTGGAAACATGTGGTGATCTTCTTTTATTATTCTGACCTGGCTTTTTTTCTGATATCGTAGCGTTTAAACGCTTCCTTGAGACTGGAAAAGAAAGTACGGGAATCGAAATTGGCCATGATTTCCTCTCCCTTGAAGACAAAGGGCACGAATTTGTCAGCTCCCTCATCGAGGAGCATTTTCGCCGATCGCCGGCTTGTCGGCTTTCCAACGATGAAAATCCCGATTCCCCGCATCTCCGGATTTGAGCGAATCTGTCGAATTAACCTTATCAGGTCGTGCCCTGTAAGAGAGGGGTCGATTAAGATGCAATATATTTTCTGCCTGCCGGCATAGTCAACCGCGGCGGGTATGTTGTCGAATTTCGCGACAGGATGTCCCCCCATCACTCCCAGGTTCCAGAAAATTTTTCGGAATGTATCATCTGCTCCAATGACCACAACAACACCGGGTCCCTCATCCTCAGTCTCATCGGGGAGCGGTTCAGGCTCACCACCGAGCGCGACAACGGCCTCGTTTTCGGTTTCGAAGTATCTGACAAGGTTTTCATCAATATAAGCCTTTACATACTCGAGAGGATCGCCAGTCGCACCGTAAACTACAAGGCTACCCCCGGCACGGGAGCACGCTCGTCCAAGTGAATGAATAGCGCCGAAAACCTCTTTTTTAATTTCAACTAATTCGGAAAGGTTAATTGCAATCCTCGGGGAACCTTCCTTAAGGACTTCCTGAAGCGACGATCGCAGCATCGCCGATCCGGCCGTGTTCAGACGGCCGATAACATCAATGATTTCAGCGGCCCGGTCACCGGACCCGATCCTGCGCCGTCGCAATTCAAGAGCCATCTCAGCCAGTGCCTCCCGGACCGGTTTCAGCGATTGCCTTTGCGATCTCAAGGAATTGTTTTGTCTCGAGACTTGCCCCGCCTACAAGCGCGCCGTCGATATCAGGCAGCCTAGCGTATTGACTAATATTTTCAGGTGAAACACTCCCGCCGTAAAGGATACGAATAGTCGCGGCGGTTTCCGGTGTGAAAAACCTGGCTGTCCAGGCCCTGATGAAATCAGCCATCTCCTGCGCGTCGCGAGGTTCGGCATTTTTTCCGGTACCAATTGCCCAGACCGGTTCGTAGGCAATCAACGCTCCCCCGGTAACCTCCTGGCCTTCCCAGGCGACAGCAAGCTGCTCCTCGACGACATCCTTGGCTTTTCCGGCCTCGCGGTCCCTGAGTTGTTCCCCGACACAGAGTACCGGTATCAACCGGTCGCGAAGTATCCGGGCAAGTTTCCTGCCAACAGTTTTATTATCTTCTCCCATTATATGCCGGCGTTCGGAATGCCCGACAAGTACGTGCGACGCACCGGCCGAACGCAGGATATTTCCACTCATCTCGCCAGTATACGCACCCTCTTTTTCGTAATAGATATTTTGAGCTCCGATAAATATCGGGCTGTCCTCGCCGAGTTCCTGGCGCATGGGGTAAATGTACGGAGCGGGAGGGAAAATGGAAACCCCGACAGACCCCTCTTTTATATCGCTGAAAAGAGCCGGCACGAATTCATACACGAAATCGAGTGCCTCGTTCAGCGTCTTATTCATCTTCCAGTTCGCGTAGGCACACGGGATACGCATATATCACCTCAGTTAGTTGCATCGTCGGATTCGAACGAATCCGCGACGCTTGAATGATTAATAAACCGGAAAGCAGATTATACAACAACCGGTTGTGGATCGAGAAGCACAGCGACACCGGGAAGTATTTTTCCGCTCATGTATTCGAGACTGGCACCGCCGCCAGTGGACATATGACTGAAACCCCAGCCAAGTCCGAAATGGTTGATGGCGCTCATGGTCTCACCACCACCAGCGACAGAAAAACCCTGACCGAGTGCAATGGCTTTGGCGATCGCTCTGGTTCCGCCATTATAACGCCAGTCCTCGAATAATCCCATCGGCCCGTTCCATAATACAGTGCCGGCCCGTCTCAGGAGCGGGTCCCAGGCTCTTCGGGTTTTAATTCCAATATCAAAGCCCGCGCAATCATGCGGAAAGTCATCGATTTCCACCAATTCCGGTTCCGTATCAGGATCGGAATTTGGGGCGACAAGGAGATCTCTCGGTAGCTCGATCCTGTAACCCATGTTTGCCTGGTTCGTAAGAACGGTACGTGCGGCTTCGATCATATCCTCCTCGATCATGCTAATCCCAACTTCGCGCCACTGAGCTTTCAGGAAAGTAAACGCACAGGCTCCGCCGATTAGAATCGTGTCAACACGAGGCGCCAGGAATTCAAGGATTGGCAGCTTGTTTTTGACCTTGGCTCCTCCCAGGCAGACAACATACGGCCTTGCGACATCCTCCTGGAGAAGGCCGTCAATATGCTCGATCTCTTCCACAAGAAGGAAACCCGCGTAATGTGGTAATCTCTCGGCTATACCCACAACACTTGCGTGGGCCCGGTGGCTGGTTCCGAAAGCGTCGTTCACGTAAATATCCGCAAGCCTGGCGTATGCGGCCCCAAGTTCCGGATCGTTTTTTGTTTCACCCGGAAGGAAGCGGGTATTTTCCAGAACCGCGATTTCGCCCGGTCCAATCCGGCCAAGGGTTTCCGGAAAGTCACCATCGGTATAATCTTCAATTAAGGGAACTTCGCCGCCGACAAGGTCGGCGAGTCTTGTTGCGACCGGTTTAAGGCTTAACTCGGGAACGACCTTGCCTTTCGGACGTCCGAGGTGGCTGGTAACATATACCCTTGCACCGCGATCCAGAAGAAAGTGAATCGTACGGAGGCTTGCCAGGATACGTGTTTCATCCGTGATGTTACAATCTGAATCCAAAGGCACATTGAAGTCACATCTCAGGAAAACTCTTTTTCCTTCCACATCGGCATCTTTAACGTGAGGTAGAGTTGGCATAATTGAATAATTCCTCCTGATTCATATTTCGATCTATTTTTAAATCAACCTTTATTGACCATGTATGTAAGCATATCAACCAAAGCCTCGGTGTAACCCCACTCGTTATCATACCATCCGAGGGTTTTTATTAGTCTCCCGCCCATGACCTGGGTAAGGTCGGCGTCGAAAATTGCGGAGAATTTCGTTCCCTCATGATCGCTGGACACCGTGGGATCGGTTTCATATTTAATCACGCCCTTCATCGAGCCCTCGGAAGCGGTCTTGAAGATCTTATTTACCTCTTCTTTCGATGTTTCCCTGCCAACCCAGCATGTCAGGTCGACAAAGCTGACTGTTGGTGTAGGAACACGAATTGCGTAACCGGTCAATTTTCCCTGAACTTCCGGGATAACCAGTCCAACAGCCTTTGTAGCGCCTGTTGATGTGGGAATCATGTTGCACGCGCACGCCCGTGCACGCCTGAGGTCCTTATGGGAGTTATCAAGTATATTCTGAGATGAAGTATAGGCATGGATAGTGAGCATTATGCCGGCTTCAATTACCAGCCCGTCGTTAAGGACTTTCACCATCGGCGCCAGACAGTTTGTAGTACAACTGGCGTTTGAGACAATTTTATGTGCAGATGGGTCGTAATCTGTGTGGTTAATTCCCCATACGACAGTAATGTCCGGTCCTTCCCCCTTTCCCGGCGCCGAAATAAATACCTTACTGGCGCCCGCTTCGATCTGTTTCATGCAGCCCTTACGGTCGGTGAATTTCCCGGTTGCTTCAACAGAGATATCAACCCCCATTTCTTTCCACGGCAGCTCCGACGGGTCGTTGGCTGTCAGGCACCTGATGGTTTTACCGAGGTCCGGAATACGAATCTCATCGGCATCTTCATCGATCTCACAGTCAAATTTATGGTACACGGTATCGTACTTAAGAGTATGGCCCTTGATCCTGGTTTTGGATCGGGAGTTGACGGCGACGATATCCCAGGGAACATCTTCTCCCTTCCTGAGACGCTCAGCCCAGATCCTGACAATCAACCGGCCGATCCGTCCAAACCCGTTTATTCCAACTTTTACTGTCATAAACTCTTCCTCCATTAATTGTTGTTTTATAAATCCCGATGTTTTACTGAAATCCCCACCGGTTTATTTATTAATATCACGGTGAACGACGTTAACCGGATATCCCTTCGACCTTAAATCCTCACCAATTTTCTCAGCCAGGTAAACACTTCGATGTCGTCCGCCGGTACATCCAACCGCAACATTCAACCGGAGCCTTCCTTCCTCGGAGAATATTGGGATGATCCAAGTCAGGAGGTCCTTTAATCTTTTACGGAACTCACTGCAATCAGGTGATCTTTCGATAAACTCACCAACCTCCTTTTGAAGGCCGGTGAGCGACTTAAGCTCCGGTTCATAAAATGGATTCGGCAGGAACCGAACATCGAAAACAAAATCCAGATCGAGAGGGATTCCATGCTTAAACCCGAAAGAAAGTACGCGAATATTGGTTTTCGGCTTTTCCCTCTCGGCTGAGATATACGACATTACGTGTCGTTTCAGATCGGCTGAACTAAGGTTAGAGGTATCGAGCGTAAAATCGGCTTCCCTTTCAACACTGGCAAGGATTGTTCGTTCCCTCTGAATAGCCTTGATCAACTGCTCTCCGGAATTCGCCAGCGGATGCTCGCGCCTTGTTTCCTTGTATCGCCTGACGAGAATGTGATCCTTGGCGTCAAGAAAAACGATTTTTACATCGTAACCCGCGTTTTTAAGTTCGATAACGCTATCAAGTAAACCCTCGAAGAATTCCCTTGCGCGGATATCGATTACTACGGCCATACCCGTATAGCTGGGGCCTGCTTCAGAGCCAGCCAGGCAAAGGGCGATGAATTTGTCCAGAAGTTGCGGTGGGAGATTATCGATCGTGAAATAATTTGCGTCCTCAAAAACGCGCAGTACACTTGTCTTCCCGGCTCCGGACATTCCGGTGATTACAACAATTGCCGGAGAGCGGGAACCGTTCGGGCTGTTAGCCTCGGTTCCGGGTTGTATTTCCGGTAATGGCACCATGCCCCCATCCAGCCGATTATCACCTGAATCCTTCAAATGATGAGCACAATATAACATACTGGTGTTAGCAGGGGTACAGGTAAAGTACAGGAAAATCGTTAAAATGCTTTAAAAATTGGAAACTTGCCCAATCATTAATCGGGAACAATGGGTTCAGGCACTCAATTTTGCCCGTTTACTATTTATAAACAAGTGAGACCAATTCTATTTGAAATTACATAATTCACGGGAACATGCCATCTTTCTCCAGTGATAGACCTGACTTTCCCATTGCATATCAAGGGAAAAATGCCTTGTCCCCGAATTTAAGCGGTTACTCAATCCATTCTATGCCTTCAAGTTCCAGAAGGCGGCGTTTTTCCTCGGGTCCAATCCCAAACCCACCGAGCTTTTTATTGGCTGCCAGAAGCCTGTGGCATGGGATTACGATCGGAACAGGGTTAGTACCGGCTGCATTACCTACAGCCCTTGCCGCACCGGGTTTTCCAATCTGTTCCGCAAGTTCGCCATAAGTCATGGATTTACCATACGGGATTCCGCAGAGGGCTTTCCATACTGTTTTCTGGAACTCAGTTCCCTGGGGTGCGGCCTGTACCGTGAATCTCTTACGTTTCCCTCTGTGATATTCATTAATTTCACGCCTGAGCCGTTCGAGATTTCTGCGTACTGCTGCGCCGACCTTGAGTTCGGAAATTTCCGGGAGGTTCTCCTCAACTTCGGTCCTGTCAGGAGACCATATTAAAACGAGCACACCCTCATCGCTGGCGACGGCACCGTACCAGCGATCACCTTCCCTCCAGATGATCGAACCTTGAGCATTCATGGGATTCAAGCTCCCTTTTTCTTTCTGGCCCGGCGGGTTTCATTTCGTTCGAAGCCAAACATTTCAGACAGGTAATGCCCGGTATAGCTTTCAGGATAACCTGCTATTTCATCAGGTGATCCTGCTGCGATAAGGTATCCGCCCCCGTCACCGCCCTCAGGGCCAAGATCAATTACGTAATCCGATGCTACGACCACGTCCAGGTTATGTTCGATAACCACGACCGTGTTGCCCATATCTACCAGCCGCTGGAGGACTGCAAGCAGTTTTTGAACATCAAAGTAATGCAGTCCGGTCGTCGGTTCGTCCAGAATATATAATACTCTTCCCTGTTTCTTTTTTGCCAGTTCACTGGCCAGCTTAACCCTCTGCGCTTCACCTCCTGAAAGAGTGGGCGCCGGCTGGCCGAGCCGGATGTAGCCAAGCCCTACATCGCGGATCAACTCCAGGCGATCGGCAATTGCCCGATGCGCCGAGAAAAACTCTGCAGCGGTGTCGACGGTCATTGACAGGATATCATGAATATTCTGCCCACGGTATTTAATTTCAAGGGTCTCACGATTATAGCGCTTCCCGTTGCAGGTTTCACACTTGACATAAACATCCGGCAGGAAATGCATCTCGATTTTCAGCAGGCCATCGCCGTTGCACCTCGGGCAACGGCCGCCACGCACGTTGAAACTGAAACGTCCCGGCAAATATCCACGAGCCTTGGATTCCGGTACACTTGCGAACAGGATACGGATTTTATCGAATATTTTTGTGTAGGTTACAGGGTTCGATCTCGGCGTTCTCCCGATCGGCGACTGGTCAACAACGATTGCGGCATCGATGTGCTCAAGGCCGTCGATACCGTCGCATTTCCCCGGTTTGTCGATACGCAATCCGAAATCATGCGCGATGTTACGCCAGAGTATGTCATTTACCAGGCTTGATTTCCCGCTGCCGGATACGCCGGTAATCGAAATGAATGTTCCGAGTGGAAATTCGATATCCTCCCCTTTAAGGTTGTTCTGGCGGGGATTCCTTACAATTAATTTTTCACCGTTGCCCTGCCGGAAACTTCGTTTCACTATTTTAGCTGTTGTAGATTTTAACTTCAGGAATTTACCGGTCGGGCTGTCCTTAGATTCTTCCAGGTCGGTAGTGGTTCCCTGCGCGACAACATGTCCGCCAAGAACACCAGCGCCGGGACCCAGATCGATTATATGATCCGCCGCCCGGATCGTGTTTTCATCATGCTCGACCACAATAACGGTATTTCCAAGATTTCGAAGGCCTCTGAGGGTTTCGATGAGGCGTGCGTTGTCGCGCTGGTGAAGACCTATCGATGGTTCATCCAGGATGTAAAGCACACCGGCAAGGTTGCTCCCGATCTGGGTTGCGAGCCTGATTCTCTGGCTTTCCCCGCCTGACAGCGTACGAGCGGTCCGTGACAGGGTGATGTAATCGAGCCCGACATTGTTGAGAAACCTCAGCCTTGAAATAATTTCCTTCAGGATCCGGTCCCCAACCTGCTTTTGGTAACTTGTCAGCCTGATAGTTTCAAAGAACTCAAGAGCGTCTCCGACAGAGATGCCGGTTACGTCGATGATATTTTTATCAGCCAGGGTTACGGCGAGCGCGACATCCTTGAGCCTGCGTCCCTGGCACGACGGGCATGGACTATCGCTCATGTACATTTCAAGTACATTTCTGATGTAATCCGATGTTGTCTCACGATATCTTTTTTGTAAATAAGCAAGAATTCCCTTGAATGTAAAACGGCCCTTGCGTCTTCGACCCTGGGAGTCGTGGAAAGTGAATTTCACTTTCACTGATTTTTTACCGCCATTGATCAAAGCATCGACCGCTTCCGGATCGAGGTCTTTAAGGGGAACGTACGGGTCGATCTCAAGCTGATGCGCGGCCGCATGGATCATGCTGGTGAGATATCCCGAACTCGATCCACGCCACGGCAGTATTGCTTCATCGACCAGCGATTTTTCCTTATTTACAACCAGGTCGGGATCGATCTCTTTCAGCGCGCCAAGTCCCCCGCATTTTTCACACGCACCGTAAGGTGAATTAAAACTGAAAAGCTTCGGGGTGATTTCAGGAAGAGATATTCCGCAGGTATCGCATGCGAACCTGGTGGAGAACAGCTCCTCGGTTCCAGTGTCAGGTTCAAATATGACGACCATTCCTTCGGCACGTTCAAGGGACAGTTCCACGGATTCGGTAAGTCTCTGCTGGATTGATTCTTTTACCTCGATACGGTCTACAACAATATCGATAGAATGTATGCCGTACCTGTCGAGTTCAATGTCATCGGTGAGAAGATAAATTTCCCCATCGACTCGTACCCGGCTGAATCCTTCCTCCGAAAGCTCACTGAACAGTTTTGTGTACAATCCCTTTTTCCTGCGAATGATCGGAGCGAGTATATAAAGCTTTGTTCCCTCGGGTTTTCGAAATATTTTATCAACGATTTCCTGTGGTGACTGGCTTTGGACATTAGCTCCGCATTTCGGACAGTGAGGTTCACCAACCCGGGCAAATAGAAGGCGCAGGTAATCGTAGATTTCAGTCACGGTTCCGACTGTCGATCGCGGGTTGTGGCTCCTGGCTTTTTGATCTATTGAAATCGCGGGTGAGAGTCCGTCGATGTAATCCACATCGGGCTTATCCATCTGTCCGAGGAATTGTCTTGCATAGGACGACAGGCTTTCCACATAACGGCGCTGGCCTTCAGCATAGATTGTGTCGAATGCGAGCGATGATTTCCCCGATCCTGAAAGCCCGGATATTACCACCAGCCGGTTTCGCGGGATTTCAACATCGATATTTTTCAGGTTATGCTGACGGGCGCCCTTGATAACAATCTTGTCACGTTCACGTGGAAGCGATGCAATCCCATCAGCAGTCTTTGATTTTTTTATTT
>CBDURU010000035.1:0-28801 GCA_965369865.1 uncultured bacterium | reverse complement strand
GACTTCCTCATCTCGCGCGACCGGGCACGGTTCCTCGCCGACCACGACACTGATCCTGTACGCCTCGAATGCGTTCGCTTCCGGTGGGAAGTCTTTCTCAGGATCGGTCACTTCCCCATCCGCCGGGAACCATGAGACATCGACGGCGTAACCGAACTCGAGCGGGCCGTCGGGTATGTGAACCCGAATCGTCCGTGTGCTCACAGTGCCGGGCAGGAACATGCGTCGGGGCTGATCCTGCTCGTACGCGAAGAAGGGATTCAATGTCGCGGACAGATCGCCGCCGGGCGCCATGTGGCCGGGTATGTACCCGAGAATCGGCGGGATGGTCGGTGGGAAATCGGTCGGGTTGAACAAGTGCGTGTAACCGTCGGAGTTCAGCACCGTGAGGATATCGTCGCCCTGCGCGATGCTTCTCCCGCTCACAGGGAAAGTATAACCTGCCCCGGAAATGATCACACCCCGCAAATCGAATCCTGTATACTGGAGAAGCCCGGGAAACGGATGGATCACTGTGAGATCGACACTCAATTCGCCATTGGGAAACAGTTTTACGTTGCTGAATTTCAGGCAGTTAGAGCACGGGTGGTATTCCAGCAGTTGAACTATGTTAAAATGCATTGCGCCTATGCGGTCCGGAACAACTTCGATAGTACTTCGATCGGCGGAAATGCTGATTTTCCAAAGTCCCCAGACGACTCGATTTCCAGTGCCGGAATGAGACGATTGCGGCGTTGTCGCGGACATAGCATCTCCATCGACCCCGCTTGAGATCGGGTCATGAGATTTACCGCATCCGATTAACAACAACAATGCAACAAGAACAACCCATAAATGTGTGGCTTTCATCAGCATCCTCCCAGGTTGTTTTACCAATATTAGAATCAAACGGCTAATTTTCCGTCCGATTGATTTCACGGTTATTATACCATATTTTTGAATCGTTTCCTGATTAACTATTTTCCCCGAGGGTATTTCTTATTCCAATCTTAGATTCAGGGACGCCTTTCCATGAATTCAAAGCGTCTTATTCCTCTTCATCTTCCTCAATTGGTAAATCGACAATAAATATTGTGCCCTGGCCGTAAACAGATGAAAATGCGAGTGTACCGCCATGATCCTTAATAATTTTCTCGCAGTTAATCAGGCCGAGTCCGGTACCCTTTGCCTGCTTGGTAGTAAACCAGGGCTCGAAAATAAGCTCGAAATTTTCCTCTGGAATTCCATCGCCGGTATCCTCGATAAACGTGCGCACTACCCCATTGGCTGAAATTGTGCTGACGGTCAGTGTGCCTTCGTCACCCATCGCCTGCAGCGCGTTCAGGACAAGGTTTGTGAATACCTGGCGGAGCTGGTCCGGATCGATAATAACCTCGGGAAGGTCATCACGGATGTTATCCACAATCTCAATATTCTCGTGCTCCCTCTGGAATTTGACGAACACAAGGCTTTCACCGAGAACCTCATTCAACCTGATCGGCCGTTTCTGCGCGGGACCGAGCCGTGCGAACTTAAGAAGGTCTTTAATTGTCCCTGACGCGCGGTTGATGTTTGAAAGGGCAGCCTGCATAGCGGAGCGTTCAGGACTGTCTTCCGGGAGGCGGCTTGCCATAACCTGGAGGAATCCTGAAACGCCGGCGAGTGGGTTATTTACCTCATGTGCGATACCTGCCGCCACCTGACCGAGGGTAGCTAGTTTTTCAGTTTGGAAAAGCTGGTTCTGGAGTTCCGTAACTTCCGTGATATCCTCGAACAGAATAACCGCTCCATGACGATTCATTGTTCCGGGCAGAGGATTTACCTTGATATTCAGCTTCAACGATCTCGACGCGAGTGTGAGTGCCCAGGATTCGCCAATACCTTCGTAGTTCGATCCTTCTGAAAGTACAGAATTAACAATTTCATGAAAGCGTTCCTCATCATTAACAAGCCGCACAGCCTCGAAGGGGATCCCTGTGACATCCTTATTCTCTATTTCCAGGATTACAAGGAGAGACGGGTTTAAGGACTGAATAAGGCCGCGTTCATCAATAACCATAACGCCACTGGGAAGACTCTTGAAAGTTCTTTCCCTGAACGTGACCTCGTGGGACAGATCATCAAGCAGCATAGCGTTGTGCAGCGTCATACCCGCCAGGTTGGCGAACGTTTCAATGAACGCAAGGTTTTTCTCATTCACACGATGTTTCTTTAAATTCCTGTTGTCGATGACGAGGAGACCCACAAGATTAAATGCCTTACAACTCACGCATTCAGTAAAATCCTCGACCTGTTCTTTTGAATAGAACGGGCATTCTTCCTTACAGAGCCAGCACGTGTTCCATCCGAACGCCTGTACCGGGCAACTGACCTTGTCGCAGTCATATATTTCGTAACATGCTTTTTCCTTTTTCGTCAGAAGCGGGACGGTGACAAGGTTTTTCGAGAGGTTGTAGTTCCTGATGAAATCAAGATCCGGATTCCTGGAGCCATCGCCAAAGAAAAGGCTTTTTGCTTTAAGCATGGCATCCTTGAGAAAATGATCCTGGCGCATATCGATGTCCATGAAATGATACGCAATGCCATTTGAATCGAGACGAATACCTTTAAGGACTTTCGTTTCACGATCGAGGAACAGTAAGAATGCATGGGGAAGCCCGAATTCGTCCGCAAGCCCGGCGAGGATGGCCTCGGTGATATCAGGAATATGGGTTGTCTTAAGGAGATTAATTGAAAGCTGATTTAATTTCGATAACGACCTGGTAGCGTCTTCAAGGAGTTCGGTTCTTCTCATTAATTGCAGATTAACCTGCTGGAGATCCTCAGCGATAATCTGATTGATGGCCATTACAAGAAGGAGAAAGCCAATAGGATCGACCAGGCTTACAATGGTTATTGGAAGTGCCGTTTCCAGCCCAGGTGTAATATCTGTAATGAGAGATGCCATGTACGCCAGGCGTCCGAACGCCATAAACATTATGAAACCCTGCGCATAAAGGTATTTACCGGTAGCCTGGGTAGCAAGGGTGACGGATGCGTAGACAAGGAGGAAAGTCACCTGTACCGCGAATACAATTTCCCACGCGAAAACCCGGTGCTGACGTCCCGCGGAAAAATAACCCTCCAGGAATCCCCCCTGGGCGAATTCGGTCAGGAGAGCCGAAAGGATCCCAACAATAATAAAACTGGCCGAGATCGTGACGGCTACCCATTTAATGACGATCTGAAAATGCGTGCGGTCCGAAAGCCTCCGCGTAACCAGCCCATGAACGAGTAATAGCAGACCACCTGCAGCAAGTGCATTACTCAGAACTCCCCAGAATGGCGCATACAGGATTGGCACGGACCCTAAGCTTGGGTTCTGGAGAATCTCGACAATAAGTGCCCCGAAATAGGCGGTGAGTCCCCATGTGAGCGTTCCGTAATCGGCCTGCTTCTGGCGACTGGATTCGAGGATTACATAGAAAAGCCCAACACACACCATCACGAACTCAAAGAACGTGAGAGCAAGCATCCCCCCGGACTGTTCGAACTGCACAAGCATGATTCCGTACCGGTCAATAAATTTTATTACTATAATTATACAGGATGATGTATCTCAAAGGTATCCGGTTAGTAACCAGTCTACCTTTTATTAGTGTCCTCCCGATATGACTGTTGACTCCACTATTTTTTCTGATGATAATAGCAGGGGATGGTGAAAATATGTCCGGACGAACAAATACAGTAATATTAATTAAAGCCCTTGAAGATGGTGTTGGAGTATTATTCACGACCGGGGAAGAGTCACCCACACCGGTTCCCGAACGCCTCGACAAGGGTGAAGTGCTGATAATTGCCGCACCTGAAAAGGGCGAGGGCATACGTGTGCGCGGTACTGCTGAAGTATATACGCCGGAACACCGTGTGGATTCCGAAAGCAGCCTGGTAATCGGTGGGAGGACGGAAGAATCTGCCCGGGGATGAAAAACTTCGATTGATATCTTTAAAATTTCAATCCGGAATTATCTCCTCGTATTTCTCAAGACGGCAGTGTTTCGCGACGCTTGCCATTGTGTTCTGAACGTTCGATGGTTTCTCGTTTATGAGTTTCCTGATGAAAGTACCGGCAATCGACCACTGGCTTTTACCCCTCCCATAAAGCACGCTGATCCCAAATTTCATGAGCGGCCAGAAATCATAGGTTGCTGCCAGGTCCCGTACCCAATCGATCAACCTGTCGGTTGATTTATTGTAGTAAATCCAGCCAAGCAGGCCGGTTTTCCTGCCGAACGTAAAACGTCCGGGACGCCAGATCCTTTCATATTCATAAACTGAGAATTTGAAATCATTGCCACCATCATGGAGCCATTCGTGGGGATTCCAGGGGTCGCCCGGATTCTTAAGCATTTTAACAATCGCGTTAATTGAATTGTCCAGCAACTCATCCAACCTCGACATCCTCGGGCTTCGGGCGATGTATTCCTCGAAATCGAGACCCGGATATGCCTTTAAAATTGCACGGTATACATCCAGCGAACTAAGAATTATCAGGTGATAGTAATTGACAATTTCCCTTAATTTATCATCCGACAGCGGCTCAAAATATACGAAACCCGGACCGAGCTGTTTTTCAAACCCAAGCAGGATTCTTTTACTCGCCGTAAAAACCTCGTCCTTTGTCGGAATGGAAAGATCTATTTTAAAGGAATCAATGAAATCTCTCTCGCGCGAATAGCAAAGACTGTCGGTAAGCATTTCGGCAAGCCAGTGATCGGCAACGTAAAGTTGAATGCGTGCAGCCGCGATACTGACAGATTCATCCTCGGTTTCAGGACGGTAATATCCGGCCAGAACCCGCCTGGAATTCACCCATCCCTCACATCCCGCATGCGGAATTTTATGGGCGAAACCATCGGAAACCTGGTGTGCAAGCCAGCCAAAGGCCCAGGCTCTCTTCAATGGATCGTTTCCTGATTTTTCGATCTCCTCAAGGAGGTAGCGGCCCATGACAGGATCGCCGGTGAAATAATTTGGAATCGTATTATGGGCGTACTCAAACCATCGTTCCCTGTTGCGAAGATCATTCGCCTTAATGAGATCGACCGAGTTTCCCCCATTAATGAAAATTTTCCGGAGGTTTTCATCCAGGAGGATTTCCCTAGTATTTTCATCCTCAATTTCATCCGGGCTGATTTTATCAAGCGCCCGTTTATTCAGGTACAGATGAGTTACCGGACCCCACATAAGCAATGGTGAGATAGGCATCAGGAGAAGATGGGCCAGGTGCGGCCTGAATTCAGTAAAAAGTGACAGCAGAATTTTGAATAAAGAATTAATCCACATAACAAAACCCGCCGTTGTCGGTCGGGATTGATATTTTACCATGCCAAACCATTTTCGGGGATTTCAGGCAGGGCGTTAAGGCTGGTTAAGTCCGGTACCTGTTTCCTCGAGAAGTCCTTCCACCTGACTACGTAATTCTTCCTCGTAAAGTACGATGCCAACGGTCTCAAGGTGTTCGAGATCGGCGAAAGGCATGACACTGATTTCGAACCATCCCTGCTCGGCATGGCTGATAATCTCTACAACTTCACCTACCCTTATCCCTGGAGGGGTGATACCGGAAAGGCCGCTGGTAACGAGTGTATCATGAATGCCGATATCCGCTGACGGGCTGAAGTACTCGAGCACAAGGAGATAAGGTTTCTGTCCTGATTGCCGTATCCTTCCAGGCTCCCACTGAACGCTGTCACTGCCTCTTATGACACCGATCTCCCTTGAGCGCTGGTCAATTACGCCAAAGGAACAATCCGGACTGGAGACGAGAACTATCCTGGAAACAGCAGCACTTGTGGAGACAATCCTTCCGATAATCCCCTGGGAATCGGTAACCGGCATACCGATTTCGACCCCATCGGCACTTCCGCGGTCGATGATCGCGGTTTGAAACATGCGGGAATGGTCGCGGTAAATAATTTTAGCCGGCAGCACATCATATCCCAGCTCAAATTGGATGGTTTCGATTTCGGCTTCATCCTGAAGGCCGGCAATCAGCTCACGAAGATATGCGTTTTCACCCTCAAGGTCGCCAAGCCTTGTCCTCAGCTCCTCGACTTCATCTGCTGTATATGCGGCGGGCTTACCGGCCGGGAAAAGGCTTCCAGCGCCGCGAAAAACCCAGCCAGGGAAGTCGAGTAAACCAATGAGCATGACTACTGCGATCAGGACACCGATAATTCCGATCGTGATGGCAATGGGATTTATTCTTCGTCGGGGAAACATCAGGTCGGCGCTTTTCAGGAAATGTGTTGAACCCATCCCTTTAAAAATTATATTTAGCCATTTAAAGTCAGGAGTCAATCAATCATCAGTCATCATTTTTAACCGGTTCACTTACGTCATTCGGTTTTTTACCGCCACCGAAAATTGTGTCCGTCCAGGCCTCGGGTATGGTAATAATCGAGCGTTCTTCAGCACCCCCAAGAGACTTGAAAAGCATTATAAAGAAAACGACGCAGATCAGGAAAAGTGTCACGTAATCCAATAAAGTCGGGGACTGTGGTGCACTTGATACCATAATTGTCCTGATAATGAAAATCGCGACCACGTACCCAAGTCCTTTTGCCAGGAGTTCATGCATGTTGACGATGGTGAGAAGGTAAACCAGAAAAAGAACTTCAATCAGTATCAGCATGGATGCCAGGATTTGAATTATCCTTAACCGGGCAACAAGGACTTTATAACCGTCAGCGCCGATCGCAGTACTTCCGTATTCGGGCGTCAGGAAAATAAGGTTCGTAAGGCTTCGGAGGATGAGTTCACCCGGCACGTACCAGGTGCCGGTTGGGTCATCCCAGTCACCGGGAATAAAGTAAGCGTAATTAAATCTTATGGAGTAACCATCAAAGGGATAAAAATCCCTCCGGTCGGGAACCAGCATATATAATTCACCGAAATCAAATTCAACAAGAAAATCACCTGTCGGGTTTCTGTACACCGCGGAAAGATCATTAAGGCCCGGGTTGTCAGGAATCTGGTTCTCGATTCGGAGGATAACTTCGTCACCGGGGTTCAGGATGTTAAACGGTGGTTTATCGATGTGGATGGTAGCATTTACATTGAAAATCAACCGCCCGGATACCGGGTCCTGGCCAAGGAGGTCGAACCTTGTTTGTGCGGGTTCCGTTTCAGAAAAATCAGGTGTATGTATCTCAGCGTATCGCTCGGTCGTAACCCCAACCCGTGAAAGCCGTACGAGCACGGTAAAAAACGTCGCTACGAAAACGATGAAAAGGGACAACGCGATAATTCCGAGCAGACGCGGGACGCTCACTTGTTTTATCTCCGCCTGATAGGAGTCATGAGAACATGTTTTAAACGCTCAATATCTTCAAGTACCCGTTCAGTTCCTTTAACAACACTATCCAGGGGATGTTCCGCCAGGAAAGTCGGGATTCCGGTAGCCTGGGCAATGCGCTTGTCAAGGTTTTTCAAAAGCGCTCCGCCACCGGTAAGCATAATCCCCCTTTCAAAAACATCCGCCGATAACTCAGGGCTGGTTTTCTCCAGTGCATCCTTAACCGCTTTAACAATAGAATTAACACGCCCGGCAAGTGCTTCCCGGACCTCGGGCGATGTCACCCTGACTGTTTTGGGAAGCCCGGTAACCAGGTCTCGTCCCTGCATTAGAGTACTTAATTCTTCCTTGAGTGGGAAAGCGCTGCCGATCTCGATTTTAATTCGTTCAGAGGTTCGCTCTCCAATCAACAAGTTGTATTTTAACTTCGCAAAGTTAACGATCGATTCATCGAATTCGTCACCGGCGATTCTTATGGAAACCGAGTTGACGATCCCGCCGAGTGAAATGACAGCTACCTCGGTTGTACCACCGCCGATATCCACAATAATGCTCCCGAAAGCTTCATCTACCGGAAGTCCCGCGCCTATCGCGGCAGCCATTGGTTCCTCCATATGATAAACCTCACGCGCCCCTGCATTTTTGCATGCTTCATATACTGCTCTACTCTCAACCTCAGTGATACCGGATGGGATACCAATTACCAGCCTTGGTGGAATGAACCGTCCGGGAATCCTCGCTTTGCGGATGAAATACTCGAGCATGCGCTGGGTTGTTTCGAAATCCGCGATAACACCATCCTTCAACGGACGAATGGCAATAATGTTGGCAGGAGTACGACCGATCATCTTCTTGGCTTCATCACCAACCGCTACAATCCTCTCGCTGTCCTTGTTGATAGCTACAACCGACGGCTCACGAATAATTACACCTACACCTTTGAGAAATACGAGTGTATTGGCAGTACCGAGATCGACACCAATATCGTAACTGAATCTGTTGTAAAACCAGTTTAACATTAATTTTTGCCTACTGATCCATAAACCATGCATGCATTAACCATGGTATCCACAAAAATGCATGCGGAAACTCACAGATACCCGTCAAAAAGTATTTCGACCGTGAAACGGATATCTTACCCCTCAGGGTGACTGTTTTCAATGCTCTCTACACTGTTTATCAGTATTTGTAGGGGACTGATACTTGTGATTAACAGATTTCCGGACCTTAAAAAGGTGCTGTCTCACCTTTCAGGAACATTTTCACATGTTCACAAGCGAAGGCAAAAAATGGGTGGAACCCCGCCTTTCCATTATATAAATAATTAACTACATTGTGGGCTTATGAAATAAAATTGGAGTTTTAAGGTAACCTCACTTTTTCTACACTATATAATAAATGAAATCAAGCAATAAATTCCGGCTCCAAAAGACCATAATTACCGTCTTTCCTTTTGTATACAAGATTAACATTACCTGAATCCGGATTAAGGAACAGGTGAAAATCATGACCGAGAAGCTCCATCTGGAGGGTTGCTTCCGACGGTGTCATTGGGCGAAGGGTAATTTCCTTGGTCCGGGCGATATAAGGTTCATCGGGCTCACCGTTCCCGCCGCCCTTAGCGGATTCCGGTATGACCGGCATACCCTTGATTTTACCTGCCCTGCCCCGATTCCTCATGGAGTTGTAAATCTTGGATTTGTACTTCTTAAGCTGCCTTTCCAGTTTCTCAACTACGATATCAATGGATGAGTACATACTTACCGTGGCTTCTTCAGCACGGATCACGGTACCGTTCACATGCATCGTGACCTCGGCACGCTGCATATTTTCGATGGAGCGATTTTTTTCAACCGTGAGCGTGACATCCACCCCGTTAATGCTGTCAAAATACCTCTCCAGCCTTCCAACCTTATCATCGATGTAATCCTTCAACGCTTCGGTCAGTTCAATGTTTTTTCCACGAATTGCGATTTCCATAACCGAACTCCTTTAATTCGGCAAGCGCCGTTTATAGAAACAAAAATGCCAGCTTTAATCAAAGACTGGCTTCGATCTCAAATTACCGGCTATGGGGTTGGTTCCCATCCGCACAAGCCGTTTTTTACGCATGAATATCTAACCTGCCGCCCATACCGTTGCCATTGGACAAATCAACAGGCCCCGGTACTCTCGAGCTGTTTATTAGATCGACTACCAACTCTCCCTGAAGTTCCATCAGGTCTTTAAGCTGTCTTACTATAAGCAAAGAACGTGCCACTCCGGATGTAACTGCATCGATTCCGGATACTTCCATTTATTCCCCTTCCTCAAGAATTTCTTTTATTCCCACTACTCACAATATATAATTACACCTCGCCCCTGTCAAGGTTAACCGTTTTTAAATATCCCCGGCAGTGAGTGAAAATATGGATAATTCCGCTGAAAATACCGGTATTCTTGTCGGCTTACTTGCATTCCAGGGTGATTACACCGCGCATCGCAACATATTGCACAAGCTGGATGCAGAAACCATCGAAGTCCGAACCGGAAACGAACTCGAAAAAATTACTCACCTAGTAATTCCCGGCGGCGAGTCGACAACGTTCCTCAAACTGCTGGAATTCCACAACCTGACTGATTTGTTAAGAAAACATGTACTCTACGGGAAGCCTGTACTGGTCACATGTGCCGGATTGATCCTGCTGGCAAAAGATGTTCGATATCCGCGCCAGGAGTCGCTGGGGATTCTGGACATCAGTGTAGAGCGTAATGCATACGGAAGGCAGGTTGACAGTTTCACAGCAAATTTTGAAGTGTCAATTTTAAATGATAAAAAATTCAATGGGGTTTTTATCCGGGCACCAAGGATAATCAGGACCGGAGAGGGTGTTGAAGTGCTGGCCAGCCTTGACGGCGATCCGGTCATGATCCGTCAGGGGAATATATTAGGACTGACGTTTCATCCGGAGTTGACAGAAGATGTCAGGATTCACGAGATGTTTGTCGGGATGGGATAATAAATATTAACTAAACATTAAACCTGAAATGGATGATGTCCCCGTCCTGGACGATATATTCCTTCTTTTCCAGACGATATTTCCCGGCTTTTCTCACCGCATCGACGCTTCCTAACTCCTCCAGGTCCATAAAACTCATAACCTCCGCCCTGATGAATCCACGCTGGATATCGTTATGCACCTTCCCAGCAGCATTAAAAGCCGTAGTTCCGGTAGGGATCGGACGCGCGGCAGCTTCTTTCGGTCCTCCGGTGAAAAATGTGATTAAACCCAGACGTTTATAAACCGCGGTGAGGAATCGGTCCTGGATGGTTTTCTCTATCCCCAGATCATCGAGAAATTCCTTCCTGTCACCTGGATCCATCTCCATGATTTCCGTTTCAATCGCGAGGCTCGCGGCACCCGCACCCCATCCGTACTCATCGCATATACCCTTTATGTCTTCCGGAATACCACGACCACCACTACCGAATTCGGCTTTCTCGTCCACATTCCAGACAATAATGCCATCCTTCATTGTCAGCAGTTCGAATGACTCCAGTTGCTTCTTATCGATGTCGGCAAGATCTCCCTGCCTTAAGAATTTCCCTTCCTCCAGCAGAGCCATGGACTTCTCGATAGCTTTAAGCTCTCTCTTAAGGTCCCTTTTACCCCTTTCGTATTCTTTCAACACTTTTTTATGTCGGATCTCGAGAACCGCAAGGTCCTGGATTATCAGGTCCCCGAAACATATCTCGATGTCACGCGCGCCGTCGACGCTTCCGGAAGGATGCATAACCGCCGGAGCCGGGAATGCCCGGATCACCAGCGCGAGGAAATCGGCGTTCCGTACCATCCCCAGCATCTCTGCACTAAGGCTTTTAGCAACATCCGCCGGGAATCCCTCGGGATCGATAAATACAATTTCGGGGTACGAGGTTTTCTTGGAATTGTCCAGTTTCGCTACAAGATCTACCCTTGGTTCCGGGATTGTAGCTCTGCCGAGTCTCCTTCGTGGTTTTCCGCTCGGGGGTTCGAGCGGCTGCCCTGTCATGGAATAGAAGATGCTGGATTTACCACTCTGTCCGAGACCGATGATACCGACACGCATATCAAAAACCCTCCCTGGGGGGTGGATGGATACGCTAATGTTACTCCCTGGGAGGGATAGTAGCAAGTGAAATTTTTAACGGGGAATGGATTTCAGATTTCTATTACAGCTCATCGTCGAGGAGTTCCGGGCTGGCTTCGTCGAGGAGGTTTTCCTCGGGCATTTCGTCGAGATGACCGTCACCCGGGCTGACACCCATCTCACTGCTGTCAGGAACCTCGTCGAGAAGGTGTGCGGCCTCGACAACCTCACCGATCTCTTCCCTGCGCAGGGTCGTGATACGCATAGCTTCATCAATGGTAGTTATCCCTCTCAGGACTTTAAGCAATGCCGACTGCTCCAGAGTCACCATTCCTTCTGAAACGGCTTGTTTACGGATATCGTCGGTAGACGCGTCACGCAAAATAAGTTCGCGGATTTTGGGACTTACCCGCATCGCTTCAAAGATCCCTGAACGCCCCTTGTAACCGGTTCCACGACAGATTGTACAGCCGCGTCCCTTAAACAGCCTGGCCTTTGTGAGGGCCTCATCCACCCTGATATAACGGTTGTCGGAACCGAAGTAACGCCTGAATGTGGTCCTGAATTCCTCAGTAATCGGGAGAGGCTCCTTGCATACCGAACATACGGTTCGGAGTAGCCGCTGGGAGAGAACGCCGATCGCGGAAGCGGCAACAAGGTAGTTCGGAGCGCCCATCTGGACCATACGAACGACACTTGAGGGCGCATCGTTGGTGTGGAGGGTGGTGAAAACAAGATGGCCTGTCAGGGATGCTTCAACAGCCGCATGAAGGGTTTCCTTGTCACGAACCTCACCAACGAGGATGATATCCGGGTCCTGGCGAAGGAAACTTCGCAGTGCTGCGGAGAAATCAAGTCCAGCCTTGTAGTTAACCTCTACCTGGTTGATACCCTCAAGAGTGTACTCAACGGGATCTTCAATAGTCACGATGTTGACTTTGGTGTTATTGAGCATGCTAAGTATGGAGTAAAGTGTCGTGGATTTACCGGATCCGGTAGGTCCACTGACTATCATGATGCCCCATGGACTCGTTGACATTTCGCGGACAAATTTATCGTCATGCTCCTCAAGGCCGAGTTTTTCCAGGCCGACCAGCGCGTTTCCTTTATCGAGAATTCGGAGTACGAGTTTCTCACCGTAGACTGTCGGGAGACAACTGACACGGAAGTCAAGGTCCTTACCCGCGATCTTGGAACTCATACGGCCGTCCTGCGGTTTCCTGCGCTCAGCGATATCTAAATTGGCGAGAATCTTCAGACGGGAAACAGTCGGGTTTTTGATCTTGGCGGGTATCGTCATTATTTTATGGAGAATACCGTCGATACGATACCTGACAACGACCTCGACCTCGGTCGGTTCGACATGAATATCCGAAGCGCCCGATTCGACAGCTTCGGTAATTATCGTGGTAACGAGCCGTACGACAGGACCGGCATTCACCGCGTCCATGCCCTCGCTCTGCAGGCTCTTGGAGATGTTTATAGTATCATCTTCATCGCTGTACTGGTCCATCGCTGCGGTGATGTATTCATCCGTAGCGAATTTCTTACCGACCTTCTGGAAGATAATTTCCCGGATCTGGTCCTCGTGGGAAATGTACGGGATGATTTTCATCCCGGTAATCATCCGTAGATTCTCGCGGAGAACGAAGTCGAGGGGATCCACCATCGCGACTTCCAGGCTGTCGTCGACAACCCGGATTGGCAGAACCATGAACTTATTCATGGTGTCAGGAGGAACCACTGCTTCGAGGTCTTTTGTGTATTCGTAATCGACAAGGCTTTTAAACTTGATGCCGGTCTGCTTTTCGTAAGCCAGCGCGACATCGTCCTTTGTACAAAAACCCTGGCGGACAAGAATAATACCGATTTTATCTTCAGGATTGGATTTTTGAAAATCAAGACCCCTATCCAGTTCCTCACTGGTAATCGAGCCGGTACTAATGAGGATCTGGCCTATTTTTTCCCTCTTTTGATCCTTAGGAACCATTTATTTCAAGCATTTCCTCGTATATAATCTTAACTAAGACACGCAATACTCAACACCTGTCTTCTGCGTACAGGAAATAATATCGTAGCCCACCGGAGAAGCAATGTCAAACGTTTCCAGAGGATCCGGCGGACAATAGAATTCAAATTCGATCTCCCTACATTATAATCAGGAGACCTTCTAAAACAATTTACCATAATCCAGACCATTTGCGTAGTATTCAATGGAACAAAATCAAACAAACTTCGAATCATCTAAATACAGTAAAGCCGGTTTAACCAGCATTATTGCAGCAATCCTTGCAGGGATCGGCCTTTGGATTTTAAGTGGGGGAATAAACGCCATTCCTCCCATACTAGCCTGGATTTCAGTTCTCCTGGTAATTGTCGGCGGAATCCGGGTCCTACTTGAGGGCTACAAGGCTTTAAAAAATAATAAAAATCCGGTATATCAATTCCTGATTCCTCTTATCCTGGCCGTGGGAATCGCCTCGGTACTGAGCCTGGCCGAGCATTGTTATCACTATCTCACTTTTCCATACCCCCTCGATGATGGCGAAGGATTCTGCCTTAACCAGGCAATTCTTCTTGCCAGCGGGAGACAGCTCTACCAGGCTATCGGTCCGGCACCTTACATCGTAACCAACTATCCACCCGTTTACCCGGCAATTCTTTCTATCTTTACCGATCCGGACAATGCATCGTTTTTCGCAGGACGTTTCATTTCGGTGATCTCCACATTCATGCTCGCAGTAGCTGCGGCGGGATGTGTGTACGGTGTGACGAAAAACAGGACGGCCGGATGGATTGCGGGCCTGATGGTTCTGGCAAGTCCGGTTATTTATTTCTGGGGAGCACTTTTAAGGGTGGATATTCTCGCGTCGGCACTTGGCATAATAGCATTATGGATTGCGATCTCCGCACGCGGTGCCGGGATATTCTGGTCGCTCCCGTTTCTTATTGCGGCGATATTCACGAGGCAATCATCCGTAGAAGCCGCATTTGCGATTGCAGCGTCATTGCTCCTCACACGAAAACAGGGCCAGGGAACCAATGGAACAAGCACCACGACCGGGGTGGTTATAGTAGTCGGGTGGATTATCGGTGTCGCAGCCATTCTAATGCTGCTGCAATTTTTAACCGGCGGTGAGTTCTGGAGGCATACGGTCGTATATACCAGGACCCAGTTTTACCCGGAGCGTATTCTAACCGCAGCCAAATGGATTCTACCGGCGCATTCGATAATCCTGTTACTGGCGATCTTTACCCTTCCGGGGGTTTTCAAGGACCGAAAAAAAAGAATACTGGGGTTTTATTTCATTGGAAGCCTGGCAACCGCACTGCTCTCGGGGAAAGTCGGGTCAGACCTGAATTACTTTATTAACCTGATAATCGCCTCTTCATGTCTTGCGGGGATATTTGCATTCGAAATGATGAACGCTATTGGCAATTTGAAAGTAAAACCTAGATGGATACTCGCAGTGCTGTTACTGGTTCCCGCGGGGATTTTCCAGTCGGGATTGCTGGAGGGAAACCGCGGTTATTCGTTCACACCGCAGCTTGAGGATGATTTGACCGGGCAGCGAATCGTGGAAACGCTGTCTTCGGTAAACGGCCCGATACTTTCAGAGGATGAGGGTTTCTGCATACTTGCGGGGCATGAGGTGCTGTTTAATCCATTCATTATGAGCGAGATGGCCCGGGAGGGTTTTTGGGATGAGACGCCATTCGTGAATGCAATAGTAAATAAGGAATTCGATATCATTATGCTGAGGTTCGATGTGAACGACCCGTATAACGACGATCAACCAGGGGCCGGTGGTCATGCCGGATGGGACAGATTTACACCGGGAATGGAAAACGCAATTCTCGAAAATTATGAGATTGATGAGTCGGTAAGCCAGATCCAGGATACCTTCATCCCGTTATTCATGCGACGGTACTGGTTTTTCTACCGGCCGGATACGAACGGTCAAGAGCCGGTTGATAGTCGACAGGACATATTAAACCTTTTGAACGAGTACTAAGAAGAATATGAGTGTTATATTATCCCTTTACAATAATGCCCAATGCGATTAGAATCTCCACGTGAAATAACCGGAGGAAACTATTTATGAATGTTTATACCCGGGATATTATTTTTGCGATATTGTTTTTAATCTACCCGTTTCTCCTTTTACTTGGTTCAAAATACCTGGAAAAGCTTGGGATCTCGAAAGACGGGACCAGGAAATTTGTACATGTCTTCATGGGCCTGGTTATAATTGTAATACCCTGGGCGTTTAAGCACGTGGAGATAGCGTTAATCCCACCCATTCTTTTTACCATCATCAACCTGGTCGATTATAAATACGGACTGCTGTCGCAGATCCAGGGGGAAGACAGGGGCAATGTGGGAACTGTCCTGTACCCGATCAGCTTTATTATTCTCATACTGGTTTTTTACGGGACTAATTACTGGGCCCTTGCTGTACTTGGAATCCTTACAATGGCGTTTGGCGACGCGGGAGCCAGTATTGTCGGCAGGGCTTTCGGAAAGAATAACATGTATTTTGTCCACGGTGAGCCAAGAAGCTACGCCGGAAGTCTCACCATGTTTGTAACCACATTCATACTCACAATAATAATCTTCACGATTTTTGGAGGAAGTATGGGGATCACCGTCAGGATTTTTACACTGCTGGCCGCTGGTTTCCTTATTGCGGGAATCGCTACAATAATTGAAGCCTTAAGCCTTTGGGGCAGCGATAATATTACAGTGCCAACACTCACAGCCCTCTCGGCCTGGGTATTAATAACCCAGTTTATGCCGAATGTACTCGGTAACCAGGCGATCGTAAATCAACCATTTTTCTAATCCTATATTAATGGAGGCTTGAAATGACTGTTGAGGACAAACTTCGAGAAATGGAGATCGTTCTCCCTACCCCGCCTGGGTCTGCGGGATCATATGTGCCTGTTGTCCAGACGGGAAACCTGTGTTTTGTGTCGGGGCAATTGCCGATGAAGGATGGAAGATTGATGGCGGTGGGCAGCGTCCCGAATGTCTGTGCTCTGAAAAAAGCAAGGGAAGGCGCCAGAATATGCGCGATAAATATACTCGCTCAGCTTAAATCACATCTCGGGTCGCTCGACAGGATCAAACGGTTCGTACGACTGAACGGTTATGTACAGTCGGATAATGGTTTCGTAAAACAGCCCGATGTTTTAAACGGTGCGAGTGATTTTATCGTTGAGGTCCTTGGCGAAAATGGTAAACATACCAGGGTCGCGATCGGCGCAGCGGAACTCCCTTTAAACGCGTCAGTAGAAATCGACGCGATAGTCGAGGTTGACTAAACAATTAATAAAATCCAGGCAAACAGAAACCCCCGGAAT
Source organism: uncultured bacterium (assembly GCA_965369865.1). GTDB lineage: Bacteria > JAJVIF01 > JAJVIF01 > JAPKYR01 > JAPKYR01 > JAPKYR01. The sequence continues at coordinate 12,006 of CBDURU010000035.1, read as the reverse complement.
TCCGGAGGGGTTTTTTTATTCGATTTAGAAATATTCTGACCGTAATTATTACAGCAACTGGTCCAGAATGGCATCGTAGTAAGTCGGGCTTGAAATTGAACCGAGCTTACTTAAGCGGATATAGCCGTCACGGTCAAATATGAATGACTGTGGTATTGAGTTTTCGCCGGTATCCGGTGATATCCATTGACGGATCTGTGGCCAGTATGTCGGTGGATATTCATACGTCCAGTAGGTAGCCTGCCACTGTGGATTAGCGTTAAGGTATGTCATCATTTCACTGAAACTATCTTGAATGGAATGCTCAAAGAAGATGAAATCATCGTCCTTCCATGTATTGTACATGGCCAGGAGATGGGGTAACTCAGCCTTACATGGAGGACACCATGACGCCCAGATGTTGATAAAGACTACGTTACCATTTGGATTCGGTGAATTCGGGAAGATATAGTCGGTCGGATCGTAGGCTACGCTTGTGTAAACTTCTACCAGGTCCCCTGAGGGTAATGCGCCATCAGGAGAATACGAGTTGTATTCGTTTAAAATCGGATAAGAAGTTACCCACTGCTGGCAGGTTCCCTCATCCCACCCACCTTCGCTGTCAGTAATCCTGCACGTGATATCGCACTCAACGATCTGGTTTGGCGGGGTCCAGACAGGGGTCGGGCTTGTTTCATCATCGAATGAGCCGTAATCACAAGTCCAGAGGAATGTATGAGTATCCCCTGGTGGGATAGGAGGATCAATAAATTCGACACTCAGACTGACCGGGTCCTCACCGGTATAGCTTGTAGTTCGGGAATGGTTGACCTGGGTAATTATGGGAGCTATGTTCGTATCATCGTAAATATGCCAGGTTAATGGTGCATCGAGCAGGTCCGTAACACCCAGATCATCAGTGACACGAAGCTGGACCTGGTAATCACCGGCTGTGGCAATATTCAGGATCAAATCGACACCGGTAGTCTCATAGGTTCCGTCCGCATCCATATCCCACTCGTAAAGATCCACAGTGCCATCTACATCATAGGAACAGGCTCCTGAGAAGTGGATATCCGTGTTCCACATATATGGCCATGTACTTGTTATCTCAGCACAGGAGGTCGGAGGGGCGTTCTCTACTGTAACCGTGATCGGAGTATCAGTATCATCGGTAACGCCAAAACCATCAGTTATACGAAGCATGACTTCATATGTACCCATAGACATGTAGACTTTGGTCGGATTATCGGGAGTGCCTGAATCAAACAAATCACCGAAAATAGTGTCACCATCGAAATCCCATTCATAACTCACGATATCGTCACAGACTTCATCTGTTGAACCCAGGGCACTGAACGTAACTGAACCCGCTGAGTAAATAGTGGTCGGTGTTGTAGCAACCGCATCGGCGACAGGATCGATATTCGTTGTTGTGATAGTTATGGGAATATCAAGGATATCCTCGTCAAAATCATTATCGATTACTTTCAGTTGAACATCAATCGAACCTACCTCGTCGAAATACCTGGTGGGATTGTCACTGGTTCCGGAATCGTATGAATCGCCGAAAAATCCGTCACCATTGAAATCCCACAAATATTGGCCAATGGTCCCATCATCGTCGTAACTTCCAGTCGCATCAAAAGTCACCGAATCGCAGGCATCAATTTCAGTCGGTGTAGTGGCAACCGCATCGGCTACAGGAGGAATGTTCGGTACCTCTATAACTTCGATTTCAATTTTCTGATCGAGATAGCACCATCCACTTGAGTTATCGATAACCATCAGGTCGACCAGGAAAATACCGGCCTCATTATAGGTCACCGTAGGAACCTGCATAGTTCCATCAAATGTGTCGTTGTAGTCTAAATCGCCGTCGAAGTCCCATTTCCAGTCAACAATATCGCCGTCCGGGTCATGCGAAGCGGAAGCGTCGAAAGTCACAGTTTCCCCAATGAATATGTTCGGACTGGTCGTAGCTTCAGCTAATGCTACAGGAGGAACATTCTCGGCATCAACAACCAGAACCTCAATTTTCTCGTCGAGTGTATCGAATGCACCCTCATCATCAAACACCATAATGTCGACCATAATGATCCCTGGATCATTGAACGTTGCAGTCGGTGTTTTGGGGCTTCCGGAAAATGGATCGTTGTATTCACCATCGCCGTTCATGTCCCATTTCCAGTTAACCAGGGAGCCATCGGGATCGTAGGAAGCGGAAGCATCGAAGCTTATGGTCTCGCCCTCGATGATATGAGTCGCCGATGTTGCCTCCGCTATTGCAACAGGTTTTTCGTTATCACTGTCGTAAACATCTGTCAGATGCATGTGATAAGCCGCAAGTGGTTTATCAACGCCGGTAAGGACTGAATCGTAATCACCTGAGACCCCGATCGATACAAGAACCTCGATCGATTCACTGGAGGTAAGATCAGGATTGATAACATCAAGGTTATAAGTGGCGGTGAATTCAGTCGACGAAACCGGCACATCTGATGTCATTGTGAAGATTCCAGGACAGTCGATCGTGACGGTCCCATAGTCGTCGATTCCCTGCCAGTCGTGAATGGTGATATCGTAATTTACACTTCCACCATAATCAGGCTCTACATACCAGAGTGTATTATTGATTTCCGTGACTTCGATCCACCAGGGTTCGGGCTGGTTTGCCGTTGGGGGGAAGTCACCCGGCAGATTTTCCGGTGGATTCGGGTCCGACACGTCCCAGCTTGCATCCATCGCATAATTAAAAGTGAAACCGGTGCCAAATGAGATCTTGAAGTTCCTTGCAACGAGATTACCCGCGACTGTTAACGCGCGGGTTGCGGGATCCAGATCCTCGATTGGGGCATCCATGTCGAATCCGTCCGCGTATAGTTTATAGCCGTTAATTATCGCGGTATTCCCGGGTTCCAGAGTTGCACCAAGGTTGCCGGGATAATAGCCCCAGAAACCGGTATTGGAGAATTCAGCAGCGTTCCAGTACCTGGTCATGCCATCCGCATTTTCAAGACGCGTTTCACTCGGGTCGGCAACTTTAATATCAGGATCACTGTAACCGGTCATGGATCCTTCCGATATTATGACCAATTTCAGATCAAACACTGAAAATTGATCCATATCGGTCAGTGGATGCTGGATGGCAAGATTGACATCCAGAATGCCATCCGTGAACGTTACCGGGGGTATAATGGACAGTCCGAATGATATTTTTTCGACCATCTTAACGATGTTGAGATGCAACTCGGATGACCGCATGGGGACAATTTCCAGTGTCCCGGTATCCGGGTCGAAAACAAATTCACCGTATCCAAGCAGGGAATGTCCCGGATCAGAATTCTCGGTAGTAAATGAGTCCTGACCGGTCAATTCGAGATCGGTGTCGCCGGTTTCGGGAGTGACCGGACTGCTGGAGTTCCCCGAACACCCAAACGTAACCAACATCACAAAAAATAAAGCACTGAGAAATAATGATCTAGCCATTTGATATCTCCTTGCGAATTTATGCGACTATATTCCAGGATTAATCCCGGTTATTTTTACCGAATGATCTCGTACTTAAAATTCTTTCCCCACCTGTATACTCAAATTCACTATGGATTATAGCATCAAAAAGAAGAATATTAACAATATCGTAACCATAATAATCATTTTAAGTGAATCTAACTAAGATTCAGTCTCAAATGTAGATTAAGAAATTTATCAGGATAAATTGACAAAAGGTTTACCATCATTTAATATTTCTATCAGCAACTACTTTGCTTATCAAGAGCGGCCTAGGGAATGGCCCTACAACGCCCGGCAACCTGACATCGATAGATGGGTAAGGTGCCAAATCCAGCCGAAGTCAGTTGGAGGCTTCGGAAAGATAAGTAAAGAGGCACGGGCCCGCCATACCGTTGCGCGGGTATTATTGTGCCTGACCCCTGGGACAGGGGTTGAGTAATTTCAGAAGCGGAGGACAAATAAGTGAGTCCAAATAATTTTTATTTTTCATCCGAGTCGGTCACTGCCGGCCATCCCGATAAATTATGCGACAACGTATCGGATGCAATACTGGATGCTTGCGTCACACAGGATCCTTTCAGCCGGGTGGCATGTGAATGCGCGACGAGTACCGGTTTTATTCTTGTGATGGGAGAAATTACAACCAAGGCTGAGTTCGATTACCGCCAGGTTATCCGAAATACAATCAAAGACATTGGTTACGACAATCCTGAGTACGGCTTTGATGGGAACACATGCGGTGTTCTGATTGCACTCGACAAACAGTCTCCGGACATCAATGGCGGTGTATCCACTGCCCTTGAGGTGCGAGATAGTTCCCAGGACGATCCATATGAACTTCTCGGGGCCGGGGACCAGGGTCTTATGTTCGGCTATGCCTGTAACGAAACTCCCGAGCTCATGCCTCTTCCAATATCCCTTGCGCATGGGCTTGCGAGAAGGATGGCAGAAGTTTTCAAAAACGGCACCCTGCCCTGGATACGTCCCGACGGGAAGAGCCAGGTCTGCGTGGAATACATTGACAGGAAACCCGCCAGGGTTCATTCAATTCTCCTCAGCACGCAACATTCTCCCGATGTATCCAACGAAGAGATCAGGGAGGGTCTGATCTCCGAGGTCATCAAGCCGGTTATTCCCGAAAAATTCTCAAACGATTATGAGATTTTCACCAATCCATCGGGACGGTTTGTAATCGGGGGACCTGTGGGTGACTCCGGTGTAACGGGCCGGAAAATTATTGTGGATACGTACGGTGGCTATGCTCGCCACGGTGGCGGGGCATTCAGCGGCAAGGACTGCACGAAGGTAGATCGATCGGCAGCGTATGCGGCACGATGGGCTGCTAAAAATATCGTCGCTGCGGGGCTGGCGACCGATTGTGAGATCCAGCTTGCATATGCGATCGGTAAGGCCAAGCCGCTGAGCATCTATGTTGACACATTCGGAACCGGTCTGGTCTCGGACGATAAAATCCTTGAGCTGATCAACAGGCATTTCGATTTCCGTCCCGCAGCCATCATCGAAACCCTCGACCTCAGAAGGCCCATTTACAGGCAGATAGCGGCATATGGCCATTTTGGACGCCTCGACCTCGACCTCCCATGGGAGAAGACCGACAAGGCGGATATCCTGCGCGAGGAAGCCGGAATCAAAGCAGAGACTTGATTTACCGGATAATTCAAGCTACCTTATACAGCGGTCGCACAGCCTTGTGCGAACTACAAAAGTTTGGAGGCTCCACGTGATACCCAAAATGCTATCTGTGCCCAGTCGAATCTTTACTTTCCTCGCCCTGGGACTTCTGGTTCTTCTCCTTATCGGTCCGGTAACCGGGTGTGCACCCGCACCTGAAGACACCGATAATGGTACCGAAGTGACCGACACCGAAACTGATACCGATGTGACCGATACCGATGCTGACGCGGACAATCATGTTGCTGATGTTGAAGATGATAATGGTGACGACGACAACGGTGAAGTCGATGAAGATGATGGTGACGACGATGAAGATGATGAAGATGAAGCTAAAGAGAAAGACGACGCATGATGTATAACCAAAATTGAGAGAAGGGTTCTAAAATTGCTCAAGAAACCTTTAAGTATTGATGCGTGCCTGACAAGAGCACGGCTGGCGATTCAGGACGGACGTACGGACGAGGGGGTTGAAGAACTCAGGCGTGGTATTTACGAATCCGCAAAGCTCTCCCGCGTTGATGGTAAGAAACAAGTCGAGACTATTCTCAATTTCGCGCACGAAAACGATGTTTTACCTGAGGTTGAATTGACTTTTGATGAGCCGTTAAAACGAATGTTTTTCGGCACCGATTGAGAATATTATTAAGAAAATTAGAGAACCTGAAGCCCACCATTCCCGGTGGGTTTTTTTATTTCTCATCGACAACAATAACCGCGGCTCCGTTGAATCTCCCTTCGCGAAGGTCATCGAGAGCTTCGTTGACTTTCTCAAGAGGATATGGATTAACCAGCGATTTCACCGGTACACGAGGCGCGATTTTAAGAAAATCCTCGCCATCCTGCCGGTGCTATACTCTGTCCCCATATTCTGTTTTATAAAACAAGTTTGCTTGAGTTTATGACCCACCAATAAGTTATTACCTGATTATCAACAAGTCTTGCCAGGCACCTGTTTCATTGAAAAGGTTAAACAGGACGAGGGGGGGGTCGTAATCTTCAGGAACTATGGGAACAATAGTTTCCGGAACCGCTTCGGTGCCAATAACGCCGGCAATAAACAACGGGGAATTAGGATCAGCCACAATTGTGTAATCTGCAAATTTGTATAAATCACAGGGGTCACAGTTAATATAAAAAAGACTGCTCAAGCTGATGTGGCATGTCACAATCCCAGTTATTTCATCCACGTTCATGTCTATCAGGAAATCATGGTCGTACCAGGATGCAATCAAGGCACTTTTTTCCGGAAACTGTTCTTTCGGCAATTCCTCAAGGTAGAATGGGTCTGCAACTTGCGCTTGCTCCTCCTCCAAATACCATTGAAAAAACAGAATGGCTGAATCCAGAGTTGCTTTATATCGAGTATCTGCGTGGGGAAGTGCGGTAATTTGATCCACCAGAGTGTCCATGGGTATAGTCCATGTATCCATAGCCGGGCTGTTTACGTATGTGTCAGTAAAAAATTGCTTCAGATAGTCGATAACCTGGATATCGTGGATGTATGTACTCACATAAACAGCAAGGCAGGTTCGATACGCGTCTAACCAGGACAACATATCCTCCCCATAGACCATTCGAGCTTCATGAATCTCGGCTGATAAACTAACTGAAGGTTCCAGCTGGACCTCACCAACTTGCACATGAGCTTCTACCGGGGCACTGACATTACCAACGCCATCCACACCATATAGATGAAGATGTAAATTGTATGGTTTAAGCCTCCTGTAAGCATCGAACTCAATTTGAAACTCGCCCGTTTCAAAATTAAAATAGGACGGGTCCGGGCTTTCGCAGTCAGCTACATTGAACGTATGTGACCAAACCTGACCCTGTGCACCCAGAACATCGATAATAAGATACAATGGCATCTCAGGATCATAGCCGGACTCATCTTCAATTAACTGTCCGGTTATCAGCAACTCGCCTTCCGGGATAAAAGCGCCTTCCTCAGGAAAGACAAGATTGACAAAAACAGGAGGAATTGTATCAGTTTGAGCTTTCCTTGTAATCAGTTGCGCATTCGAGCTGCAACCAGTCGAAACGTATAATACCAAAAAAAGTGCGATCAGTAATAAACTTGTTTGTGTGTGTTTCATATCCATCTCTCGATTCCTCCTTTAAAATGGCCCTACCTTTCCCCCCCGCCATTTCTCAATAATGTCACCAATAGTTTCTCTTTCTCTGTTTCTCTTCCCAGCTCTGGCACGGGCCTCAGCTTGTCCTGGGCAACCACCACAAAGAGGGATTACATCATTCTCAATAGTTGGACATGCTAGATGAACAGTAGTAATGCACATACATTTGTCTTGATACTGTAAATAATAGCATTCAGTCACCCACAGTGCTAGATACGATTCGCAATCCTCGCGAGCATTCTCAATTGCTTCTTCGCATGGTGTCTTTTCTCCGCCGAATTGCCCAGGTTCTGGGTTGGGTTTGCATCCAGAGATGGTGGAAAGTAACACAATAAATATCAATAGTACTTGAGCAATTATTGAGGGTTTCACTGTAACTTTCCTCCTTTGTACAACCAATCACTGATTATTATAATTAAAAAAAAAAGGGAAGTCAATTCTTCTATGAAACCGTTGGTTTTTTTATTTCTCATCGACAACAATAACCGCAGCTCCGTTGAATCTTCCTTCACGAAGGTCATCGAGAGCTTCGTTGACTTTCTCAAGCGGATATGGGTTAACCAGCGATTTCACCGGCACCTCAGGCGCGATTTTAAGAAAATCCTCGCCATCTTTTCGTGTAAGGTTCGCCACCGATTTAATTGACCGTTCACCCCAGATGATCTTGTATGGAAATGATGGAATGTCGCTCATGTGAATTCCCGCAAGAACAACAATCCCCCCTTTAGTTATCACCCTCAAGGCCGCCGGGACGAGTTCACCGACCGGTGCGAAAATAATTGCGGCATCCAGGGGTTCAGGTGGTTTATCGAAGGAACCGCCGGTCCATACTGCACCGAGTTCCCTCGCGAATTCCTGTGCGCTTGTATCCCCATCGCGCGTGAATGCATAAATTTCCTTCCCGTCATGGATAGCGACCTGTGCGATAAGATGTGCCGCGGCACCGAAACCATACAGCCCGAGTTTTTGTGCGTCACCGGTGAATCTATAAGATCGATATCCAATCAACCCGGCACAGAGAAGCGGTGCGGCCTGGAGGTCGGGGTAACCATCGGGGATCGGAAAAACGAAATTCTCGTCGGCGACCGTCATCTCCGCGAAACCACCGTCGATCTGGTACCCGGTATATTTAGCTTCATCGCACAGATTTTCCTGTCCTGTACGGCAGAAATTACACTTGCCGCAGCTTCCTCCGAGCCAGGGTACCCCTACCCGATCGCCGATTTTGAGGCCTGTAACATTTTCACCTGATTTAATTATCGACCCTACAATCTGGTGCCCTGGAATAAGGGGCAGCTTCGGTTCGGTAAGCTCACCGTCGACAACATGGAGATCGGTACGGCAGACACCGCACGCATGAACCTTGATAAGAACCTGTCCAGGTGCAGGATTGGGAGCGGCCATTTCTTTCAATACAAGAGGTTGACCGGGTTTTTCGAGGACCATCGCGCGCATGAGAGTTCGCCAACGTGAGAATTTTAAAAAATAAATTACAGTTTAAGAGGGAATTATATCAATTTTCCAGTATGATTTTCGATCGTGGGTAAATGTAGAGGCAATTGTATAAAGTTTTTGAAAACTATATCTATATTGGAAGAACGTAGATCATTTGCCTTCCAATGCTCGTGATTGTAATATTTGATGGTCCGATCACTGGAATCGGGCTTTCTTGTAGATTGGATAATCCTGCAAGGTGAACGAAAAGAACTCAAAATCCGGTTTTGAATCCGACGAAATTAAAAAAATGACGCTGTCGGACTCGAGCGCTCAGGCCGACGATCCCAGGTTCAAAGCGATTATGGACAAAGGGGAGTCGATTGCAAGGGGTGCTTTTGTGATACTCATCGCGCGGGTATTCGGGCTGGCGTGTACTTTCGTAACAATGAATATCGTCCTTCCGAGGATCATGCCGGTCGGAAATTTCGCCACCTTCCAGATCATAATGAGCTTCGTGATCATATTCGAGATCGCGATCCATTACGGGCTTCCGTCGGCAATCAGCAAGCTGGTCGCCGAGGATCTCCGGTTTATCGGATTTTTTCTCACGAAAGGATTCAAGATCCAGATCTGGTTCAGCCTCGCTCTTTTTGCCGCGACGATCCTCCTCAGTCCGCTGATTACTTTATATCTAAAGGAAAACCTGACTTTTGCCCTGTTATTCGGGCTGGCGATGATAGATATCCCCGCCTACGCTATGTACAACATACGGATGAGCGTCCTGAACGGGCTCAGGCGATTCACACGCGAGTCGTACACGGTGATCTGGTACAACGCGAGCCGGACTGTCTTTACCATTGGCGCCGTACTGTGGGCCGCGAACTCCGGCAGGATCGAGTTGATGATTCCGCTCGCGCTGATTTCCAACATACTGTCGAGTTTCGTCGGATTTTATTTCAGCGACAAATACACCAGGGGCTACGAGGGCTACAGGGAAGACCCGAAAATGCTAAAAACGATCGTAGCGTTTATAGCCCCCAATATGGCCGGCATGTTCATTTACGCGACGCTTCTGAAACTCGACCTCTGGAGCGTACAGGCATTTATTACATCGGCGATGGGCCACGAAAATATTACAGACCCCAGGATGGAACCTGACCTGATTATCGGGAGCTACGCGTATGCCGGACTCATCGCCGTGATACCTTCGCTTCTGTTTCATTCGATTTACCCGGCAATTTATCCATCGATCAGTTACCATCTTGGACAGGGAAATTTCGACAAGGTCAGGAAACTGATAATCCAGGCAACTAAAGCTTGTTTCCTGATACTACTGCCGGTGTCGCTTGCGTTGTCCGGGACGTCGAAGGAAATAATCACGATCCTGGTCGGTGACAAATTTCCATTTGCATGGATATTTTTAGGGCTTATGGTGTACGGGGCTACCTGTTACACATTTTTTCTGACTATTTGCGTAATTATGGTTGCCATTAATTTCCCGTATTATGTGTTCAAGCACCTGATATCGGCACTTATTGCCGCATTTTTCTTCACATGGCTTTTGATGGCGGGAGTGCCGACAAATATTTTCAGCACGGAAACCCCAATCGGATGGGCGCTTGCGGGTCCGGCGGTACAGATTATCATTGGTTTACTTGGCACATTAATACTCGGGCTATGGCTTCACAGGAAATTTCAGGCTTTTGTCAGCATCTGGAACATTGTCAAAATAATCGCGGCATGCCTGATCGCGGCACCATTCATTTACTTATTAAACCTGAAATCATTCTGGATTGTATTTGAGTATTTGCTATACTTTTTATCTTATTCTATACTCCTCTTCCTGTTCGGGGTGTTCGAACCCGACGAGAAAGAGAAGATATTAAAGTTGTTCCGAATTGGGCCTAAAACCCCGTCGGACCAGTGAACCTTTGACAATCCGGATGAATCCGGATATTGGCACTCTTATATGAGGTGTATGATTTATGGACGAGACAAACAAGCCAAAACAGGAACGTGACGAGCTATTCTGGTTATTTCCGGTCCTTTTTGTAGTAATTATCATCGCGATAGCGATTTTCGTGAAAACCGGAAGTTGCAAGTTAATGCCACTCGGAACCACAAATATCGGCCCGGTTCCTGAAGGTGCGCCTGTCGGCGCGGTATCAACCGTCGGTGGTGAGGATATTGTAATTCCGATAGGAGACGATACCGGCATAAAAAACGTCGAGGACCTCGTTGCTCTCCTGAGGGATGATGTATACCAATCCGAAGATGATCCGGTTGGGGAAGGAACCTATGAAGAATCGTTGGTTCCGGGACCGGGATTCGACATTGTCATTCGTTCGAATATTGAGGAGGAGGACAACAGCGATATTTACCTGATCGATGAGACCGGCTATAACATCACCCGGCTTACGACTTGGGATTCCGTTGAAAGCTTCCCCGCGATCACATCGGATGGCTCGAGGGTTTATTTTATCAGCGACCGGGATGACGATCCGAACAATCCAAATCCGTTTACAAAAAATACTGAAATTTATTATATCGACATGGTTAAGTTCTGGGAGGATGGATACGCGGAACCGGTCAGGCTGACTTATAACAATGAAACAGATTATGGTGTGAGTATATCAGCCGACGGCGGCAGGATGGTATATGTTTCCGCAACCAAGTCAAATCCTGAGAATCCGATTATGATCCTCGCGGACGGAGATGCGAATAACGGTATTGTAATAGCTGAAATCCGATTGAAAAATGCAATTCCAAAAATTTCAGGCGATGGGAATTACGTTGTGTACAACTCCCGCCTGGACGGCGAAATGGATATCTACCTCTATGATGTCATGGGAGAGTTTACTGTCAACCTGACGAACTCCGATATTCCCGAATACTTCCCGGCAATCGATTACGATGGATCGGTAATAGTTTATGAAAAATTACTTGGCATCACGCCGCAGACAGAGGAACTGATAGAACTGTTTGCATGCGACCGGGACGGCTCGAACGAGCGTCAGATCACGATGAACAGGTTCGCCGACACTTTCCCGACCATAAGTGATGACGGGGAATGGATCGTGATGGTCAGCAAGAGATGGGATTTCTCGGGTGACGGCCATGACGATGAGGCATTGTTTTATATGACAATTGACGGCGAGAACCTGATGAAAATTACTAAAGACCCATTCTACGAAGAACAGCCGGATATGTAAAAACGACAAACCGTAGAACAGCACGGCAGTGCGTC
>CBDURU010000034.1:0-29570 GCA_965369865.1 uncultured bacterium | reverse complement strand
AGAACAGCACGGCAGTGCGTCTTCCACCTTAAAACAATCCATTCGACGCACTGCCGTGCTGTTCTACGGTTTACTCATTTCTCACTTTAATCATAATCATCCGGAAACCTGGGAAAGAGCAGGAATATATAGTCCCGCCGGGGTAGGGGGGGATGGAATTTAATCACGGATTCACCCTTCGACATCGATAAGGGCGCCCGGTGAGAGTTTATCCCTCTTGTTCACCGGTTGATCGTTCCGTCCAACAGCCCTGGTCTGCGTTGCTGCCTTACCGGCCTGATCTTTATCCGGTGTATTCTCCTTCTTACCTTCCTTTTCTTCCTTCTCACCATAATCGAGCATCTGTTGAAACTCCCTGCCTCCGCCCCCCCCGTCCTCGCCTTCACGGCGCTGGACCTTGCGCAGGTTTTCAAGCCTCTGCGTAGTGAGGGTTTCACGCTGGTCATTTATTTCGTTGACACCCATAATGCACCTCCCATCACCCTTCTTCCATGAAGATTGCAGTTATGTTTAAGATATTGATAGTATACCGAAGGAAAATATATATCCTATCTTCTTTTACACATTGATGTTTCTTATTAGAATTATCGACAGTTTTATGGCGGTACTTGAGGGTTTATTAGAGATTTTTACGTAATTTACGTTTAGGGAATTTTCGCTCTTGTCCAATATAAAATTTCCTGCAATGGTTTAAGGATTTCCCCTGCGTGCCGTTAGCTTCCAGCTATCGGATAGCAAGTGCCGACCGCATCCTGCGGTTGGACTTCGTAATTATCTAATTTTTATTCACAACTGTCGTCGGGCCAGTCCGAGAAGCATACATTTGGTTTTCTCGCGGCAAGGACATCATCGAGCCTTCGGACCGGGGTGTAGTGTGGAGCGTTATGAAGCCAGTCGGGATCCGTTTTTGCTTTCTCGACAATGGTTTTCATGACCTTAATAAAATGATCGAGGTTTTCCAGGCTTTCGGTTTCAGTCGGCTCGATCATGATCGCTTCCTTGACGATCAGTGGGAAATAAACAGTCGGTGGATGCACCCGGTAGTCGAGAAGGGTTTTCGCGATATCCAGCGTACGGCAACCGGTACACTTCGCAAGTTTTTCAGCGCTTGCAACAAATTCGTGCATGCAGGTTCGATTGTACGGAACATCGAGAAACCGGGAAATTTTCGTTCTCAGGTAATTCGCGTTGAGAACAGAGACCTCGCTCATTTTTCTGAGACCTTTCGCGCCGAGCATACGGATGTATGTATACGCCCTGACCAGGACCAGGAAATTCCCGTAGAACATTTTCATTCGACCGATGGAATGCGGGTTATCATCCCAGTCGAGAAGACCGTCGTCACGTTTAATAATCCTGGGATTCGGAAGGAATTGCGCGAGATGTTCCATTACACCGACCGGACCTGAGCCGGGTCCACCGCCGCCATGCGGGGTAGAGAATGTTTTATGTAGATTGAGGTGGATTACATCGAATCCCATATCGCCGGGGCGCGCGATCTCGGCAATTGCATTAGCATTGGCGCCATCGTAATAAAGTTGCCCACCCGCACCATGCACCAAATCCGCGATTTCCAATACGTCCTCTTCAAATAATCCAAGTGTATTCGGATTGGTCATCATAATTCCAGCAGTGTTCCCATTAAGGGCGTTTCTGAGAATGTCCACATCGAGAAGGCCGCGGTCATTGGATTTAATTTCGATGGTTTTAAATCCCGCCATAACGGCTGAGGCTGGATTAGTCCCATGCGCGCTGTCCGGGATGAGCATTTCGTTCCTGTGTCCCTGCCCTTTCGACTCGAGGTACTTTTTGATTATCAACAGACCGGTGAATTCGCCATGCGCGCCTGCCGCCGGTTGAAGTGAGAATGCGTTCATGCCGAAAATAACCGAGAGCATTTCCTCAAGGTCCCACATTATCTGCAAAGCACCCTGGCATTCTTCGGCATCCTGGTATGGATGAAGTTCCGTAAATCCCGGAAAGCTGGATGTCAGGTCGTTAATTTTCGGATTGTATTTCATCGTGCAGCTTCCAAGAGGATAAATGCCGTTATCGATACCGAAATTACGGTTCGAAAGCCCGATGAAATGCCTGACCAGGTCGACTTCACAAATCTCGGGAAGCCTTGCCGGGTTCTCGCGAAGCAGTCCTTCAAATCCGGATGGATCGAACATGGTGTCGTCTTGCGGTTGTACACACGACCGTCCTGTCCTGGATTTAGCGAACAATGTCGGGAACTCCTGTTGGAGATTTTCGATTTCGGTAGTCGTGTTTTTATCTTCAGTTGTCATTATGTAACCCTTAAAATCGGTCAAATTATTTACAGTACAATTTCAATCAATGGTTGAGAGCGCTCCCACAAGCGCGTCCACCTGCTCGATAGAATTTTCATCACCAAGTCCAACCAGCATCTGATCCTCAACTCCGCCCCATCGTTCGAGAAGCAGGCCTCCGAGAATCCCCTCTTCCTTGAGTAATTCATTTACTTCTTGAGCGGGAACGGGACACCCGATAACGAATTCATTGAAATGCGGGACATCAGGGTGCACCGGTTTGAATCTCGTGTTTTTGGAAATTTGATTTTTCGCGTACTGGGTCATGCCCATAATTTTCCGGGCCAGGTCGGGAAGGCCGCGATAACCGTAATACGCAAGGTACACGCTTGCTGCCAGCACACACAGAGCCTGGTTCGAGCAGATATTCGATGTCGCGCGCTCTCTCCGTATGTGCTGCTCCCTCGTCTGGAGTGTAAGAACGTAACCGGTACGACCTTCAACATCGACTGTCTTTCCGCTCAGACGTCCGGGCACCTTCCGAATGAGATTACCTTTAGCCGAAAATATTCCAAGGTATGGACCACCGTAACTTACCGGAAGTCCCAGGGGTTGACCTTCGGCTACCGCGATGTCAAATCCAAGATCGCCAGGGGGTTTCAAAACGGCACAGGCGATCGGGTTAATAACAGCCACCGCAAGCGCAATTTCCTTATGAATAACCTCAATAACTTTTGGAAGTCCATCCGCCGACAGGTCCTCGATTACGCCAAGGCAGTTCGGATACTGGATGAAAACCCCGGCGACATCCCGATCCAACTTGTCAATCAATGCTTCTGAATCGATTCTTCCGTTAGCCAGTGCGGGAATATCGACCCAGTCCATTCCAAACCCGTAATTATAAGTTTTCATTGTCTCGCGAATTTCGGGATGGATTGTCTCGGCGACAAGGACCTTTTTTCGCTTACCCTTGAAATTATCCTTAACCACGAGAAGGGCATCCGCAGCGGCAGACCCGGCATCATAAGACGACGCATTGGCGAGATCCATACCGAGAAGCTCTGAAATCATCGTCTGGTATTCGTAAATCGCCTGGAGAAGTCCCTGGCTGATCTCGGCCTGGTACGGGGTATAAGCGGTGATAAATTCGGAGCGGCCGAGGATGTTCTGAATCACCGCGGGACGGTACATCCTCATTGGCCCTCCACCAAGGAAACTCATCTCTCCGGCCAGGGGCATATTCTGTTCAGCGATAGTGAAAAGCTCGTTGAAAGCTTCCTGTTCAGTGACAGGCGCCAGCAGATCATCGAGGTCTTTCATGAAGATCGAATCGGGGACGCACTCGAAGAGATCCTCGATTTTACCGACACCGATCTCATCGAGCATTTTACGGATATCGGTTTCGGTATGCGGTACAAACGGCATTAGTTCCACCTCCCGCGATCAGGCGGGTAAATTGAATTCGGGGTCGTATTGTAACACCAGAAAACAATCTACGTACAGGAAAAGGCGGGGAGATTCAGTTACAATTGCTCCATGGGAAATCGCGAGGGGAAAAATCGGCGATGGGTCGGCACCCTCTGTATCGGGCTGATTCTTGTTATCGCGTTGTGGGTTTTCTGGGGAATAATTTCCGGCAGGACCGCACCGTTCGGGATGTCATACAAGGCCGATCACCCGTGGGTGGACGTGATATCGGTGGAGGAACATGACCGGGTTGAGAGTTTTATCCGCGATCCCATCCTCCAGACATGGCCATTTATCCATTACATGCATGAAAGTATCCGGAACGGCGATTTCCCGCTCTGGAATATCGATCAGTTTTCAGGCACACCGTTCATCGCAAATCGATGTACCGGGCTTTTGAACCCGCTCGTGCTGATTCCGACTGCTATTTTTGAACCCGTTACCGCACAGAGCGTGATATATTTCTTCCATTTCCTCATGGCAGGAATTTTCTTTTTCCTGTTTATACGGGAATTAAAACTTGATTCTCCTGTCGCTGTGTTTGGATCGATCGCATACATGCTGCAGGGCGCGTATATTCCATGGGGAGGGATCAGTTCAACCGACGGTGCTTATTTCCCAATGGTGATGTACTTCCTTGAACGGATGTTAAACAGGAAAGACAAGGTTGGAATCATCGGCTTTATATTTTCATTCTACCTTTTATCGATCACAGGATACCCACAGATTGTCATTTACACGATCTACATAATCATCGCATGGATCCTGTTCTCGAGATCCGGGGGTATCAAAGTCCTGGGGAAACGCACACTTGCGTTGGGAATCATGCTCGGAATTGCCTTGATGATCGGCGCGATGCAGAGCCTTCCTACTGTTGAGTTCTACCTGCAATCGCCCAGGGCTACGCCCGAGTATCAGCAATCGCTTGCATCCGCTAATGTGCTCGAGGTGATGGACTCGCCCGTAACACTTATAAGGTACTTCTTCCCGAAAATGTGGGGTGATTACATCTCAGATCGGGAAATTTTCTATCCTGAAATAATAGTCAAAACCTACATTCACGGATATGCGGGTATACTGGCAGCGTTCGCGGCACTATTTTTTCCACTTGTGTTCAGGAATCGTCGAGCGAGGTTTTTTAGCATTTTATTCCTGATCGGGTGCCTTTTTATCGCCTGGAACCAGTTATTTATTGTGGTTGCCAGCATCCTTCCAGGCTTGAGAATAAGCTCAATCAAACCGCATTTTATTACAAACATCGCGATCATTATCACCGCGTGTTATGTCATTAACCATCTTGTAACGAATTTAAAAATAAACGAGAGACTGTCAAAAATACTGGAAAAAGTTAATTTCTGGCTGCTTTCCGGGGTTGTCGGGCTGGTTTTTGTAATTATTATTTATTCGCTGAAACTGTATCCTGTGACCTCAATCGACTTCAGCCGCACTTTCCAGATGATAAGCGGGATATTTATCCTTTTCATTGCCACGATGGTGTTGAGGCAATTCACTCTGGGGCGCATTAATACAGGATTTGCCTATACGCTCATAGTGATAATCACCCTTATCGATCTTGTGCCTTATCAGTCGCATATTATGATCCAGGTGCCCCGTAACCGTGCGATTTGGACTACACCGGGGATCGAATTTTTACAGTCCCGGATGGAAACCGAAGGTCCGTTCAGGATTTTCAGGGACCGTAAGAGAAAAATGCTGCCCGCGAATTCTACAACGCTTCTGGGACTCCAGGAAATGGGCGGGTTCATTCCGATGGTCGTGGGTGATTACTCAAATTACTTCGCGTCTATAAATCCGGCCATGACCAGGAATCGCCAGGTTATAGACGCGCCGCCCGACATGGAATTATTCAAAGAACCGTTCTGGGATTTTTTAAACGTAAGGTACTTTGTTTCGCCCGACGAGATAGATTTACCCGATGAGAAATGGCTGATTGTCTACAATGATGAGATGGTTATTTATGAAAACCAGGACTGTCTGCCGAGGTGGTATTGCGTATCGGATGTTTTCAATGTCGATTCAATCGAGGACGCTTTTAATTTCAGCAGGGAAATCGATCCGGCTAAAACCGCGATAGTTAATGTCGATTTTGTTATGGAAATCCTCCGGACACCAGATCCACCGGGTTGGGAACCGCCGGAACCGGGTACGGTCGATCTTGTCAGCTACACGTCCGACCAGGTTATCCTGGATGTTGAATCGGATTCAGGGACGTATCTTGTTTACTCCGACACTTATTACCCGGGCTGGAAAGCATGGATCGATGGGGAACCGACTGAAATAAGAAGGACGAACGGGATAATCAAGGGAGTGATGGTGCCCGAAGGCGATCATGAAGTCAGGTTTCTGTATGACCCTTTGAGTTATAAAATTGGGTGGGTGATAGCAATTTTGGGGCTGATGTTAATCCCACTTGCGATCAAACCAGTCCGGAAGCTTCTTGAGAATGATGTATAATACCCCACCTGATAAATAATCGGCTTTATGCCAGATAAACGGAGCATTTTACGTTATGACTGACACAACACCTGAAACTCCCGATGCCGAACAGCCGTCCGGAGATAAACCGGAACTTTTCTCAAAGGAATTCTACGCCCAGTTCGGTGAATTGAAAGATCATGTCACCTTCAACATTTTCAGGGATATCGGCTTGTTGGTTCTCGATGACGGTACGCACAAGCTGAAACGACCGATCTACAAAGGGGTGATTGAAGAATCTTTGACCCTGTACCATGAGGATTTAATCACGCTCGAACAATTGCAGGAATTCATGGTAGACCTGTACAAAAATAAAATCACCCGCTATGCGCTTGAGGTCGAACAGGCGAAGATCAGGCGTGAAGCGAAGCAGGGTCTGTAAAGGCTCGAAGGTTAGGGATCATTATGAAGAGCAATTTATCAAAAATCGAAGACCTTCTTATTCAAGCAAAGAAGCTGGCGGTCGAATACAAAAAGATTACAGGTAAACCTTTGGGGATAACTGGTGAGATGGCAGAATTTTCCGCAGCCAGACTCCTCAATCTCGAATTAATGAATGCCCGACAATCGGGATATGATGCCATAAGGCGTAACAAGGGTAAGGAAACGAAGATTCAAATCAAAGGGCGGTGTATCCCTGCTAATGCGAAACCCGGGCAACGTTTGGGTAGCATCCAACTAGATAAGGATTGGGACACAGTAGTCCTTGTCCTTATGAACGAACACTTTGATGTTTTGAGTATTTACGAGGCAGATAGACCTGCCATTGAGAGCGCTTTAAGAGCTCCTGGCTCAAAAGCGAGAAATATAAGGGGCGCATTGGGTGTAAATAAGTTCAAATCCATTGGACGTCTAATTTGGAAATGCGGAAGTAAGTAGTCGGGTGCCCGACACAAGCTGGGCGAGCGAAGCGAGAGTGCTAATGTCGGGCTTCAGTTTCGTAGCACGGAACACTTGCCGGATCTTATATCTAATTCAAAATCTCCGCCAGTGTCGAGCGCCCGTGTGGAATCCATACCCTCACTGTGGTCCCCAAAAAAAAACTGCGCACGCAACCCGGATCATGGCGTGGGTCGCCGAAAGATCTCTTTTTGACATCATCCGCTGAATTCCTGGTCCGGACTAGCGTATATCATCTTAACTCATTCATTAAGCTTTCGAGAGCGGATTTCTGATTATTTTTAAATTTCCAATCCCGCATATCCTTTTCCCTATTGCTAAACACCCCCGGTTTCCTGTAACATTATATGGTTACACTCCTGATTCCCATGTGACGGGATCAAACATATGCAGAATATACTTTCACTCATAAGAGGGTTCCTCGGTGAGGTTGGCGGCAATCTCGCGCCGGAAGCCGTCATCGAAGAGGACCGTTACTACATCCAACGCGCGGCACCGCGGACGATATCGGGGCAGTTTTACGAAATCCCGGACAAACCAGGCCGCAGTATGGCGCTCCAGCTTTTCCAGACCGGCAAAAGCAGGACTTTCCTGATCGGCAAAATCGTTACGGACGACGATGTCCGCCCGGTGCATTACGCAAGTGTCGCGAGCGCCGTTCTAAGCAGGTATGAGGGCAGTCTCGCACCCTACACAAGACCGCTTGTCGCTCATCTCCTGCTTTTGGATTTAAACGGGCTGGATGAGGACGAAGTTGTAGAGCGATACTCGGAGGGAATCGAGATAATCAACACAAATCCTGACGAACAGGGATACAAGGCCCGACGGATCGCGGCGATGCAGAAGGCAATGGGTGTCCAGCGCGAGATGATGGAGGAAGGTCTGCTGGCCCTTAAGGAAGGCCGTGAGCCCGGTGTGGTGATTGTTGTCGATGGCAGCATCGCCGGAATCGAAGGCACCGCGAAATTGCCGGGGCTTATCGGGTTAATACCTGCCGACGCTGAAATGCTCGGTGAGGGAAGTACTGTGCTCAACTGTCCTTTCGGGGCCAGAAGCGCGCTCGATGATTCCGGCGGAATTCCCGCGTTTTACCTTAGGGTTCGCGACGCAGCCGGAATGAATCCGGATTTCGGGTTGATTCGAGTCGAGCTTGGCCTGAATCCGGATGGAAATCCGCCGGATGAGGTCTGGGCATCGGATGTTTCAAGCCTGCTTCTCAAAGAGAGATTTCCGGTAGAGAGGAATGCAAAAGGCTGGGATAAATCGATTTTCGCCCTGCTTAACGCAGGTAAATATATCGACACACTGATACCCCCACCCGGGGTAGTAACCACGTACTTTGGAAGGAGCATCACCTGACCATGATCACAGAGGAAAATGCCAAATATTTAAACCTGCTGGATGGGGTTCTCGGACGCACGGTCTCGACACCGCAATATCCGAATACAACCAGTGAATTTTATTTCTGGATCAGCAAGGAAGCTAAAAATGTCGAACTTGGTAATCTCGTCGCCGCACTTAGCCCCGATGGGAATGTAACTTTCGGGACAATTGTCTCCATGCACGCAGTGATGGATATGGAAAGCTTCCATACCGATTATATCAGCCACGATTTCGGCTCTCCGGAAGTCCAGCCTCCCACGGACATCAACGAAGTGATTGTCTGCAAGGTTGAGATTATCATCAATACCAGCAATAAGGTCAGGCCGGTTGAAAGGTCTGACGTATATTTCTCGACGCCGGTCGGGATCGAGTTCGCACTGGGAATGGACCAGTACATGGGTGAGGACAAGGGTATACCGGTCGGGGTTTTCGAGAACGGCGACGGTGAAATGACGCCGCTTCAGATTGATGAGAGCTTCCTGCTCGGACCTGAGGGCGCCCACCTTAATGTGTCCGGTATTTCCGGTCTCGCGACAAAAACTTCAGTAATTGAATTCTGCTGCAAATCGATCTTCGAATACTGCGCCGAACAGCGAGGTCGAAAAATCGCGATCGTGGTTTTCAACGTCAAGGGTAAAGACCTCCTTTACTTCGATAAACCCAATCCTTTTCTCTGGGAAGACACGCAACTTGCCATAAAATCCCGCCAGATGTACGACCTGATGCATATCGACCCTGAACCGTTCCACGATGTCAGGATTTTCGCTCCGTTTGACAGGAGGAATCCTGCCAGGGTTAAATCCATTCGTAAAGACGGTAAGGTGGAGCCGTTCGTATGGAATATCGCCGAGATCCAGGATGATATTGAACAGCTCTTCGATAAATCGAGCTGGGACGACTCGATCGAGGCGGTTTGGGTTGATATCCAGGCGGTTCTTGAGAAGCAGGATATCACTGACTACGACACCCTCATGCAATGGCTGGCGGAAGAACGCCGGGCCACCTACGATCCGCGTCATACCAACTGGCACGGACATCCCAAACACATTTTCTATAAATGCGTCAAGAACCTGTCTTCTCTCAAGGGATTCTACGACGGGCTTGTCGCGGTAGATGGAGTCAAACCGATTGATATACCGTTAGCTGAAATAAAGAACGGATCTATCTTCGTCATCGACCTCCAGCAGCTCAATGAGCGCGGTCAGAGAATGGTTTTCAACAAGACGCTCAAGAAACTACAGTCACTCCTTGAAGAAAAACGTGAGGGCTCCGAATTCGATAACATTATCGTTTTCGTCGACGAGTTAAACAAGTTCGCGCCGAGGCTCCGTGAGGGCGGCAAGGAACATATCCGCGCCGACCTGATCGATATCGCCTCGCGAGGCCGTTCACTCGGACTCACACTATTTGGGGTCGAACAGTTCGCGTCCGAAGTCGACAAGCAGATCGTCGATAACTCCGCGACCATCATGTACGGCCGTACGGGTTACGCCGAATTGAAAGACGAGATTTACGGATGGCTGTCGCCTGAGTTGAAAGCGAGGCTGGGCACGGTGCCTCGTGGTACGATTTTGATGAAACACGCGAAATTCACCCAGGCTCTGTTCTTCAAGTTCCCGCTACCGGCATGTATTCCGGGTGATCTTTACATCCCCGCCGCCGACGAGGACATCACGAGATTCGCGGAAGAGGAAGATCTCAGCGCACAGACAGCGTTCAGCCAGTCGGAAGGCCGCGAGTTCGATTTTTAAATTTGAAAATATATCTGAAATCGCCAACCACCTCGAAAGGGGTGGTTTTTTTATGGCATTTCATTAGTCATGCATTTCCGTGGCATGCGACTCCGGCGCGTGATTAATCGTTCCATGTGACTCCGGCACATAATTTATGTTACTGTTTTTTCAATTACAGAACATCTTTTGATATAATTTTGAAATCCTCTTGAAAGGTAGGTTAAGTGCATGAATCCTGAAAAAAAATGCTTTGCTTGCGGGAACGAGATGATTGAAGGCTTCCTGTTAGATCCAGGTTATTATTTAAGGGCCTTCCGTTCGATGGAAGGGGGTGGTCAATCTACTCGATGGTTTGAAGGCAAACCAGACACCACCTTTCTCGGCACCTTCAAGAATTACAAGGATCGGAAAAATTTTGAAACTTCCATTTTCAGATGTACCAAATGTGGAATTCTTGCTGTTTATGCAGAGGATTAAGGAGCCTTGGCGATGAAAATATTGAATTCGATTACTTTCTCAGCAATATTGCTAACCTTCCACCTCATACCTGGTCCAGCATACAGCACAGAAATTGACGTTCAGTATTTAACCCATTTCCATCAATCGGATGTGATAGGATCAGACTGGAATCACCGTAAACTCATACACATTTATCAAACTCTCGCGGATTATGTACCGGAGGGATGGGTATTTGGACCTGTGGAAACATCGTGCTGGTACGCATCGGACCAGATAGCTTTCGACGCGGATGAATATGCAAAGTATTGGTATGTTACTTTCAATCCGGAAGACTGCTTCAATGACCACGCTATTCTGCAAATCTGGGAACCTCCGTTGGCCGGAGAACCACCCCGGCTTATGCAGGAATTTACCACACCTGGTCCCGGCAGTGTAAGTGCGATTTGTTGGCTCCTCCTTGACGATGAACCGGTGCTTTATACAATCACTTCCATGTTCCACGTTAACACAGACGTCGCCACCTTCCGATTATCACCTGGCAACCCGAGAATCAACATTCTCAGTGAGGAAATCCCACGAGACGTAGGTTTATGGCTGATCCCCGATCTTGATCCGGTCGGGCCAGTGTTTGTGTATGGGTTGTCAATGTGTTTATCTGCGATCGATGAATTCAACACCTGGGGTTACCGACAATACGGAATTATGACATGGCGGGGTGATGGCTTTTTCACCAGTAATATCTTTGAATTGAGAAATCTTCTGTCACAGGAGGAGGCAGACCTGCTGGAGATTATGGATGATAATTATGTAATAAACTGGGCGCTTCTGACCAATGACGGCCTGCCGGAATCGATGGAAGTCAGCAGCAGGTACGATCCTGTCACCCGAAACAATCTGGATGGAACACCATTCTTTGGGAATTATAGTTTTGCCAAACATTATGGCTGGGAGGAAACGGACCTGGATGAGCATTAGTAGAATTTTCTTTCCCAACTGGGAACACCCGTGATAAGTAATTGTCAGGGCTAACAGGAGTTTTCCCAATAATATAGAATTAATCAGGTTGACATACACTAAACATTTTCGTAGACTTTCCTATTGCGCCAAATCTGGAGGCGCACAATTTTTGTGTGAGTGAATAAATAATATGAAAGCTGTCGTTGAAATTGGAGGGAAGCAATATCTTGTAGAGCCGGGGACAATCTTCCTCGCGGATAAGCTTCCGAAAGAAAAAGGCGAATCCTATACATCGGATCGTGTGCTGATGATCCTGGATGGCGATGATGTCGTACTTGGCAAGCCATACATAGAGGATGGAAAAGTCACTTTTTCAGTTCTGGATCAAACCAAGCGCAAGAAGATCGTAGTTCAGAAATACCGCGCAAAAAAGGGCTACCTCCGTACTCGCGGTCACAGGCAGCATGTGACGCAGGTGCAGGTCGAACTGATCGAGGGCGGCGGCAAGCGCGATGAGCGTGTAATTGAGAAAAAGGCGAAAAAGAAAAAAGCCGCGCCAAAGAAAGAACCCGAAAAGAAGGAATCGGCTCCTGAAACCAAACCCAAAAAGAAAATCGCCAAAAAAACAACTACGAAAAAAGAAACCGTCAAGAAAACAGCAGCCAAAAAGGCCGCAACTAAAAAAACTACTACTAAAAAGACTACAACTAAAAAGACCATAACTAAGAAAAAACCGAAGGTAGAAGAATCTGAAGATTGAGGACGGTTTATGTATATCAACCGTCATGTGATATTATTTACACAGGAGTAAATAACAATGGCACATAAAAAAGGACAGGGATCAAGTTCGAATGGAAGGGACTCAGTTGGCAAAAGGCTGGGCCTGAAAGCCGGGGACGGACAGGAAATAACCGCGGGAAGTATTATCGCGAGGCAGCGCGGTTATCGTATTAAGGCCGGAAACGGAGTCGGAGTCGGCAAGGATTACACACTTTTTGCGAAGCGCGACGGCATTGTGCGGTTTAAGGATCGCGGCTCGATGGGCAAGACGGCCCACATATTTGATTCGTAATATCCGGGAAACTGTGGTATTATCTATCTACTGAATTTGACCTCTTTTTTTGACCTCGTCTGGAAACAGTCGGGGATTTTTTTGTGAAAATTGTGGGGAAGGTTATTAATCTGAATTTTTTCCTTTCTCGGGTTGAGATATATCACGGGTACAATAATCAAAAAATTTTAAAGTATTAGTAAATTTTCCTACTATATCAGGGCCGATAGGACCCATCTCCATAAAAGCATCTTTAAGTTTTTGTTTCCTTTTATTAATATCTGCTTCATCAGGATACCATCCCTGTATCCAATCTAAGCAATTAGTTTCCCACTTTGGGCCTTTATTAAACGGTGGTGTGTAGGGTAGCCAATAAGTTGCCTCCCTGAATCGAAAGGATGCAGTAGGTGTCATGTGGACTCCAATCCAGTCCGTAGCTTCGTACCAATCAGCAGCTTCATCAACCGCTTCACCTACAAATCGATTGTCTTTAAAGATGAACTTTCCAATGCTTGTAGCACCTCGTAGAGGTATCCCAAGTTCGATGGATCTTATAAGTCCCATTTTGCATAAGAAGCCATGTAATTCGATGGACTCTTTTTCACTCTTATTGTCTACCGTTAGGTTCCCTTGCAAACCTTCCAAACCAGTGATTGGCAGAGATTGTAGTTCACTGAAAATTGCGAATGTGTCAGAAATATTTACTATATCAGTTCGACCAATATTTCTCCCATATTCTGCTTTCCAATATTCTAACCCAATTAGAAAATATTCGATGATCTCATCAAGCAGATCCATCGGCTTCTTTATTTTTCTTTGCCAGATACCTTTCCATCCAAGAATATCCAGGAAGGTCACGACACCATATTTCCAATCATTTTCTGAGCCAATATTACCCACTACACTCCCACCTCATCCCACACCTTACCCTCCGGTTTTTCAAAATTAACCTTCTTAAGCCAATCAGTTAACTTATCAAATCCATCCTGTATTTCTTCCCTCTTACTTTCCTGATTAAATGCTTTAAACCATAAATGCTCCAAAAACTTATGCAATTTGTATGGAACTTCAACCCATGAATGTTCAAGAATTCTATGTAGATATGGAATACCGGATTTTGTGCAATTTCCGTCAATTTTTTTGTATGTGGCATACCATCCATCAATTTGAAGCTTCATCTCTACAGGCCAGTCAGGTGCGTCTTTTAAATGGCTGGGAACATTAAAGGTGAAGATCGCTCCAATCATTGGATTGTCGGTTTGCTCATTATTGAATCCATCATTTAACATTAGCTTCACCTTGTCTAAGGCTTAGAATTTTTACTTAAACATATTTACCTTACTAATATTCTACCACTTCAACCAGAATACTTAAACCTTCCTGATTACACCGTAGAATCCAGCTCCTTTGAGACTTATCCCTGTTTTATGGTTAAATGATTCCCGATGTTCGTAGATGAAGTCGACATAACTGTCAGGGCCGGACGAGGCGGCGACGGCTGCATGGCTTTTCTTCGCGAGAAGTTCCGCCCGATGGGTGGACCCTCTGGAGGAAACGGCGGTCGCGGCGGGAGTATCGTATTCCAGGCTCACCCCGGAATGCGTACGCTCGTTGATTTTCGCGGCAGAAGAATCCTTGTCGCGAAAAATGGCAAGCCCGGTGAGGGAAAAAATCGTCATGGAAGAGGCGCAAAGAACCTGGTGGTGAAAGTTCCGATCGGAACTATCATAAAAGATCGCGAGACCGGCCTGGTTATTGGCGATCTCACGAAACCGAAACAGAAAATTATGGTTGTGGAAGGCGGTAAGGGTGGCCGCGGGAATGCGAGTTTCGCCACCTCGACCGACCGCGCTCCAAGAAAATCCGAAAAGGGTGGGCCGGGTGAGGAAAGGAAGTTAGCCCTCGAATTAAGGTTATTAGCGGATGTAGGCGTTGTCGGTCTCCCGTCGGTGGGGAAAAGCACGCTGATTGGGGCGGTTTCAACAGTAAAGCCAAAAGTAGCCGAATACCATTTCACAACTCTCAGGCCGTCGGTGGGTGTTGTCCGGCTCGGTGATTTCGCGAGCTTCACTATGGCTGATATTCCGGGACTGATTGAGATGGCCCACGAGGGCAAGGGCCTCGGGCACCAATTTTTACGCCATATAAAAAGGACCAGCGTGATCTGTCATCTTGTCGAAATTCCGTTATACGTTAACGATCATGATGAGCGATTTAAGATAATGGTCGATGCCTACAGGACCATAAGGAAAGAACTGGAGGCATACGATCTGGAACTTACTTTAAAAAAAGAAATCGTTACATGGACAAAATGTGATATTCTGCCGACTGATGAACTTGCAGAATTCCATTTTAATTATCTCAACAAATTTATCTCTGAAACCGGTTGCCCCGAACCTGTTGTGATAATTTCATCGATAAGGGGTGATGGTACCGGCAGGCTTTTAGGGGAGTTATCGAAAATGCTCGACCTCGACCTGCACGGCGCCGGTTCGGATGTGGAAAAAATCGCCCAGTATGTCGACGGGGAACCACCCGATCAGTTATCGTTAGGTGAATTGTCGATGGAGACACTTGAAGAGGAAGAAAGTGAGTAATAAAGATCGTGATTTAACCGGTGGTATTGGAATCCTCGGCGGAACTTTCGACCCGATTCACCTTGGACATACCCAGGTCGCCCGTGCCGTGAAAGACCACTATAATTTAAGCATTGTATTTATTGTACCCGTTTATATCAATCCGTTAAGGTTAGAACAGGAAATTTCCGCGGGGATCGATGACCGTCTCGTGATGGCTCATCTGGCAACGCTGGATGAACAGTGGCTGTGGGTGGATTCAATCGAGATCGATCGCGGTCGGGAGCACGCGGAGGTCAGTTACACGATCGAAACCCTCCAGCATTTCAAGGCTGAGTACCCCGGCACTCCGTTGGTGCTGATAACCGGTTCCGATAATGTCACTTTCCATAAATGGGCCAGGATTGATGAATTTCCAAAATATCTCGACCGTATCGCTGTAGTTTCCAGACCTGAATATGAGAAGAAAATGGAAACCGATGTGGCTCTTGTCAGCCGGAAGTGCCCTGAGGTCGCCGATCTGATCGAATTTCTGTCCCTGGTCGATAACCCTGCATCGTCCACCAGCATCCGGGAATCTTTCATGGATGGATTTATCCCGTCAAATTCCCTTTACCCCGACGTTGAACGTTATATAAGAAAATACGGTCTGTATGGTACGAAGGGTGAACCGCTTTGACCCGGCAGGTTGACTCAGTTCTCGTACTCAAAGTGCTTGACCATATCAGGGCTGAAATTCCCACGATGGAAGAGCATTTGGTCGGGACAAGTAATTTCGCCCTCGAAATTAACAGGAATCAGGGCCTCGGTTATACAGACGAGCAGGTCGCACTTGCGGCGCTGTGCCACGATCTGGCGAGACTTTATACAAAGGATGAATTAGTGCATGAACTGGAGTCGAGAGGGATCGATCCCGATAGTTTTGGGTACTCACATCCGATCCTTTTGCACGGTTACGTGTCTGAAATAATAGCGGTAGAGAAATTCGGGATATCGGATGAAGCCGTCCTGTCAGCGATACGGAAACATACTACCGGTGAAAAGGATATGACTGTCCTTGACAAGCTGATTTACGTATCGGATAAAATCGAATCGAGCCGGAACTTTTCCGGGATCGATGAATTAAGGGAGATCGCTAAGAAGGATATAGTCGAGGCTTTTCCAGGGGTGATAGCGAGGGTGATAAGTATGGTCGTTGCCCGGCAATTTCCCTTGTATTATAATTCCGTTGAGGCTTACAACGAAGCGATTTCAGCACTAGCCGACAGGAACGGGCTTGAGTTGTGAGCCGGTTGGGATAATAAGTGACCGATAAAAATCCACAGCAATTCGCTTTTTTCAAGATCCGTACTCTACAGGATCAACGATTCCTCATTGTCTGGACAATAATCAGCTTTTTTCTTAGTGTGCTGGTTACCTGTATCATTGCTTCGATCTATTTAATTGGTCAATATGAACCCCCACCAACGAACCATCCCGGCATTGGTGCTCCCAGGGTTACCTGGACCCCGCCATGGGAGGTCTTTGGCTCCGATAAATTTACGTTCATTCTTCTTGGCTATGATGAAGTAGATGAGTTCGCCCACAGGTCGGACACCCTGATGGTCGGAACGGTTGATTTTTACGCGAAAAAATTAAAAATTATCTCGATCCCCCGCGACACGCTTCTACCTATCCCAGGCCGCAGTTTCATGAAGGTGAATTCAGCTTACGCGCTTGGAGGAGACGATCTGGTCCGTCGAACGATAGAGGACTTCACCGGTGTCGATATCGATTACGTTATTTCTGTGAATTACCAGGGATTTGTAGAAATAGTCGATGCGCTGGGCGGCGTGGACATAACGGTCGAACACGATATGAATTATGACGACCGCCGTGGTGACGTTCACATTCATATTGAGGCCGGAGATCATCATTTCGATGGTGAAACCGCTTTGGATTACGCAAGGTACAGGCATGATGCGCAGGGGGATTTCGGACGGATCGAACGCCAGCAGAATTTAATCAGGGAATTATTCCAGCAGAAATTGCACCTTGGATACATTACGAGAATCGATAATGTTTCGCGTGCTGTGTTTGAGAATATCAATGTCGGTGTAAATGAAGAAAGCCCGAGAGAACCCCCCGAGATCGAACTTCAGCACATAGTGAGCCTGATCCAGGGTTACATAAAACAACTCGATGAAGACGATATCGAGTTTTACCAGGTGCCGACACTCGATCTCGTCTGGGAAGGTCTGGCCTGTTTACGGCCGATTTATTCACAAACCCGGGAAATACTCATTGAATTATTCGCCGATGATGAGGAATTAGCGTGGAAAACAGTCGAAGGAACCCCTCTTCCCGTGGTACCATTGGAGCCGGAAGAGGAAATAACCGATGGTGGTGACGAACCTGTAGAGGAATAAATGGGTAAAACTGCAGAAAAAAAGAGCCGAAGCGCATACCGGACTAATCTTGACTGGGAAAGAATCCCCGGGGAAGTTCGCAAGGGTGTAGAGGCTCTTAAAGATAAAAAAGTTGAGGAAATCCGGATATACGATCTCAGGAGTTTTACACCCTTCTGCGATTTTGTAATCATCGGCACCGTGATGTCCGGCGCACAGGCAAGGGTAGCGAAGCATGGAATCTCGGAAGTCCTTTTAAATGAGGGATTGAAATTACATGGTGTCGAGGGTGAAGATGATTCAAGCTGGATGCTTATCGATTTCTGGGACGTGGTTATACATCTTTTTCGCCCTGAAACCAGGGATTATTACAACCTTGAGGCACTTTGGGCTGATTTTCCATGGTGGCCGGGGGAAGTCGAAGTTTGACCAGGGCGTCGAGTTTCGGTAGAATTGCATGTTTAGAATTGTGAGTAAGTTTTATAACAATAAAAATTGATATTAATCAAATTGTCTTCGGAGGATTTCGATGGCACGGTATCGCATTTGGCTGACAGCTCTGTTTCTTTTATCGCTACTTATGTTCAGCCCCAAGGACGTACAATCCAGGCAGTACTTTGATGCTACGCTCAGGTTCGACCCGATGGCGGGGACCTTGTGGCATTACCAGACTCTTATCTCTCTTTCAGGTATGGAAATTGAAGCCGGAAGCAGAACCAGCATCGGGGGTGTGATCTGGACTATTTATGATGAGGAGATCACATCGTCGGGTAGCGGTCTCGTTAATATTCATACAAGGTTCAACACGTACGAGTCCCTGGATTTAAGCTTTGACTACGAGTATGAGGATCCAACAGGCGGTCCCTGGGCTCCCCCGGACTATGGAACCGACCCTGTTGAACTTGGGCCTGATGGTATTCCCAGTAATCGACTGATTCCACCCGCATTACCAAGACAGTCCGCTGGCGGTGGTGATGATCCCGGTGGCGGTAGCGGTGACCTGGTAGGTGAGGGTGATTTCAAGGTAACCCCGATCATGGAATCGAACATTAACTATGTCATGAGCGAATCCGGGAGGATGTTGAATATCTCCGGACTCGAGCTCGTGGGTGAAATAATCGATCCTTCAAGATCAATCACAGTCAGGCAGCTTTTCCAGACCGTTCACTTCATAGTACTTCCCGACTACGAGGTCCATCTCAACGAAAGCTGGCGAGCCCCAATGAGCTGGACAATTCCCTATGTCGGTGAAACCATGGAAATCCCCTTGACATTCACACTTGCCGATATTCGGACCACGTACAGGTTCAGGATGGCGGCAATCGATTTCTTTGGAATCCTCCAGTTTGATGTCGATATCATGGACGAGGGAATGCTCGAGGACGAAAACGGAATTCTGCAGTCGGTGCGTAAAGAATCAAATATCGAAGGAGATATAGTCATTCAGGGACGAGCATATATCGATCTCGATCGGGGTATCCTTATTGCCCTGGCTGATGGGTCAGCTGCCAGGGGCGGCAGTACCGGGTTTGTCGATGGAGACCCATATTTCCGTGGTAACTACATGACCTGGGGCGTCCCTACACCCGGTTTCTATGCCATGCTGAATTTCGAGAGGAGCGATCTCTACACTCCGCTCGGTAATGTTATCGATCAACGGCAGGAACTTGTCCAGCGAATTCAGGAATTACGCTGGTACACTACAACGGTTGTCGAGTGATTATTTTGAAACGAACTTATTTCGTATTTATAACTTTGCTGATTATGCTATCCCCTATTGCCGGTTGTGGTGGCGGTGGGGGTTCTTCTTTAGCAAGTGTCACTGGAATCCTGACCGATGGTTTCGGTGCCGTGATTACAAGTCCCAGCGCCATTTTGACTCTTGAGGGAAGCGATGTTATAGGTTCTCCGAACGAGAATGGTAAATTCCTCCTGTCCGCTGCACCGGGTAATTATATTCTCACCGGATCGTGGTTCAATGGAGCCGCCGGGATAAAACTCGAAGGGAAACGTACAGTCCAGCTTACCAGCGGCAACAGGCTTGACGTCGGTTTTTTCAGTATTTCCGATCAGGCCCTCGACAGCGCATGGTCAAATTACAACGCTGGAAATTTTTCAGCCGCGGAAAGCCTTTTTCTTGAGTACCTGGATAAGGTCCGGTCCGGGCAGGCTGATATAGGCAGTACGAGCGCATACAACGGCCTTGGATGGACGAGGGGCAGGGGACTTAACGACCCTGTTCAATCGGCTGCTCATTTTGAGGAAGCATTAAGCGGCTGGAACGGAAATGTCGATGCCTGGGCGGGCTTGTCCGCCGCCGAACTCAGCCGTATGAGATCCGACGGGATCTTTCATTTCAACCAGTCGGTCCTGGCAATCAATGCAGCGATCGACAGCCCGGGGGTCTATTCATCCGCTCCAACACATGACGTTATTTCTGAAACCGACCTCAGGGCATTTCGATCTTTTGTAAATTATCTCAATGGGAACCTCCCGTTCGCTCGCACCGAAGCCCTTGCTATTCAGAACCTGATTCCACTCGAAGGGAACCAGGCCAGCGCTACCGCGGTTTCGGTTGTAATTCGATTCAGTGAATAAAACCATGAATTTCTCAAGATTGAGCATATTTGCACTCCTTTTATTCCTTGTGGCTATGAGCACAGCTCTGAGTTCGACCGATTTGAACGGTGATGGCTACTACACGAGACTCGTAG
This sequence comes from uncultured bacterium, assembly GCA_965369865.1. Taxonomy (GTDB): domain Bacteria; phylum JAJVIF01; class JAJVIF01; order JAPKYR01; family JAPKYR01; genus JAPKYR01. The sequence goes on along the minus strand of CBDURU010000034.1, from coordinate 9,174 downwards.
AGTGGCAGGATGTTCTTTCAAGCCAGGAATATGTCCAGGGCGAAGTCATTGTCGAGTTCGATGATGCCAGGACACTGAGTTCCCTCGATGCTGAAACCCTTGACGGCCTCGACCTTACCGACATGTTTCAGTACAGGCCGGTCGGGGTTTTTGAAATTTTGTCGGAAGAATCGGTTGCTGAAATTCTCACACGACTTGAGGGAAGGGCGGGAATTCGGAATGTATATCCAAACCTGATAAGACGGTGCGCCTACGTACCCAACGATCCAAGCTACAACCGGCAGGAATATATGGCCCCGATAGACAGCGAGGGAGCATGGGACGTAACCACGGGTTCAGCGTTTATAAATGTGGCGGTAATTGATACGGGAATGGATGTCGAGCATCCTGAATTTACCGGCAAGGTAATCTGGCAGGAAAATTTCAAGGACCCTGAAATCCAGGGAGCTGGAAATGTGTTTGACGATTCCGGCCATGGAACAGGGACAGCGGGAATTATCGGAGCCTGGGGAAACAATGGAATCGGGATCGCGGGGATGGGATGGGATATCAGGCTTCTTGCGTTCAGGGCATGCGGCGGCTCCGATCTCACTTGCACTATCGCCGATGAAGTAAAGGCAATCGATTCGGCTGTAGCCCACGGCGCACATGTAATCAACCTCTCACTCGGCGGGAAGGGAACCAATACTCTCGAAGCCCAGGCAATTAAGAGTGCCTACAACGCCGGGGTAATTATCGTCGCGGCCAGTGGTAATGAAGATCCCGGACAATATTACCAGGCTACCGGCGATCCAGCGATCGATGCAGATGAATTGTACTATCCCGCTGGATTCAGCGAGGTAATCGGTGTCGCGGCGCTGTCAAATACCAGCACCGGCGGGCCGATAACCGATCCCGCACTGCTGACCCGCGCGGAATTCTCAAATTACGGTGAAGCCATCGTAACCGTCGCGGCGGTCGGTACGAGGGTTTATACAACAACTCCTTTCCGGCTGAAATCCGAGGTTGAGTATGCGATCTATGCCACCCGGAACTATTCGCGGCTCAATGGAACCAGCTTTGCATGCCCGCAGGTTGCCGGTGCGGCCGCTCTCCTCCTCTCAAATAATCCCGGCCTGACACCGCAGGAAGTAATTACCCTTATCCAAGAGGGAGCAATGCCGATGGGCGGTCCCGATCTTAACGGCAACGGGGTCGATGACTACATGGGCTACGGAATTCTAAATGTCGCGGCATCAATCGGTAACGAGGGTAGTGGAGGCGGAGTTTTTGAAAGTGCGGAACTTCTTGCGGGAATAGTTCCATCCCCATTATTCGCAAATGATATCTTTGTGCTTGTCAGGTGTAAGATTGGATGCGATACACCACCATTAGTAACCTATATAGTGGAATCCACATTCGAGAACGGCATAATCGGGATGGAACCGCTTCCGGCACATGCCGGCTCGTTCCTGGGAAAATTCAGTCCCGAGGGGTCGGGTACAATTGTTGTGAAAATCCTTGGTGAATCCGGTGGCTTGCCATTTCCGCAGTTGGAATGTGAATTTATACATATCAATTAAAGCCGGCTTGCCCATATCTCATATGCAGATTATAATTTAAATCCATGTGGACCCTTTCAAAAATCCTGTCCACTGCATTACTCCCAGTCATTCTGATTGTTCTCACCGGATGTCCGGGTAATGATGCACCTGATGAACCCGAGAACGCTTATCATATCGGAACCTGGGCGGGTAATATCGATACCAACGCAAGGCTTGTCCTGAGGCAGGAAACCTCTTACTGGAACGCGGCATGGAATATCGAGGCGAACGTCCAACTGGATGAGTACGATGATGGCAGCCTTGTGGGGAAGGCGCAGTTGCAGTTTTTTTTCTGGAGTTCAGACAGCGAGCTGATCCTGTCTTATGAAGATATCGCGCAGGGGAAATGGGACCAGTACATAAGCTTCGAAGTCCAATTGACAGGCGAGATCGATAATGAAGGATATAAATTATCGGCAGTGGAACTCCCTTTGACACTGCCGGATCCCAACGATCCATCGCAGCAGATCGAGTTCCGGGATTTCCTGTTCCCGGTTGAACTGGAGGGTGAGTGGCCAGAGGATAATGTAATGGTCATGCGTGGAGACAGCATGAGAGTGCAGGGGGAAGATTACGAGGAGACCCGCCGCCTGAGTTCTTTCAGGGAATTTTTTATTCACTACGTCTGGGAGATAAGAAAGCTGTAGGCACTACCCGATTTTCTTACCGACAGTATCTTCAAAACCATCGGATGGATTTTCCTCACCCATTAGTTTAGCTACCGTTTCAATCTTCATAAGGTCGCTCATAACTTTCCTGACGCTGTTGCTGACTGGGCGGAACGTGAGTCTTATGTGGCAGCAATTCCCGAAAGTGAAGAACATCATGTCGCTTTCGGTCGAGAGGAGTGTTTTTATCAACGGTCTTAAAACCCCCGCATGAGCGACGAAAAATACGGTTCGATCGTCAAGAAAATCCCAGCCTTTTGTTATTTCCAAAGTTGCCGTTTCCACACGGGCGAAGAATTCTTTGAAACTCTCCCCGCCAGCGAGAGAGAAATCGAGCCATTTATTGATATCCCGCGACCAGCCGTGGGGATATTTTTTATATGCCGCTTCAATTGAAGTTCCGGACAGTTCACCGACATCTATTTCCTTGAAATTATCATTCGTAATAATCCCGGTTTGATAGTCCAGTGAATCCGCGATCAGTCGGGCAGTGTGATGAGCGCGTTTCAAGGGGGATGAGAAAATTATATCGGGGCAAATTCGCTCCCGATCGAAATACCGCCCGAGGAGTTTTGCCTGGGCTATGCCGACTTCGGAAAGGCCCGAGTCGGAATGTCCCTGGATCAGTCCTTCAGCATTGGCGAGTGATAAACCATGTCGGATTAAATAAATGTGCATGATATGACTTTGCGGGAATCCGATGGATCAGATTTCGGTAAAATCACGGAGGAGGCGTAATCCGAAGCCAACGGCTTTCCTGCGAACATCGTCGCGGTTCCCGAAAATATTGTGATCGCTGATTTCGCACATACCGCTATCGTCTATAATCGCCCAGTATACCTGTCCGACACCGGCGCTTTTGTCATTCGATGTCGGTCCGGCGTTTCCAGTGACAGCCACTGCGATATTCACGTTAAAAATCTCAAGCGTTTTCCTGGCCATCTCGATTGTAATTTCAGGTGTGATCAGGCCCATGTCGAGAAGGTCGTCGGGAAGACCGAGGAGTCGTTTCTTCAATTCCTTTGTATAAACAATCACCCCGCCTTTGTAAACTAAAGAACTCCCCGCTACCCGTGTTAAAGCGTGGCCGAATGCGCCCGCGGTCATACTTTCGGCGGTTGCCAAGGTCAATTTCCTACCTCTCAAGCCGTATATGATTTTTTCAGCATTCGCCAGGTCCCGATCCGTCTTGAGGCCGGTCCTGAATGTTGCTTTTCCTTTCTTTTCCTTTTCCATCCGTATTTACTCCCACAAAAAACGGTCTTAATGAAGCGAATGGTACCCGACATGCAGATTTAAAGCAATTATTACAATACTCGGTTTGTAGCACTTATAGGAAAAATTAATAATTTTTAGCTATCAAAAAAATGACAAAACCGTAGAACAGCACGGCAGTGCGTCGAAAGGATTGTTTCAAGGTGGAAGACGCACTGCCGTGCTGTTCTACGGTATTTTTTCCATTTTTCAATTTAATCGTAATGATCCGGTAACCTATAAATCAATCCGCAGTGGCAATAGATGGTTAATATCTGGTCTAAATAACCCGAATAAATTCAGCTTCCAGGTCATACGGCATCGCGCCGGTTACCCTGGTCCGTACAATATCCCCCTCGTTTATATTTTCCGGTACCCCCTTAACAATCACAAACCCATCGATTTCAGGAGCATCCCGATAGCTCCTTCCAACAGCGCGATCGTCATCGGTAACACCTTCGAGAAGCACATCAATTTCCTTCCCGATCCATGTTTCATTGATTTCAAGGGTTATTTCCTGCTGGGATTCCATCAGCCTGTGCATTCTCGATTCCGAAATATGCAGAGGGATCTGGTCGGGAAGTATTGCCGCGGGAGTTCCATCTTCGGGTGAAAATTGAAAAACGGTAAGGCGGTCGACTTTCGCTCGTTCTATCCATTCATGAAGCGCTTCGACATCGCTTTCGGTTTCACCCGGAAATCCTGCGATAAAAGTTGTTCGTATGCATGCCGGTGTTTCGGTGTCTGTAAATCTCTCCCTGATTTTCTCGACAAGCCTGAGTGTATCGGTTTCAGGAGCAAGTCGGTGCATTGCCTTCAGGATCCGGGGCTGGACATGTTGAAGGGGGATATCGAAATACGGGAGGATTTTATCGGACGCGGCGATTACATCGAGCAGTCCACCGGAGATCTTGCTCGGATACAGGTAATGCAGCCTGATCCACGAGAGTCCTTCCACCTTATCGAGCACAGTCAGAAGATTTTTCAGGTTCGAACCTGAGTCCGATCCGAACGCCGTTGTGTCCTGGCTGATAATTATTAATTCTTTGACGCCTTCGGACGCAAGGATTTCAGCTTCCCTGACGAGATCGTCGATCGGCCGTGAAATCTGCGGGCCTTTGATGGATGGGATCGTGCAGTAAGAACACTCGTGATTACAGCCTTCGGAAATTTTCATGTACCCGGTCCATGGCGGGGTCAGCCTGAGCCTTGGGAACCTCGAATGTGGGAGCGTCGCTCGTCCCGGCGAACAAAATTCTGTGTGTAAATCAGGTTTGATTTTCTGTCCCTTCCATTTTGATTCAATCAGATCAGGGAGCCTTCCAAGGCTGCCGACGCCGACAACAAGATCAAGTTTTGGAAACTGGGTCTGAAGATTGACAGAATCCCTTTGAGGCAGGCAACCGGTAGCAACGAGCAGGACGTCGGGACGGTCATCCTTAACCTCACATATTTCTTTAATGGCATCCTCGCTTTCGAGTTTCGCGTCCCGGATAAATCCGCAAGTATTCACAATAAGGCAATCGGCCTCATCGATGTTATCAGTGAAACTCCATCCCAATTCCTTCAGTTGTCCAAGCAGGAATTCGCTGTCGACGGTATTTTTGGGGCAGCCGAGACTGATCAGCCCGAGGATTTTCGATCCGGGTTTGGTATTCATGCCAGGTACATAGTTTAAATGGTCTGGGGATAACTTAAAAGAGCGGGTTTCACTGAAAATATATAAAAAATGGGTAAAATTTTGTTAAGCGCCCTTTACGCCCTTTTCGAGATCGATATTAAGTGGTATATAAATAGTAGGAAGATTTATCTTCTTAACTGAATTTGGCGATTCTCATGTTAGGTCCCGGCGGATTCCGCTCCTCCTGAATCCGCCGGGCAATTTTTTTTTAAAAATTTCAAACTTTTACAAATAAGTAAGTACATTCCGTTCTTTATGAATTTATAATTGGGATAATAATTAAGATTTATTGGATTTTATTCAAGGACGGCAGGAAACAGACAACATGATATACCTTGCATCTCAATCATCAAGGCGTCGGGAACTGCTTAAACTCACCGGGCTTGAATTTGAAATAAAACCACTCGAAAATTTCGACGAGCAATCGGCTTTGAACGACTATTCAGGAGATGTTGTCGGTCAGGCGGAATTTCTCTCCAGGGCTAAAGCCAGGGCTGCACTGGCATCGAATCTACCTGGTACTTTTATCACGGCGGACACGATCGTTATCTCTGACGATGGCGTTGTCCTTGGGAAACCGTCCGACGAATCGGAAGCAGCATTGTTCCTTGACAGGCTTGCCGGGAACTGGCATACAGTCGCTACCGGTGTCGCTGTCAGCAGTCGGGATACCAGTGAAAAACCTGGCGATGGAGATAGGATTGAGAGTATATCCGTAACCACCAGGGTGAAGTTCATCCCGATGAGCGGGAGAGAAATACAGGAGTACATTGCAACCGGTGAACCTTTTGATAAAGCCGGAGGTTACGGAATCCAGGGCCAGGCCTCGAAATATATAGAAAAAATAGAAGGCTGTTACTTCAACGTTGTCGGTTTCCCGATCAGCGCGTTCTGGAAACTCTGGAACGAATTTAATAAATAAGACCGTTGCGAAAGGGAAAATAGGGCGCAGCAAGCAACGCCCCTACAGACAAGATCCTAATGAATAGAGGCTTGTAGGGGCGTCGCTTGCTGCGCCCTGGTTAATTACCAAAAATCCAGATGTAGGGGCGTCGCTTGCTGCGCCCTGGTCCAAATTCAGGCTTTTGCAGCGGTCTCAAGTAAGCATTTCATCTCCCTTCTCCCAGGACAATAACGGTAATTCCCTTAAGTAAACTAAATTAGATTTAAACGATATTAATAAAGGCGCTGCTAACGCGTCCTATTGTGCGCATGTCCGGCGAAACAGGAAATAATATTAAGACGGAAACCGGGTCGCAACAGGCCGGGAAATATTTCATTCAGGATGTATTTAACCTGATCCTGATATTTTTTCTCGTCGTATTTTTCTTCCTCGACATTTTATTGAACGGGCAGATATTTTTCGCGGGCGACGTGATGAATGTCTATTCGCCGTGGCAGTGGTACAACCATGAAGCCCTGATGGCGGGACGATTTCCGCTCTGGTCGGACGATTTCTTCATGGGGTTCCCGCTTTTTGCCGAATCGCAGGGCGCGCTTTTTTATCCGCCAACCAGACTGGTTTACTTCTTCATTCCAACCGTAAAAGCGTTTTCATACGATGTCGTCCTGCATTTTCTCCTCGCGGGCTGGTTCCAGTATTTCCTCGCGCGAACGCTTAAACTCCCGCCGTGGGCAAGCCTTTTTGCGAGTCTCGCGTTCGCGTTTTCGGGATTGTTCCTCAGCCTCCCAATCAACTTCACGATATTCCGTTCAATTGTCTGGATCCCTTTGATTTTTATGTTCATGACCATGGGCGCGAAACGTGCCAGCCTTGTATTTCCACTGCTTGCCTCTATTGCACTGGTTTTCCAGATGATGGGCGGCAGTCTCCAGGTGACCGGGATAACCGTTCTTGCTTTGGTGCCGTATGTGGTTTTCCTGGTGTTGTCGCCGGGCAAAGGCAAGCAGACATCGTTTGTGCCGGTCCTGCAGTTCATTTTGATGTTGATGCTCGGCGTATTTCTGTATGCATTCCAGCTACTACCAACGCTTGAACTCATGCTGCACGCATGGCGGGGCACACAGGGCGGTTACGAGGTTGCGTCGGCGTTCAGTTTCCCGCCGGAGCATTTTATAGATGTGGTTTTACCTACGTTCTATGGGGTGTATTCCGACGGTTCGCTTCTTCCTGTCAGGATCACGGCGAATTTTTTCCCATACATTGGAATTGCACCATTGCTGCTTATTCTACCAGCACTTGGTTCGAAGAAACGCGGTGTTTTTATCCTCTTTATCCTGCTTGTGCTTTTCCTGATCCTCGCGATCGGTAAATACGGACCGCTTTATGAATCCATCTATTCATACGTGCCGTTTTTCGATAAATTCCGTGCCCCGGACAGGTTCTGGATTATCGCGATTTTCGCAGGGACCTTGTTGTCGGGATTCGGACTCGACTCAATCGTAACCGGAATCCAGACCGAGAAACCTGTAATCCAGCCGGCTATTATGGGACTTGTCGGCTCTCTCCTGTTTCTGGTCGCGTTATTTTCGCTCGGAGTTTTATTTGTACCCGCTATCCGGGAAATCTGGCATTCGATATTCGCATGGACCCTCGGTGAATTCATCGGCGGTGGAAAGAGCGGGGTTTCAACCGAAACATTCAACCGATGGCAGATCCATCTCGCCTTCGCGCTTTTCCATGCACTTATAGCGGCGGCGATATTCCATTATGCGATCGGTTTGTTCGGGAAAAAAGGACGCGCTGGAGGTTTGATAACACTCCTTGTCCTGCTCACCATTGCCGACCTGTATTTCATGTCCCTTAACGTGCCCGGGATGCGAACGACAAATAAAAATTTCTTCACCGAACCGCCGCGTTCGGCACAGGTCCTTATGAGGGACGGTGAGCATCCAAGATTCTATTCCACCTTAAGGCTGAACTATGCAAGGAATATTTTCGGGTACCAGGGAAGTGAGGATCAGGTCTGGTACAACGGCGGTGGATCGAACAATATCGACGATTATCGCGCTTTCAGGGAGGCATTGTCGCCGAATATTTTCATGCACTGGGGATTGAAATCATCCAATGGATTCGCGAGCCTCTTCCTTGAAAGCTATTTCAATCTGGAGGCCGCAGCCAGCCGGCAGCTTCTTGGTTTCGTCCCGAATCGGCAAATCGAATCGGAACATCTTAAATACTGGGATGACCGGTCCATGTTAATCGACCTCATGGCAAGCCGTTACGTCCTGACTCCCGTCGAATTTACCGATTCCGATCGCTTTACACTTATTGACGACGGTCCGATAAAGATCTACCGAAATAATTATGTTTTTCCGAGAGCCTGGGTTGCACGTCCGGAAAGAATCCTGCCAGCTACACCAGTATGGCAAGACGAATTATTTAAGGGTGAGCTGGATCCGAGGAATGCTCTGATCATGGATCCGCTTCCGATTGAAAGAAGGACTTTCCCGGAAGGGAGTTCGGGAACCGCCACGGCAACCATTATGCCGGTCGGGGGGGTAAGCGGTTCAAGGGTCAGGGGTGGAGGGATTATCGATGAGCAGGTTTTTGTCGATGTATACACTCCCGATCCGGCGTACCTGGTTCTCGCCGATACCTGGTATCCCGGATGGCGCGCGGAGATCGATGGGGTTCCGGTAAAAACGATTTACCGGGTGTTCAATTATTACCGCGCGATTGAAATTCCCGAAGGCAGCCACCGGGTCAGGTTTTACTACCGTCCCCCGAGTTTCAGCATCGGAACCACGATCTCGGTCGGGACAGTATGTGTGATGTTCCTCCTGTTGTTTGTACAGTTGATTTTCTTCACAAAACCCAAATCATCGAAATACTGAAAATTCCCCGCGTCGTGTTCTATGGTCCGGTGGCGCCCCTACGTTATTTTATTAATTGTAATAACAAGGGGACACCTGCATTCGGGGACGAATGAGATGTCCCCTTTAACTTAAATAAATCCGGTGGCCCCTACATTATTTTATTAATTGTAATAACAAGGGGACACCTGCATTCGGGGACGAATGAGAT
>CBDURU010000033.1:0-30265 GCA_965369865.1 uncultured bacterium | reverse complement strand
TATCCAAATCGGTGCTGTTCTCACCGGCGGGAATTTCATCCGGGTCCATATTTAAAGTAGCAGCGATCAGAAGCGAAAGGTGCCCTCCTGCCGAAGTTCCCCACAGCACGATACGATCCGGATCGCCGCCGTACTCACCCGCATGTTCCATTGTCCATTTCAACGCCGCGCGACAGTCATCGAGCTGGGCGGGAAAAATATGATCCGGCGCCAGCCGGTAATTGATCGCGATCGATAGCCAGCCGATTTCCGAAAACGATTTTAGTAATTCGAGCTCCTCCGATTTGTCGCCCTCCGACCATCCACCGCCATGAATGTCGAGCAGCACGGGAGCGGGTCGATCGGTGCCGTGCCCGAATCTCGGTTCGATCAGATCGAGTTTGAGATCGATACCGCTGTGAGTTGCATAGATGATGTTCCGGTGGTAGCCCTGGACTCTCGTGTCCCGGTACCAGGTCAGGACGGACATAAAAACCAGCACAACAAGCAGGCAGATGAGGACGAGCACAGGACCCTTGTTGATGACGGGATTTTTAATACCGGCGCGGGGAGGATCACCCTCCGGCTTTTTTATTGTCTCACTGGTTTCATCCACACCATCTAATATACCGGAGAATTACTCCCGATTTCAAAAATGTTTTGCAATCAACGCTTGCCCTGTGCACTTAAACCCGCTAAACTCACAGTCACAATGCGTGCTGCGGTCTATTACAAAAATGATGATATACGTATCGAAGATGTCCCCGTTCCGGAAATCGGCCATGGCGAGATGCTTCTCAAGGTCATGGCGACAGGGATTTGCGGGTCGGATGTCCATGAATTCTATCGCGCCAAACATGCCCCTGTGATTCTCGGACATGAGCTTGCCGGGATTATCGAAGAAACAGGGGAGGGGGTCGAGGATTTCAAACCGGGCGACCGGATAACGTGTTTTCACCACGTACCGTGCGGGGCATGTCCGCGATGCATTAACGGCCACGAGACCGCCTGCGACACTTTTAAAAAAGTCCATTTTTATCCTGGTGGATTTTCGGAGTACGTGAGAATCCATCCGCTGCAGGTACGCCTGGGCGCCATGAAACTTCCCGATGATATGCCTTTCGAGGTCGGCGCGTTCGCGGAACCGGTGGGATGTGTATACCGTGGACAACGACTTGCCGGGATGGCGGCGGGCAAAAAAGTATTAATAATTGGGTCGGGAATCGCCGGTGTAATTCATATCAAGCTTGCGAAAATATGGGGGGCAAGCCTTGTGGTCGCGACCGACGTTCACCAGTTCCGAAAGAAGAAGGGCCTCGAGTTCGGCGCGGATTCGGTCTTCGATGCGTCCGCGGATGTCCCAAGGCTGTTCCGTGAAATGAACGACGGCTGGGGTGCGGATATTGTAATTCTCAACGCGATGGCGCCGTCCGCGGTCCGGCAGGCGATGGATACGGTCGAAAAGGGCGGTACAATACTGGTATTCGGCCTTGGTGCGCCCGACCAGACAATGGATATCCCGCTCGGAGAATTCCTGGCCGGCGAGATTTCGGTGATTACATCGTACTCGGGTGGTCCGGTTGATTCGCATCGGGGCTTCGAGTTGATAAAATCGGGCCGGATCGATGTGGGTAAAATGATTACTCATCGATTTCCACTTGAAAAAATCCAGGATGGATTCCAGTTAACGGCAGCAGCGGGAGAATCATTGAAGGTGATGTTATACCCGCACGAGATTCCGGAGACTGACGAATAAAACCAAAGCAAAAATTAATTTTCATGTGGAGGATAACAAATGGATTGGGGACTGAAAAACAGACTTTCAAGAATAATTCAACCCGATGGACGTGTGCTGATGCTCGCGGTCGATCATGGCTATTTCCTTGGGCCGGTCAGGGGTCTCGAAAATCCGAAAAAATCCCTAAAACCGCTGATCCCGTACGCGGACGCCCTCATGCTTACGCGGGGTCTCCTCAGAAACTGCATTCCGCCGGAAACGAATGTCCCGATCGTTCTGAGAGTATCCGGCGCGACATCGATTGAGCGCGACAACCTTCCGGACGAGGGTTTGACCGTCAGCCTCGAGGACGCTGTCCGGTTGAATGTCTCTGCTATTACATTGTCGATTTTTGTCGGGACCGAACATGAGCGCCAGACACTTGAAGCTTTATCCGAGCTTGTCGATTTCGGCGAGGAGTACGGCATCCCGGTGCTTGCGGTGACCGCGGTCGGACGGGATATCGGCCAGAAGGACGCGCGTTATCTCGGACTCGCATGCAGGATCGCGGCTGAGCAGGGAGCGCATTTTGTCAAGACCTACTATTGCGACGATTTCGAGAAGGTTACCGGCTCGGCGATGGTGCCAATAGTAATCGCTGGCGGGAAGAAAATTGAGAGCGAGATCGATGTGTTCCAGCTCGCGCATGATGCAATCCAAGAGGGAGCGGTCGGGTGCGATTTCGGGCGTAACATTTTCCAGAACCCGAATCCTGAAGCGATGATACGCGCGTTACGGTCTGTAGTTCATGACAACAGGACGCCGAAAGAAGCGCTAGAGATGTATAATGAATTGTCGAAAGTAACGGCATAGGGGCAAATTTTAGAAAAACAGTATTTAGAAGAGAGTCCTTCCCAATAGGAGGCTCAATATGAATATGAAAATCAAACGTCTCGAAGTTGAAGGCTACAAATCCCTTAACCATGTCGTTTGGGAACCGGGTGATCTAAATGTGCTGATTGGCCCAAACGGTAGCGGAAAGTCGAATTTGCTTAGGTTGCTGGAAATGCTGTCTGCGAGTGTTGAAGAGAAATTAGATCATTTCATTACAAATGAAGGAAGTATAGGCTCATTATTATGGGACTCTAAGGCTAAAAAAATCAGCGTAGCTTTAAATTTCACTTCTGCGAATAATCAACAAGCCAAGGGGATTTTAGAAACCTGTTATCAGTTTGAATTAATTCCAAAACCGCAATGGAATCGGTATATTCTTGAAAGTGAGGTTATCGAGCTTTATAAGGGGATTAAGGGTGAGGTAGATATTGATACAATTCTATTGAAAGTTGATAGGGATAAAATAAATTATTTTAATAACGAGGGAAAAGTTATAAACAGTCAGTTAATGACCGGTAGTGAAACTGCCTTAGGTCAAATTTACGATAAATCAACTCTTCATGGATATTTATTAAATATAGCTGCATTCCTTTTAGATTCGACATTTTATTACACCCCAAATACAGCTTTTGATTCGAAGCTTCGCTTACCACAGATCACACGGTATGAGAATAAACTTTCAGGGGATGGTCAGAATCTGGTTTCATATCTGCACACAGTTTATTCGGAAAACAAAGAACTAAGAGAGAAAATTATTACCGGGATGCAAGCTGCATTCGGTAATGAATTTGAAGAAATCATTTTTGCCCCGGCAGCAGACCAATATATCCAAATGAGAATCAAATGGAAGCATTTAACATGGCCGCAACCATCAAGTGTTCTGTCAGATGGTATTTTAAAATACTTATTTATACTTGCCTTATTTGCTGATGCTGAAAGCCATTCTTTTATTGCAATAGATGAGCCTGAGATAGGTTTACATCCGGGATTATTCCCTATCATTGCTGAATATGCTGATGAAGCTTCCGAACATACTCAGGTGGTAATTTCTACTCATTCGCCAGAATTCCTTAATGCTCTACAGGAAGTAAATTCTAAAACCACCGTGACAGTCTTCGACTGGGTCGATGGGGAAACAGAATTAAGGACTCTATCAGGTGAAAAATTAGATTACTGGCTTAATGAATACAAACTTGGTGAAATGTTCCGTTCAGGTGGTCTGGAGGCAATATAGTGAAATTTGTACTGCTTGTGGAAGGCAACACAGAGAGAAGAGTACTTCCTGAATTTTTAAGGCGTTGGTTAAATGAAAGACTTCCTACAAGAGTTGGGATTAAACCTGACAAAGTAGCTGGAATTCAGGATATGAGAACTAAAGCAAGTAAATACATGATGGATCCTAAGTTTGATGATTACATTGCTATTGTAGGCTTGCTGGACCTGTATGGTTTGGAAGGTGCTTCAATTGGAAATAAAACAATTGAAGAATTCTATAATTCTGAAATTTCCAGAATTTCAAAGAACTTTGATGAAAATAAATTTCGTATGTTTTTTGCTGTTCATGAACTTGAAGCCTGGTTACTCAGTGATCTATCAATCCTACCAACAGCAGTATCTCGAGCTTTACCGTCCAATGTAAATCAACCTGAGACAGTTGATTTTGACGAACCACCAGCAAAACTATTGAAAAGACTATATCGGGAAAAATTGAGAAAAAGAAAATATAAAAAAACGAGTACAGGAAGCGCCTTATTTTCCAAACTCGATCCACAGCTTGCTCATTCCAAATGTCCCTACCTTGCTAAAATGCTCGATGAAATGCTTGTGTTGGCAAAAGCAGCTCTTGAAAAATAATTTACCCCTTCATCCCCCTGTGCCTCCTGATCAACCTCGTGACGTTCTCCTTCTCCCATCTTTCAGCAATTTCCAGCCTTGGATACCGATCCTCAAGCTATTTGAATCCCTGGCTGTGAATTATCCTTTTACTTCCCGATCCCTTTTCCGGTGGCGTCTCCTGGTGACAGATCTCATGCCACAGGATATGTTCAACCACGAAATTCGGTATGTCAGGTGCATCGAGAATCGCATTTATCAGTACCAAAGGGCCATCTGAAGTGTCCCGGTTGGTTCCCCATGTTATCCCGGGCTTCTTTGCGGTTTAAAAATAAAATCATCGGCTTGCTTCTGAATAAATTGTGGAAGAGTGATACGTTAGATATAATAATAGAGATGGCAAACACGCATGAAATAATGACAGGACGCGCAAGGACGCTCTTAAATGCTCTTGTTGCCATTTATATTGATTCCGGGGAGCCAGTATCCAGCACAGCGATAAGCCATGAACTCGAACGATCGGGCGAGCACGTACCGCCATCGACAATCCGCCTCGACCTTTCGCGGCTCGAAAGTGAAGGCTACCTGACAAAGCAGCATGCATCGGGTGGGAGAATTCCCACCAGCATGGCATACAGCGAGTATGTCAACTCCCTGGATTCCATGAAACTGCTCGGTATCGAAAATGAATTATCGGAGAAAATTGTCAGTGCCGCACGGGCGTTATCAGGCGAACTAAGGCGTCTCCTTGAATACGCAGGTGAGATCCTCGCGGGTGAATCGGGATGCATGGGGTTCGTTACCAGCCCTTCACTCGCGGATGGCAGGATCGCCCGGTTCAAACTCGACCCGCTTGAATCCCAGGTCCTATTAATCAGGCTGGAGCTGATGTCAGGGCGAAATTACCATCATCTCGTGACGCTGGCCATTCCGGTCGATAATTTCAAATTCGGCGCCCTCGCGGAACTACTGACCGAAAGATTGTCGGGACGGAAATTAAATGAAATCAGCGAGGCGGAACTTGTCGCGCTTGTGAATCATGCAGCACAATGGGGACGCGGCTATGATGTTTTCGTTCACCCATTGCACGATTTGATTACCGACGCGCAGCTCGGTGAAGGACCGGTCACTGTCCTTCATGGAGCCGCGGGACTGTTGAAAGCAAGCGGTGAAGACCCCGACACTCTCGCGCGAGCGGTTGCGTTCCTGGACGACCGAAAAATGATCGAGAAGGCGATACGGTCGGTCAGGAAACCTGAGGATGTACAGGTGGTTATCGGCGGCTCAGGCGTTATGGACCCGACACTCGACGGTCTCGCGCTTGTCGTGGCGAGTTACCACATCCACGCGCGGGCACGAGGCCGCCTTGGAATCCTGGGACCGCTCAGGATGCCCTACACCCGTCACCTCGCGCTGGTGAAATCCGTATCCGACCTGGTTTCGAGACTGCTGATTTCGAAAGAACTTTCCCCACGATTCGGTTAAGGAGCAGACGCATCCGAATCCCCAGACTATATCACCCGCCAATCGACATGGATGAATCGCTCATTCTCGCCAGGGAAAATGTCCATTACCTTACACACGTTCTTAGAGTTAAGAAAGGCCAGGAATTTGAGACCTTCGACGGAAAAGGCATTGTCGACCGCTGGGAAATCACAGGCATGAGCCGGCTTGAAATAAAACTGAAACACATCAAACGGATCAAAATGAAACGGTCAAGCCCGGTTAATTTAACGATGGGGATTAACCCTTTGAAATCAAATAACGAGGAAACCGCCGTACGGATGGCTGCCGCGATGGAGGTCAGGCAGATTCAGCCCGTGATTTTCAAACGGACCGATATCCCGTTTGTGAAAGACCGCCTTGAAAGACGAATCGAACGTTGGAAAAAAGTATGTGTCGGGGAAGTGTCCGCGAGCGGTGGAGGGTTCCTGCCCCTGATCCTGAAACCGGTCAGACTTGAGGAATTCCTTGGTACAAAGAAGAAGGGAGTTATTTTCGATGAGGAAGCCTCCCCCATGAAAATCAAACAGGCTGTAACTTTCAGGAAAGGGAAAAAGTATGTCGCGCTTGTTGGTCCTGAGGGTGGACTGGAACGGGAAGAGGTTGCCCTTGCAAAGAAGAAAGGCCTTGAAGTGGCGAGCCTTGGTCCATGGGTACTGAAAGCCGAGTTGGCGGGAGCGTTGGTCCCGATGTGGGTATACACGAGGGTGTGCAAATTTCTTTATTGAAGACTGGTAAAACCCATATCTATGATGTGGGCTTGTTTCTCACCTTACACTGCAACCTTTATCAAATACACATCCGATTGCCCTGCCGATTCGACATCCTGTACGCCGGGTCCGATATCAATATCGGCAGTTCCAGTAAACGAGCCCATCACGTAGATGTCCCCAAAGCCCGAAACAGCCACCTTTGGATTGAAAATTTCCTGATAGTATGAGCCGCCCCATGTTCGCACCCACACAAAATCTCCTTCAGAGTCAAGAGAAAGCAGGAAATATCCATGATGGGCATCAAAGCTGACTTCATTGACAGCGGGACCGGGATCGAAATCGGTCGTGCCCGTGAAATAACCCGTAACATAGAATTCACCGTTGTGCCCGACCGCGACACCGGTCGCGGCATCATCGGATGAGCTGCCCCAGGTCAGTTCAAGAAGTGTGTTCGCGTTTGGATCGTAAAGTTTTAATTTGCAATTTTTATCGCCCCCTTGGCTGACAGTACCCACAGTTACCACGTTACCGAAAGAATCTGTTGCGATATCGAGATTATCGCCTGTTTCACCTTCATCAACGCGCGACCAGTGACCGGACAGATCATCCCTCAGCTTTGCGATATATGGTTGGCCGTTATCATGTCCCGCAAGGTAATATCCCGATGATCCCGCTGAGGCAACCCGGTTTAAAGAAACCTCTGCAAACCGGTAAGATTCTCCGTCCCATGCGCCGGTAGAATCATACCTGAGCAGGTGAATGTAGTCATCGGTACTCGATCCACCGGGCGTGTGGTATTTTATATTCGGACCCCAGGTCAGATCCAGATGATGACGTTTCAGAATCAACCAGTTCCCATTGTTGTCGGATGCGACATCAAATGCCCAGTTACTGTAATCGAACCATGATTCCTGGAAGCCGGTATCGACATAGTCATTACTACCCTGGCTTACGCTACACCACTGGAAATTGGAAAACGAATCGAAGACCGATAAATAACATCCGGGATTTTCGGATGCCACAATAAATTCATCCGCTTCCGGATCGAGATCAGGAGCGCCCTGGTAATCGCCTGAAACAGCTATCATTCCCTGTGAATTTGCCGCGACCCCAATCGCCGAGATCGCGTCCCATGTGACAGCCCATTCGAAATTGCCAAATGAAGTAATCCTGCTCAGGAAAATCGGATCGCCATCGTTGATGCTGCTTCCCGTACCAGGATCGAAATCGGTATCGGGACCGGCCCGCCCGACTATATAAATATTTCCATCATTATCGACAGTGAAATCAGTCCCGATGTCGGTGCCGGAACCGCCCCATGACACCGCCCATCCATCTGGAACCGGCTTGACCATAATGTCCATCAGTCGCACTTCAGGACCACGGTCGTTCGAGGTTACAACTACAATAATTGAAATTTCCGTTTCCGAAGTAACGGAAGCAGCCTTGAACGATGTCGTTGCGGTGTTCGTGCTTGAAAATGTCCCGGCGGACACAGGCTCGACCGTCCATGCGTATGTAATTCCGGTTCCACCCGAAACAGATACACTGAATTCGGTTGCTACATTGACATCGACATCGGAGGGTCCATTGATCGGTCCGACTATGAAATTCGATTCGCTGCTATCACTCCCACAACCGGAAAGAATAATGATCAGTGTTACAGTAATAAGGAATTTATGAATCACGATACAACCTGCCTAACAATGGATATTATTCCATCATGATATACTACTATTATGTGGAAATGTCAATCGCGGTTTTTCAAAACTGTCGTCCACGGGGTCGTATTTTACTTGTAATGCGAAGCTCCTGCCATTCTGGCAGGAGCATGTTTTCATAGAGTTCCATGTATTGTTTATTTTCTCAACTTACTTCAGCAAGGACCTCCATCGGTGTTGGGAGTGGATCGAGTTCAAGAGCTGCGGTCACCGCCAGGCGCAAACGATCGTGTTTTTCCTCTCTCGATAACTCAGGATCGTCCTGGTGCAGTGTGGTTTTTACATCGTCGGGAAGTTCCCTCACATACTCCTTCAACGCGCGATTTGCGACCACCGACATCGATTTCCAGCTTGAGTACCGTTTCATCCCGAGTGAATCCAGGTAATCAAAGGTCATTTCCCATGTACAGATGTTATCCTCAAGCCTCGCCATCAGGAGAATATATTTCTCAAGTTTTCCATTTTCGAGGATATTTCTGAGCGCATTCGTCAGTTCCCTGGCTATTCGATGCACGAACCTCTGCATGTCGAGCGGGATTTCCCTCGGCGGGTCGGGATCGATCCCGGGTGTCAATTTAAAAATCGCCCATGAAAATTCATCGGGAAATCGCTGGTAAAGATTTCCGGATGAATCCTCGTGCGTTATTAATTCTTCGATGCTTGGCGTATTCTCCCGGCTCACCGAAACCGAGCGTTCGTTTTCAGCCCACTCAAGAACCAGAGGCACGAAGAATTCTTTCAGGAGCTCGATTTCGCTGAGATCGCGTGCTGTGTCGAGATCGAATGTTCTCGCATTTTTGTCCCTGATAACCTCAAGGATATCGCTGAAAAACGGATGATCGAGTGATTGTACTTTCACAGCGTGTTTCTGGATCAACGCGCTGTACGGTGTTTTACCGTTAAGCTCAGGGTAAACCTTCCGGAGAATTGTCCAGCGAATGTCATTCGCAAACTTATTCATCTGGTCGGGTGCGGGCTGCCATGAGAATGTCCCACTTGAAACTGGAGCCATGAGCAGGTGGATCAGGATCTCCAGCGGGGAGGTTCTTTGCCTTGTCGATGTGCTAGGCATTCTCCACCTCCCCAGGGTCGAATTCATCGCCTGGATCCCATGGCGGGTCATCCGCCTTTGATTTCGCCAGTATGTTTCCCAGGTCGGGGTCGCCGGGGATCAACTGACCGAAGAAGAAATTCACGCTAAAGCTTTCGATAGAGCGAGAATCCTTGAGTGACGCGGATTCATCACCGGGGTCCCATGGCGGATCATCGCCTTTCCCTTTGCGAGCGAGTTCGATCGATTCAATGATCTTTCCCGGAATTTGTATAAATGAAGCACAAACCGGGAGAGAAAATCCGATCATCATCGCTATGAGTATTACGATCCCGATTAAGTATTTTATTCTGTCGATCATAATCTAAACCTTTATGACATCCACAGACGTCTTTAGTTCACCTTTTCTTTTAATGTCCAGCTTATTTTTTTCTCGATTGTGTCCGGGTCGTATCCTGAAAGCGCGCCAAGATAATAGATAGCTTCCACTGTAGTTCTCTCTTCCGGACCCATTCCACCCGGATATTTCATGCGCACCTCGAGAGCATTTTCGAACAGTGTGCTGAAAGCCTCGTTGTAATCGCCGATATCCCGGAGAGCGAGCGCTTTGGCATTCTCGAGGAAAAACTCCATCGGCGGACGGGCATTTTCGGCGACCTTCGAATTCAGAATTTCACGGGCCTTAGCTATTGATTCATCCATGCCGGCCCTGTCGTTTAAACGTCCGGACACAACCGCCCTGGTCGCGAGAATCGTGACCAGGTTCGGCCATGATTCGAGTCCTTCAAGTTCATCGATCAAATGTTCGAGCACCGGGCTGATTTCCGATGGATCCACTCCAGCGCGAAGAGACGCGAGAAGCCGGTAGAGCCTGGTCATCGCTGCAGTGACCCTGTTAATCTCCTCTCCACCCGCGTCCTTGAGCTGTTTTCGCAAGGTTTCAAGTTCTGATTGTTTAAAGGTGGTGTCACAGTCGAGCGCCAGCCATTCTATCCAGGTCGATGCGGTCTGCGGGTACGGGCTATCGATAATTGCGCCGATCGCGGCGGTCGCATGGTCCCAGCTTTCATCCATCTGGCCGAGGCGTCTTTCGATCCTTGCCAGCGACAACCAGAGGAATGCTTTACGATATGGTGTCGGGGCAAATTCAAGGGCCATGGTATATGATTCAATCGCGGCTTCGTACAAGCCGACCTCGTAGTTCAGGTGCCCGACCATCTGGTAATACTGGTATCTCTGGCGTGGAAGCGATCCGAGTGAACGTTCCCATTTCGTGATTAAATCCGACCATTCTTCGGCCAGTTCCCGGGCACGTTCCACATCGCCTCTCCTGAAAACCGCGTTTGTAGCGATAAAAAATAGTTCATGGCCCGTTTCGCCGACTGCGAGGCTGACAAGATCGGGTGAATCCGGTGGATTATGCCAGGACTCAATTCGATCCAGGGCAAGAAGGCCTTGTTCCGATACTGAGTTCATGGTCCCGAGGTCCCCGGACCTGAACGCGCGCGTCGACATGGCGAGCGATTCCACCGCATCGATCAGGTTACCATCATCGGTCAGTTCCCGGGCTTTGCGGCTCAGGTGGACCGCAAAATCGGATGTTTGCACAGGAATTTCACCGAGGTCGGGAGTGTCTTTACGAGCGCCCAGACGCCTTAGCAGTCTCAGGTAAGCGATCAATTGTAACTTTGTGTCTTTCGAATTCCGGGCGATCGATGCATAGATTTCCAGCCGGAGAGGGAGGCGGGTTTTGAAAAGAGTATTATCCTCAAGTAATTCTAAGAGGTCGAATTTATCCGTGAGGGTCAGCGCTGGAACAGCAAGGGTAATTTCGGTCAGGATTTCCCTGTCCGAACCCTTGAGGATTTCAGCAATCCTGCTTTTTTCTATCATTATTAGCTGCCCCACATTTCCACAGGGGGTAGGGAAACAGTTTAATTCTATCTAAATTACCAAATATGGCCTGAAATAGCCCACATATTAAGGATACCACAATTAATCAGTGACAGAGCCTCTTGTGGCCACCGCGGATTGATTTACAGGTTTCCGGATGACTATGATTAATATGAGAAATGCAAAAAAACCGTAGAACAGCACGGCAGTGCGTCGAAAAGCCGTGCGTCGAAAGGTTTGTTTTAAGGTGGAAGACGCACAGCCGTGCTGTTCTACTATTTGTCGTTTTTAATGTCTGTAAATTATTATTTTTTTTCATGGAAATCAGTATGAGAATATCGTCACTCCCATTCCCCCACCGGCTGACACTGATTCATGAAGAACGTAGATATCACCGTTCATTTCATCCACATCGAGTCTGAACGCCACTCCCCCGTTCAGGCAGCCAGGCTGGTAATTCATCGGAGGCACCGGAACAGGCATCGAGAGAGCGATAGAAGTTGGCACCAATGCCTGGATATCGAAAATCTCAACCATGAAGGCTCCCATGATCGGGTCGACAAGAAGTACAGCGAGAAGGTCGCTCGGCCAGATGGGTTTGGATGTGCCGCCGAAGCTGGAGAAATTACTGATGAATTCACAGTCGATCGGATAAGCGTTAGGATTTCCACCCATGAAATTCGGCATGGTGATCGAAGCGTACGGCATGATTGGAGCGGGTCCCGGAGATGGGACTCCGAAGTCGATCTGGAAAATTTCGAGATCACGGTCGGAGTCGATTGACGCAGCCAGTACATAGAAAATGGGATTCGGCCAAACCAGAACCGGTGGATTGTCCTGGGGATCATCGTCAATCGCAAGCGAGTAATAAGGTTCGGGGTAAGTCAGAGCACCCCCGATACTTACTCCGCCGGGACCGTAACCGAAAATACCCGGGCCGGACGGGACACCTGGTCCCGCCATGCCAGCCATCATTGGAGCCACTACGCCGGGTCCGGCACCATCAACCGGAGTACCTAACATTTGTACGCCTTTCGATGGGAACATCAGGATGTGGACAGGATTAGGGGCAATAGGGCCGGATGCAGGTCCCCCACAGTTAAACAAAATGTTAGATGCATCCTGGGTATAGAGACCATAGAGATTCGGGGTAGCCGGATTTGCCATAGAGCCCATATCGAACCCAGCGGTAACATCGACCGCAACATCCGGTACACCGGACACGACAGCCATTCCATTGGATGTATACAGATCGTTCAACTTGTTCAGTCCCGGGGCGAGGAAGGCATCGTAATGCTCGATCGCAGCGGGATCGGGTACACCAAAAGCCAAGAGGTTGTTGGTCATCTGCGTATTTGTGATAAAGAACTCCGCCAGAGTGCTGCCGTCGAAATGCAGGCAGGATGGCGCCATTCCGGTCCCGACTGGGAACATAAGCGATGTAGTCCAGACCCATGCCGGTATATTGCCCGTAACGAATGGAGTCGGGAAATGTGCAAATCCCATGTCTATTCCAAGGGGATTCACAGGTGTCCATAATAAGAGCTCGTCGGCGATTACCATATCAGTGGCACCTATGCTGGGTCCTCCAATGACCGCGATATCAGGATGCTGAGGGAATTGTGTAGGATTGGCCGGAATAAGGATATTGTAAAATCCATCCCAGTACTGGGGGCAACCTACCCAACCCTGGGTCGAAGGCATACCGGGAGCCAACACCTGGTCGAGCTGACTTACAGGCACGGGATCGGTATACGGAAGTGTGTAAACAAGGATCTGGAAAATGCCGGACGTTACTACCGCGTTTGGTGCACCGGACCCGTCATCCACCTGGCATGACAGATCGTAAATGCCTGGGATTACCGGCGCCAGAACTGAAAAATCAATTGTGACATCCCCGGGAATCGGGTCGCCGGGTATGGTGTAACTTGGAGCGTTTCCAATCTGGACAAAGCTCCATGTGTAGGTCAGTGTCTGGCCGGGATCGAGGTCGGTGGCGACAGTACTATACGTTAGAATATCGTTCTGCCAGACCTTGACCTGTCCTGTCGGCAGTGCAACGGTAGGCGCCGTATTATTGCGGGTTATGGGCAATTGAAGAGTTAAATCCGCAGGCGGGTACCCGTCTGAGACGGTACAATTGACATTCCAGTTTCCAACAGGCAGAGTGGCGTAGTTAAAACTGAACGGGTCGCCGACTGCTGGTCCGATTACAATCGCGCCGCCCACCGGGTTGGTCACGGTCCATGTGTAAGATAATATATCGACCGGATCGGTATCGGAATCGGATGCGTTTGCGTTGTAGGAAACAACACCGGCGGTAGCATCGCCCGATGTCGGGCCGGTGATTCCGGAAGATGCCGGTGGTGTATTCACCTCAAGCGCATTTGTGTACAGCGGGGCAAATTTTCCGCATCCATTAATAAATTCGAGGTCGTACATCCCGGCACTAATACTTGTAAAATTGAAATCGGCGGTTGCGGATATCGATGAAATATACGTAAGATTCGTACCTGCCAGATCACCGGTCACACGTTTCAGGGTAGCGGCAAGCTGGGGACCTGACTGGAAATTCGTACCGTTGATCGCAAGGCCGTTAACCACATCATTAACATTTACAATCGGTTGCCCGAGAGACGTGACTGTCGGGACCGGGCATGGATTGGTATTTCCAACCTGGACTTGTTCAATCGCGAATGCGCTCAGGGGAGCTCCGATAGGATAGGGATTTGGAAAACCATTGGAGTAGTCGGTCGGGAAAGCACTCTCCGCGGTAACCAGGAATTCCTGGCGACCAACGCCCGTTGGAGTACATCCGGAAATATCAACATTAAAGACGGACGAGTTTAATCCACCGGCGCTTACTGTAGCGGTTGGCAGAACATCGATGTATCCACCGGGAATAACCGAACCCGCTGCATCCTCGACCCAGATGTTCGAGAGTTCGGCGGGAATACCGGCAAGGTTCACTAACCCCTGCCAGTCGTAAATTTCCAGCCTGAGTTTCAGGTTTCCACCAAGGTCCGACGAATTAACGTAGTACAGGGTCGAACCGGTAGCCGAAACATCCACGTGGAACGGTTCCTGGAGATTCGCGAGAAATGGGTAATCGTTGATGGTGTATGGCGGCATAGAAAATGGAAGGACCGGCGCCCAGTTAATCAGTACCGCGTACTGGAAGTGAAAATCAGGATTGCCTCCAACCATGGGGAACTGGAGTTCGAACCGACGGATCATTGTGGACCCGGGAGACCAGCTTCCCCGTTCCGCGACATTCGCCGGTGTCGCGAAAAATTTATCTATATCGGTAGTTGGGCCCAGGGAATCTGAATACCACTTGTACCCGTTGAGTGTCGATGTCGGGTAATAATTCTGGAACCCCTTGGCGCCGGGTGTAAATCCGAACAGCCCGGGTTGAGTAAATTCGCTCGGGTTCATCCAGCGTGTATAACCGTCGGGGTTTACAAGGTGCAGGTCGTTTGCGGCGGTTGATGGATATATAAGGGATGAATCCTGGAAACCGGACATCGATCCGTCACCCATTATCACAACCATTGTATCGAAAGCAAACAAGCCGATAGCCGTGGGGAACGGAAAGGTGACGCTGATATCGCAATCCAGGCGTCCGGTGCCGATCTGGCTGAAGTCGAAATTTGAATAGCCGTAGTCGTTCGGATTTCCGGCCGGAGCCTGCAGGAAATTTGTCAGGTTCAGCGTAAACTCAGCAGTCCTTAGCGGCACGGTTTCAATTGTCATGGTGTCAGGGTCGAAGTATGCATCGTAGTATCCAAGCAGCAGGATTGAATGCATACCTGAATCCGCGGATCGATCCATATCCCCTGGGGATGTCAAGTCAGCAGGTGAGAAGTCGTCGATCCCTGGAACAGCCGGGTTGTCACTCGATCCCGAACATCCAAAAATGAATAAAAGGAAAAGAAGTCCAACAGTACAGGTCATTGAAAATATTCTTGGTAACATGTCGTCACCTCCGGGAAATTTCCCCCACATGTAATGTATAAATCAGGCACTGATGTTCCCTGGTACCGATATATGTTAACGCTGTTTAGCAGCCTGTTTTCATACTGAACTTAAGGGAAAGTATATTATAAAAATCAACTTTAAGGAAATTAACTGTAATTTTTAATCTCTGGATTTGAGTATCTCTCCAATCAATGGAACCATGTTCGGACAAACTCTTCCGGCCAGTTCCAGAGCCTGGACCTCGTTACCAGGATTTTTATTTTCCATCAAAGTTTCAATTATCGGCAGGAGTTCCAGTGCGGGATCGTCCGGATGCGTCTTCTGAAGCCGTTTCAGGGACGCAAGCGGATTTGACCAGTCGGCCCTCGGCCGAAGAGTAATGTCATCGAGATGTCCTTCCTCGCCAATCGAGAGATTGACGATTTCGGTATCAGACACTTTACGCCTGGACTGTACTGGAATCCGCGCAAACAGCCCGGGCACCGTCCATAGCAATGTCTCGAGCAATATCTTCGCAGTAACCGTGCCAAATTCCTTTTCCACCCTTGCCCTTCGTATGTGCAACCGCATGTGAAGCCACCAAAGTCTGATAACCGTGCGGAAATGCATATTTTTCATAATTGTGCGATACAGGTTTCTCTGGATAAGGCGGTACTTGAAAAAAACTCCCTTGTCTCTCGTAGTGAGAGAGTGATGGTGCCATGCGACAGCGTTTGGTTCATAAAGGATTTTTTTTCCGAGGAGATTCGCCCGGTAGCACCAGTCGATGTCTTCGTAGTACATGAAAAATGGCGCATCGAGCATCCCGACATCGCCTTGTGATTTTCCGGGCTTCATAAATGCATCGAGCCGTGCGAGGAACGCCGCGAAACATGCGCCCATGGGACGATCGGAAACATCGTACTGGCCAATGTCGATTTGCCCGACTCCACGGTTGTACGCAAGCATCAACCCGTTGACAAGCGTACCGGTATTATCGATTACCCCGCCCGTGCCTCTTCCAGAAACCGGCCGTGGATCGCCGGGTCCTCGTCCAGGCCAGTTACTGCCGGTATCCGGTGGATAAAAAAGTGTTTTCCCGGCCACTCCGATTACGTCATCATCCCCGGACTCAAGCCTTGCCAGAGCATTTTGAAGATACTCAGGCTCATAGACGATATCGAAATTTGAGATCAGGATGTACGGGGTATTGACTGTTTTTATTGCCAGATTAATCGCACCACCGAAACCAATGTTGCGATTCACAGTGAGAACATCAACATCATCACCCTTGAAGGATAACGCTATGTCGTGCCCGGGGTCTCTCGGGGCAAGGTTATCAACAACCAGGATTTCAGGAGCGGGATTTTGAGTTACCAATGAGTCGATGCAGGCCTTAAGGACATCCCTGTCGGGAGCGTAGGTGATAATAAGCGCGGTAATCCTGGAGTCGCTCTGCATGATGCAAAAGCTATTTTAACAGAAGGGGTGGATAAAAGGTGATATGGCCGACTTTTGATTGGCTATTTTTCGAGCAAGTCGAAATGTGAAGATTATTAAAGAATGGGATCCCAGGTAGCCGGATCATAGGGGCTGACACCCGGTCCGGGTTTGTAGACCCTGACAACGAAATCTTCGGTGAGGGCGAAGGTCGACAGTCGACCATACATTCGTTCTGGTCTTGGATATGCAATGATTGTTATACTTCCAGGTGTTTCTCTCCCGGGACCTGGATTGGACGGGGTACGAATCCTGGACCCGGAAACCCCCATGAAACGGTCAGCCGGGTCTTCCTGCAGCCTGTCGCCTGGAGTGATAAAAGCAAGGGAGTAATCTTGTATGAAGTATGTCAGTTTGAAGTCATTCCGAATCACTTCCGAATCTTTGAGGTCCTGGAACTCTAAGAAACCGCCGCTCGGGCTGCTAAGAGCGAAGTCCGCCATAACCGACCCAATGGTCCTGAGACGTCTCTGTGCCTGGGCCTCAATGATTCGGTCTTTCTGGATAAGAAGCTGGGGAATTAGCATGGCAGCAAGCAGCGAGATTATGCTCACAACATACATTAACTCCAGCAGGGAATAACCTGCCTGTTTATTCTTGTTCTTACCCATTAATAATGTTCTACCTTGCCCCGGAACAGGTTAAATAACGCTTAACCGGCAGCCGGCAAGATTTTCGTGAATAGATATTGCCTTGAATCTCCAGCCGTACCAGCCCGGATTTATCTATACAATAGAATACAAAAACTACCCGGAACGATAAATGCACCTTCTGGGCCTTACTAACTTACTACCACATTTCCACGCTCTTGTAAACCACTAATCCTGCTGGATGGTTAATGATTGTTTATTTTTATTTAGATAAATTAACTCTGTTCGTCCTGTGCTGAATTAATTCCAATATCGCACCGCCCATCAGGATAATCAGGATGAAAGTTGAAATGTATAATCCGATGAGAAAATCTTTCGGGAAATATCTGAAAATAAGCATATGTTCTCCCTGTGGTATCCTCAAAGTCCGATAAGCATTGTTTGCCTTCAGGATTTCCACTTCCACCCCACCCATTTCAGCAACCCACTGGGGATGCCATGTATCTGAGAGGACCATCCAGCAATCAGTGTCTGCATCAACAGAAAATTCAATCTTGGTTGGTATCTCCTTTACCATTGTTATACGACCTGGGGAGTATGCATTTAAATCACTACTAACCTGATTTCCGTTTGCAGGATCGACGGTGAGATACCAGCGTGGGTTGGCGGGTTCACGCTCATAAATCATAAATCCTCCTGAATGAAGAAGGGTCAGGTCAGGATGTGATTCTGAGAGCGATGGATCATCGGAAATTATATATTTTACCGCCATTGCATCAAGGATTGACGAGTTCAACGCGTCGGGATCAGTCACCGGCAGCGCCAGACCGTTCCATGCGAGCGAGTTCGGATCCAATTCCTTCAGCATATCCCACTGGTCTTGAAGCACCAGTGAGTCATATCCCTGAGAATCGAGCATTCCAGCCCACATTGGAAGGTTCCCACCGAATGTCAGCGGATTATCCATACTTCCGGCATGAGCCGCGGGTTTCGATGAATGACGGATCACCCTGTACATATTTGTGGGTGGCAACGCCGCAATCGATTGAGTCTCAGGCATTACTGGATTCCGCTGGAACACCGGGTACTGGTAGAAATGGCCGAGCACACCGGAAACCGTTATGGCTAATGGCATCAGCAATCCGCCAATTACGTTCGATTTTTTCCTAGGGAGAACCGCAGCCAGTGGTGCAAGGATAGCGATGATACCCGTAACAAGCACCAGGTAACCAAGCAACACCTGATCCTGGGCCCATCGAGTCGATGGACCGGCAAGGGCATTCTGTATAAATGGGACCACAAATAAAAGGAGTCCAAGAATTGTGCACGCTGAAATTACTACCCTCCAGGTTTTTGGAATTTCCCGCCCTCGTTCAATAAGACCGTTTATGCCGTACCCGGCAAGTATTACCAGCAGAAACTGCGCGGGAGCATAAGGATTGAATGGAGAGATCCCCAGCCCTGGAATGAATTGCCCGATACTTCTGAACACTGGAGGTGCCGCGAGGATTATAAATAACAGCAGGAGTATTCCCATGGCGCGACGGTCGGGTGGAGGCCTTATTAAAATCAATCCTAGAATTGCGAGAATGAGCAGCGGGATTCCAACGTACGGATGCTGTTTCTCAATTTGCCTCTGGAAAACAGGCGCAAACAGAACAGAAAATTTTGCGTTCATCGGTTCATTATCCGACCGGGTTATGCCAGCAGCCTGAATTATTTGCTCTGAATCGGAATGATTGTGCATTGTACGTTCCGTCTGTCCGTTCAGGTCCCGGGCTGAAAGCTTGAGGAAGTTCCAGGTCGGATAATTCTGAACCGCCGATATCGCGAAACCAAGTACAAATGCAACAGCCAGGATTCCAAGCCTCGGCAGCCAGTATGATTTCGGCTTACTCCTGAAAATCCAGAGTAATATTCGGTGAAGAATTATCATATAAAGGAACGGCGCGACATATGCCGGGTGCCCGGCGGCCAGTTGGAGTCCGAGAATGAGAGTGAACGGCAAAAGTGTCCTGAACGATGGTTTCAGATCGAGATTGTCCGACGCCCACATGAGCCACGGGTAATACATCAATCCGGCCATCTGGAACGGCACGAGCGGCATGAAATGACCGATCGTCAAATAAATAGCCGCCGATGCAATCCCGGCGACAGGCTGAAGGCGTTTCGATCGAAGGTAGAAATACAGCCCGATTCCAGCAAGCCACAATGTCAGGAATGTCGCGACAGTATGAACCTGATGCAGTGGCGAGATCAGCAGCGCGATAATCAAGGGCGGATGTGTAAGAGGAACCAGGTGATTTGCGTAAAAAGGTGCGCCGTTGAATGAGTACGGGTTCCAGTGCGGAAACCGCCCGCTTCGAATCTCCTCCTGCGCGAATTTATACCAGGGGATATTTTCAAGGTAAATATCATAGGCGAGGACGTACGGCTCATCCCTGGATCCGGGATCAATCGCACTGTCGGGAAAATTCTCCTCAAATGCCGTTGATTCAAGCGATCCTTCAACTGCCCATGGGTAATTAAGTTTCCAGGAATCCGACATAAGCGAGTGCGACCCATCGAGTGCAGGCCAGAGGAGCACCATTACTATAAGGGTGATTCCGATTACGCCCGCGATATCGGTCCGCCATGAGATGGGAGGGACGGGTGAAAAATCGGTCGAATTTTCGGTCCGGGTCGGGGCCATGTCGAGTCCGGGCATTATACCTTAAATGAGTGGTTGACAAAAAAGGGGACAGTTACGAATGGTGCTTTTTTGAGTGCTGGACATATATGATTATTGCCGGGATTTGGACGACCGGGGACAGACATGCGATTTTGCCGGGGATTATGCAGGTAAAGTCAAAGTATACATCACGGCAAAATCGCGGGGCAGGTCGAACCCATTGGGTTTCTTTCCTGTTAACCTAACAAAAGGAAAATTCTGATCGCATCAACAAATTCCCGATACCGTCAGGTTGATTTTATATGAAACAAAAAGCCCCTTGAAACATTCAAGGGGCTTTGAACAAAATTCTTCTTATCTTCTCTGGTGGCCTGACTATA
This sequence comes from uncultured bacterium, assembly GCA_965369865.1. Taxonomy (GTDB): domain Bacteria; phylum JAJVIF01; class JAJVIF01; order JAPKYR01; family JAPKYR01; genus JAPKYR01. The sequence continues at coordinate 9,860 of CBDURU010000033.1, read as the reverse complement.
AAAACAACCAGAGTGAAAACACCGATAAACACGGTACCTATAGTTATTATTAATGGGTCCATGTCAGGATAAACCAGCTTTTCAACGTAGTGAGGTATGAACTCGCCCGAATAAGTTGAGCTCGGGTCATATTTTACCCTTAGGGCATTTTCCCATATTGTTATGGGGCATATGGCTCTTATTTGCCTGCCAATAATAGCTATAAGAGACACAAAGACTATACCAGACACGTGAAGCGTTCTGAATAGCCACCTGTCAAAAAAACTCTTCTTTCTGTATAAGACCCCGTGTACTGTGAGCGTAAACCCCCAAAGCATAAACAATATCCACCCAAGGTGCATAATAACAATTATATCAGCGATGATGACAGAACTTACCAGGGATGCCAGAAGGGTGAACAGCATTACCGTGATTTGCATTCTGTCTTCTCCTTAGAATGGTTTTGGGATCCATTGGGGACAGTGACCTATATAATTTAATTCGTATTGTAACTAATTTTCAGGCCGCCCTACTGCTTTCGACAAGGGCTTCGCAATCAGCAGCATCAACAGTATTCCTATCACTGTTCCGATAATCCCGTACACAAGCGACTTCGGTCTGTATGAAAACACCACGACATGATCCCCCTCCTCCACAAACACGCCCTTAAACGCGTAATTCACCTGTTCCAGGGGTTTCGTAATTCCATCCACTTTCACTTCCCATCCCGGGAACCATGAATCGTAAAAACACAATAATGCCGCCGGACGTTCGCATGTCACGCTCGCGGACACTTTCTCCGGTAAATATTCAGTTATGACAACTGTTCCGGGTGATTCACCGTTACTATCAAACTCAATTAATTCACCCGACCCATGTCTTGAGACCACCGCTTCCGATGCAGGATCAATTTCCGACGATAACTCAAGGGCTTCGTCAGGATCAGCCCATGTCACCTGATCCACAAGGTGCATTCTCGGAAGGGCGTCGCGGTTCTCCAAAATCAACACCTCACCGTAATACAATGGTTGCCACCGCTCCACCGGTTCGAACTGACCGTAATGCCCCCTGTGCGCCAGTACATACTTTACGCCGAGCATATTCCATACATTCGACCTGAATGCCTGTCGATACCTCGGAGTCTCGATAAAGTGGACACCCATCAGGATCGTTTCATCGACCGTTGTCAGCAGTTTCCCGTAATTGCCGATCAGGTTGGAGTCATACCCTCCGAAATCGTCGAGACCGTACATCATTCCGGTATTCGGCTGGAGGATTTCCTTCCATGAACGCCCGAACCTGTACGGGCCGTCTTCATCGCCGGGATTCCATTCGAGCCGTTCCTGGAGAAATTCAGTCGTGACGGTATCGAAATACATATTTTTCTTTTCCACGAACGGGTTGAAATGAGCCTTCATCGGCCACATGTCGATAAGGATAATTATCAGTATTCCAATTGCGCCTATCGTTATAGCTCTTGAAAATCTTGCATGGTCGACCGGTTTACCAACACCGTTTTCATCTTCAATCGGATTCACCCTTTTCCATACAAGTCCGATGAAGAAACATACAAGCGACGCATAAATAACACCAATCAGCATTTGGCCAAGTGTATAAATCTGGTCTGCCGTGAACATCTCGGTCGGTCCAAACATCGAGTAAATCCAGAGCGCGCCGAAACTCAAAAGGGTGCCGTACACAATGACGGCGGTTCTCGCGAGCCACTTATTTTCATCCGTGCCTTTCGGTTTCGGGTCCAGAAAGACCTGGAACCCGTGTCCGGCGAGAACGATAACAGAGAAGAAAAACGGGCTGAATGGTTTCTGAAGGCTTATTCGAAACAGCGGGAGATGGATAAGCACGTTGAAATAAAATTCGTTCCAGATTATCGCAGCGAAGAAGATCACCATGACAACCCGCCAGAACCAGACCTGCCTGCGGTTTGAAATAACCCATGCTGCAAATGGCGCCGTAAGGATAGTTATGATCCCGATATACGCGTAGTTCAGGAGATAATGCTCGAGGAACATGGTGTCGAGGATGTAATCTCCGAACAGCCTCGGGAACGCGAACATCATCGACTGTATCCAGGTAAAATTCATTTCAAGTTCCGTCGCCTCGACAAGTTGTTCCCCGAATCCCGCGAATCGGGTTGAGTTCAGGTAGAATTCGAGTGTTGGAAGATTCTGCACCAGGCCGACGAGCAGTGCCGGGATGAAAATCCCCAATGCCAGCAGGAATCGTTTTCCAATCGTTAACCAGATCCTTCCGCGCGGGAACGCGTCCTGTCCGCCCGCGATGAAAACTATGTAAGGCCCAATGAGGTACGAAATAAAAACGGCTTCCTGCACGTGGCACGATGTCTGAACCAGCGCGAAGAGTAATATGGATACAACCGCCCATATCCCTCCTTTTCCCCCGGGTGTTCGAACAAGGCGTTCTATCGAATATAAAAGGAACGGGAATAACGCCTTCTCAATAACCAGAGTATCGAGTGTGGGAATATATCCCAGCATGAACTGGTATGTTGTCGCGGCGAGGAGCGACGGCCACCGTCCGAGTCCAAGTATCCTGAGATACGCGTACATCCCCCATCCGGTGAGTATGAATGTGAATAGAAAAATCGCGGTGATTGCCGATAAGCCCGGGAAAAGGAGATAGCACAGGAAAATAAGCGGGTTCGTTAATCCGGTCTGGTGATTCGCATAAAGCGGTTGCCCGCAGGCGACATGCGGGTTCCATAGCGGTAAACCACCCGACCTGATCCTCTCCTGCGAATAAAGTCCCCATGGAATGAACTGCCGGTTAAGGTCGTCGGCGAATCCCTCGTAGGTGTCCCACGAATAAACCGGTTCACCGCTCGGACGGAATTCAACCGTGCCTTCTCCGTTCTGGATTCGCGCGCCACGCCATGGTTCGATACTCCTGAGATCATTGATCGCGGGAGCGCGTCCCATGAACAGCACGGGGTAGAAAAACCCGATCCCGAATAACGCGAGCAGGAGCAGCGGAAGAATGTCCGGGCGTTTTTTATCTATGCGCGCGAGGTTTTCCATACACAGGGCAGGTCACTTTTTATGGATATGAATTATAACCCTTCCGGTTCGAATGAAAAAGGTCGATGCCTCGAACATCGACTTTCATCCTGATGGATAAAGCTGAAAGCCTGCATTTTTTGTATTTCCGTATTCATTGTTTATAATTGAATTTCTGAACCTTGACGAGTCGGAATAACTACTAATTATCAGCTATTTATCAATGTCGGATGGCATGCTGAGTTTCATTTTCAAAATTGCTTATAGAAACATCTGGACTGCAAAAAACGGGCGCCCGTTCCAGATCACTGAAACAGTCCTCTGGTCGCTCGCAGCCCTGACCATTGGCTTCTGGTGGTTTGATAACCCAGGTGTGAAATGGTACGAGGGCTTGTTCCTGGTCACCTACTGGATGTTTATCATCTGTACGCCCCTTGCAATTCCCGGATTTATTTACATAGTACACCTTAAATACGGGGGGAGCGATCCAGCCCTTTTATCGGCCCCTATCAGACCCTACAAAATCCTGTTACCCCGAGTTCTCGCATGCCTTGTGAGCTGGGTACGACTATTTGCGCCAATTCTTCTACTCATGATAATCAGCCACGAAAATGCATATAAAACAGATATTCCTGATAACCTCACGCGTTTACTGATGACCGCTATCCATCATCTCACGGTTTTCCCATACCATGGTCCCCTTGGACGAACCTGGGCGAGAGTCCCACAAGTGTGGTTTTTCCGTATCTTTGATGAACTTAATCCATCCCAGGTATCCTTCATTATTTTTACAGCTTTCTGCCAGGTATTTTCATGGGTCCTGCTTCCAATTACCTGGGGGTTCTGGTGGGCTTCAAGGGCCTACAGGCGTGGTTCCCTGTTCATGATGGGTTATTACTCCTGGTTGGTGCTTCCCGCAATATTAATTCCCTTACATTATTGGATAATAAGTACCACCCAATATTTGATGTTCCGGTCAACAGATCTTTCGAGGTTTAAAATTATCTGGCCGGTGGTCAATTTAAACGTCTTCTTAAGCCTTGGAGTGGCGATCGTTGTTTTTTTCATGGCCTGTATCTCTTTTGGACGGAGGGATAAGTGATCAGGTACAGGAACATAATCCCCCTGGTTATATTCATCCTGAGCCTTTTCTCCGGATATCTTTACAAAACCGGGAAAGATGCCCGGATAGATAAAATGATCCGGGAGGCGGCAAGTAATGAACAGCCACTTATACTGGTCGATTTCGGCCACCACATTTTTAATGGGCTTCGAGCGTACGATTTCTCAGGAAATAATGCCCCGATTTTAAACAGCACCAGTAAATACCCGTGGTCAGGTTTGAGTTATCATTACTCGCTGGATGGCCGGATCATTTTCGTAATGTATTCCAAAATTGGTGATATGAAAACTTATGTATCCCTGGATCTTCCCGATTCTCAACTTCATCCGGTAATGGAAACTCACGCGGATGATTTCATCCAGTATGTATCTCCTGCACGGTTTAACTACCACAAACACCTGTGGCGGGCATTATACGACGATGAAAATTTTTATTTCAGGCACTTGATAACCGGAGAGACAATTTATCCTGAAACTAATCGGGAATTTCCATGGTTCCAACTCACGGATTCCGCAATTGACGATGTTAAATTATTTATGTCCGATGATGGTCGAAATGCCTATGCCATGGTTGACGTCACAAATTCCACCGGAGCGACGAGCCGTATCGTCTGGAGATATGATTTACTGGAGGACCAGTGGATAGAATTAGTCGAGGACAGCGAAATTATAGACATGTATGTCGGGAGTAATGAGGATGTACTTGGATTGTTCCTTTGGGACGGCTTAAATATGATCACCAGATTCATCAATAGCCATACTGGCGATGAGATCCTCGAAATTAAAGACGCGATTCTACCATCTATCGGTCGCAGGTGGGCAGCTTGTGTTGATCAGTCATGTTTACCTGATGTTTCGATCCTGGTATACAACATGGAAAATGACTGGGAGGAGCATGTGATTGATATTCCATATCAGGTGAGTCCCCGTGCCGGAAATATGCCACTTAGTGCCGTAAGCATGATTGTTTACGAACCTGGAGTTGAATAACCCTCCGCTGGGTCTGCCCCTGATAATCAGGCAGCCTTAAAGAAAAAGGTGACTCGCAACTAAAATATCTTTGCTTCATCGTATAATTTGGATAGTGAAATCAATGTCAGGATCAAACTATGAATGCACCAGCGTTATTGATACAGGCCATTGTTATCGCAATCTCCATTTTCGTCGGCCTCGGGCTGATCAGGTGGGGGATGGACTTACTGAAAGAGCGGTTCGGGGGCAGGCAGGCAAAACAACGCGATGAAAACGTGGCGAACCAGAGGCTTGCGTCAGGCAAAAAGATGTATGGTTCGATCAATTCCGCGCCAACCGGTTCCGACCTGACTTCCGACAGTAACATTGATAGGCTGATACGGGATGGGAATCTTGAAGAGGCGTTTAACACTGCACGGGATCTACGATCGATCGCCGCTGAGATGAACAATCACAATATTGTCGAGCTGTACTCGTCCTATGAATCAAGGATAAATAAACTTATAGATAAAAAAGCCCAGGCGGAACGTCAAAAGAACTGGTAAGGGGATTAGTCGCTTTTCTGGAGTTTTTTAATTTTCGAACGGACTTCATTCCGGGCGAGGAGGAAAAGTACGTAAACAACTCCGATTCCCCATAATAAGGTAAAGGTCAACATGTTGGATTGGCAAATCTCAGTATCCCTGCCTGATTGGCTGTAATTAAAAAAACAAAGGGAAAAGAAAATAATTAGATATAGAAGGAAATTTACAACCATCAATCCAACAAAATTCCAGAATGATGCTTTAGGATATGAGCATCTTGTTCCAGTATATGTTGCCCCTAGTGTTAAAAACAAAATGATGACAAATTCCATTATTAACCAGACTGAACCACCAAAACGCAATGCTGTGTGCTGAACAAAATATTCGTGAATCACAGGATATTGCATGAAGGAATAAGTAATAATAAGTGTAACTATTACATATATTCCATAAGGAATTCCTACCGAGTACATCTGAAGGGTCATAATGGAATTAAAAACATCATCCGGATGTGCTTCACTCCAGTCAGGTGTTCCTTCCTGGGATTCGTCACATAACATTGCATTAACAAAGCGAGTCGAGGTTATTATTCCTTTCACTAAAGCAGCCAGCCAGAATATTAAAAAGAAAATTGCAATTAATTGGAGATAAGTACGAAAGGTTATAATGTATTCATTTACCAGGATGTCATATGTCTCTGGCCTGTAAATAATGCTGAGGAAAGTTAATAAAGCCAGAGCAATGAAAACATAAATTACGATCCCCTCAAAAATCATCCCATTCAAACGACTAACCGGATCCGTCAGCAGATACTTCGCTCCCCATTTAAGTACAGGATTACCTTTCTTCGCAAGATTCCTCAGAAAATGGACACGAATAGATAGTGGCTGCACTCCCCCCAGAGGTTCCTGGTCCATTGTCCCTGCCTCCATAGGGATTTTTGATTGATGTTCTACTATTCCAGATTTTACTCAATACGCCTGCACATTGCAATATCGGCATCCGATCCGTCAGGATCGATCGTAGCAAATGAAAAACAGAACCACTGGCCATCCGATGAAAATGACGGCCGTCCCACAGGAATTACTCCTCTCGCGAATTCTTCCGGAGTTCCTGTAATACTCCCTGAAATACTTGCCCTCCAGATCGCCAGTATATATTCATCCTGGTCGCGGTCGGTAGCGAAATAAATCATCCCGCCAATTTCATCCACGAACGCCTGGGTTTCGATTTCAGGTGTGTTCAGATCGGTCAGCGGCACGGGATCGTTGAACTGCCACCCGCCAATTGTCTGTGCCGCCCATATGTTCTGCTTCGATAACGGGTCGCCAAGATCGTACGAGTCGAAATACAACCACCCGTTCGTCGCGTCATAATACGGGTTATCCTCACCAAGCCCTGTCAAATCGACCGGGGGACCGAGCGGTGTCGGCGCGTTTAGAAAATCAGGATCGGTCATGTAAAGTACGGTTGGATCGTAATTAACCCCGTTAAATTCCTGTACCGTAAGAAACGCCGCAAGACCGTCGGAGGTGACCATCGGCGCCGAAACGTGCATTGGAAGACTCTGGAACAGATTGACCTGAGCGTTCTCGACCGTCCATCCGGTCCACCATGCCGAATTATCGCCTTCAGGACGCGTCGCGAGAAAAACATCGAGTGTCTGGGGAATTGACTGTCCCGGACGCTCCTCACCGATCGGTTGACTTATTCCGGCCGAGAGTGCGACCCAGTCGAGAGTGATGTACGAAAACGCGAGATGATTTCCATCCGCGTACAGGAACGGTGACGCCTCCCAGCCATCTGTCGAGATCGGGCTGGCAAGTTTGATCGGGACATCCCATTGTGAATCGAGATATTCAAGAGTGACAATGGTTATCGACGCCTGTACCAGCGGGTCGCTGTCGTTGTCGGTGGCGATAATTACAACTTCACCCACAGGAGTGCCGGTCCAGACCGCGTCGTAGGTTCCGTCGCCGTGATCCGTAACCGCACTGACATTACCTGAGCTCGCTGTCATTGTTATGTCGCGTCCGGGAAGTTCAAGCGATCCGTTCTGCAATCGCGTTGCGGAAATATTTACTACATCCACAGGCGCGTGTGCCGGGTTGAATCGTGCGGCGCCAAGACGGAAATTCTGGGTGTCATCAGGAGGGACGACCGGGCTTTTCCCTTCGTTGCAGGAAATAATCTGGACTGACAACCAGAGGATGATCGATGCCAGGAGTATCTTTCGCATAATTTTGGTCTTAATTAGATTTAATGTTGTATCAAAATATTATCGCGGATACTTGTATTTCTTCAACTCACCAAGCCCTTTAAATCTCCAGATCATCCTGAAATACCTGAGCACCGTCCGAACTACCCTCATCTTGCTCGGGCTGCCCTTGAGATCGTAGCGAAGCACGAGCGAGACCTCCCCGATTTTCGCTCCTATATGATCCAGCTTCAAAAGGATTTCCGCCATGCAGACAAAATTCTGTTCTTCAACCAGTTTGTCGCCGTAAACTTCCCTTGCCCGATGTAAAATCCGGCCTGAATACAGCCTGTACCCGCATGAATAATCCTTAACTCCACTCACATGGAAAGCCCAATCGAGAATGAAACTCACCCCGCGCGAGAGAATTTTCCGGTGAAGTGCCAGCCCGACTTCCTTTCCGCTTTCGTCTTCCCCTGTGTGGTAACGGCTCGCGATAACGACATCCAGATCATTCGCATTTTGCTTTACCCGCATTTTTAATGAGATTTTCGGATCCTGCGTGTTATCCGCATCGAGTGCAATTACAGCATCATCCGTTTTGATTATTTCCACAAGGTGTTCAAATCCTGTGCGTATCGCGCGTCCAAGCCCCATATTTTGGGAATGGGTGAGAATTGTCATGGGGATTTTTTCAGCCCATTCTTTCAACACTCCCGGTGTGCCATCCGACGACCCATCATCAACGGCGATAACATGCCAGTCTTCACCGGGGAACCTGAGCACGGAGATGGTTTCGAGGACGAGCGGAAGAGCGGATTCTTCATTGTATGCTGGCAGAAGGAAATAGATCATCGCGATTGCCAGGAATTATAGCAGGATTTTGATTTCAACCCCTCCTGCCACAAGTGGCAGCGCAACCAATTTATGTAATTTTATTTTTTTTCTGCTAATCTCTCTATCACCTTTCCAATGGAGACAACTCAATAATGGCCAACCAGGAATCCTTCGAACAATTCAGGGAGCGCATGAATAAAATCATCCTCAATGAAGCTCCGCTTGAGGTAAAAAGATTTTTCTCGCTCGATTCGCAGACTTATCGCGATGGCGCACTTCCTGTAAAAACCAAGGAGCTTCTCGGGCTTTCATGCTCGATGGTTCTCAGATGCGATGACTGCGTACGATACCATCTCAGGCAATGTGTCGATCTGGGATTCGCCGATGAGGAAATCTGGGAGGCGATGTCGATCAGCCTTTTAATAGGAGGCTCAATTGTAATTCCACATCTCAGGCGGGCGGTTGATTTATTACAGCAGGCCAGGGAGGATCAGTCATGACCGTACATACAGACACAATCTCAGTCAGCACACGGGGAAATTCCGATGTCTCTAACATTACATCGGAACTTGCAGGATGTATAAAACGATCGGGGATTTCGACCGGGATCGCTCATGTTTTCTGCCCTGGGTCGACCGGCGCGCTTACGTCAACCGAATTTGAGCCTGGTTGCGTGCGAGATTTAAAGGAACATTTCGACCGTCATATTCCCACAACACCCCCCGGTCCCGCGTGGGGAGAATATTTTCATCACGAAACCTGGCATGATGACAACGGGCACTCGCATTTGAGAGCGAGCGTTATCGGGCCGGATATCACGGTACCTGTCAGGAACGGGAGTCCGAGGCTGGGGACGTGGCAGCAGGTGGTGTTTATCGATAACGATACGCGTCCGAGGACCAGGGAGTTATTTGTAACAATATTAGGGGAATAATTATTTATTTGATTGATGCGGGCGGGCAGCCTTCTTGCCGACTATTGGTGCGGTTTGGCTGGTAACTTTGTTTACAACATTGGTGATTGTTATAAGTAAGTTGTATGATTCCAATGGTGCCTCCTCCTGTTTTGTTGGGTTAGCAAAATTATTTTTCGAGGAGGCGCTTTTTCAATTAACGGCTACGCCCGATTAAGACCATTTCCAGAAAATATCATTTATTTCAGGTGCGCCGACATTCCTGTCGGCTTTTATTGATG
>CBDURU010000032.1:0-30568 GCA_965369865.1 uncultured bacterium | reverse complement strand
TTCCAATAACAACAAAAACCGCGTGGCGGCGACAAGCAAAGTGAGACATCTCCAAACAGCTCGTCTTTAAAAATCTCCGGGTCGAACGTGCTTGTCGACGTACATCAACGCTAAATACCCAATAAATTTTTGTTTAACAGAATTGACCTTACTCCAGCACATACACCAGCACGTCCCTGCGTCCCCACCTCATCGCTTCAGCCCTCGTATCGAAGCACATATCTATCCGGTTTCCCTTGATCGCCCCGCCGGTATCGCATGCCAGCGCATAGCCGTAACCCTCTACCCATAGCTCGGTCCCCAGTGGAATAACACTCGGATCGACAGCGCATACACCATGTCCGGCGATATGCCCGGTCGCGGTAAACCCATCGGCGAAAGGCCAGCACGATCCGGGTCCGGGATCGTAGCCTGTCGCGTTCATCTCGATTACATCCCGGTGGATCCCGCTTCCACCACGGCTTGCTAATGGTGGTGCTGATCGAACCCCTACCCTCGCGACACGTTCGACCGGCTCAGACACGACACGGCTGCCAAGCTCTATTCGGGCGGTTTCCTCGCCATTCAGGTAATAATAGCGGGTAATATCCTCCCCGATTCCAGGCACCCCGGCCGATACTTCCTCCATCCTTCCCCTTGGAAGCTCCGGATCGGCCTCGATCACCAGCGGTGGATCGATCTCGTGCGACATTGTGACATCCACAACCTCGACATGTGACACCTCGACCAGCATATCCCTGGCAAGTGGTGTTGTCGGATGCGGGACAATCCTGTCGAGCGGTCCGATACTGATTCCCTCCTGTATCAGGAGATCGCAGACCGTCTCTCCGGCTGACATGATCTCCTCGGCTGGCATACCGGCACGGGCAAGGTAAACTCTCTCCGCCTTGTTATATGAAATTAACAGACCTGGCCGAATCGGAGTCGATTCCGCTGGCTCCAGGTAGTCATGCGATTTTACAGTGATGTTTTTTGTCTCAAGAAACTCTTTAACGGTCGCGGTCTGGGTGAATATGGTCTCTTTGGTCCCGTCGGACTCAAATACCACGCGCCTTTCAGGATTCCCATTTGAGAAGTCCCTAAAAAAGACGAAACCCGCCCCGATTAAGGAGGCGGCCAGACAGAGTGCCGGGATTATCATCGCGGAGCCTGGTATTTTCCGCAAGTTAGGTAATGGTACTTCGCTCATAGTAGTTTAATTATCCCTTAAAAATCAGAATTCTGACCGGATACCGGGCAGATTGATAGCGAACTATAGCATATATGACCGTAAATATCAAGGATTTTTTAGCTGGCCGATGTTTTTCAGGTACTCATGGAGCGCCTCTTCCCAGGATCGGAGGGGGGTAAATCCGCGTTCCTTGAACAGTAATCCCGACAGGACGCTGTAGGAGGGTCTTGGTGCCGGACGGTTCAATTCTTCAGTGGTGATCGGCCTTACAGGAGTATCGAGTCCGGCTTCCGCAAGGATCTTTTTTGCGAAATCATACCAGGTCGTCTCCCCCGAATTCGTGACATGGTAGGTCCCGTAGTACGGAGTATCTACAAGCTCGCGAATGGCTTTAGCGAGGTCCCTTGCGAACGTCGGGCAACCCAACTGGTCATTGACGACTGTCAGTTCATCCTTCTCACGAGCCAGTTTCAGCATCATTTTCACAAAATTGCGGCCTTTTTCCCCCACGAGCCAGCTCGTCCGGATAATGAAATACCGGAAAAGCATGTTCCGTACAAATTCCTCGCCAAGAAGCTTACTCTTTCCATACCATGACAACGGCCCGGTCGGGTCGCATTCGAAATACGGCCTCTTTGATTTCCCGGGGAATACATAATCTGTAGATAAATAGACAAAAACACAGTTGAATTCCTCAGATGCGATCACAAGATTCTGCGTCCCAAGTGAGTTCGCGCGAATTGCCGCTTCCGGATCGAGTTCGCACCCGTCGACATCGGTCATTGCTGCCGTATGGATGACAATATCCGGCTGGTGAAGGTAAAAAGCACCCGCGACCTCCTCTGCGACCGTGATATCCATCTCATCAAGATCGACCCCGCAGACGCGGAAATCGGGAGTGAGTAGCTCCATCAGGGCTTCTCCGAGCTGCCCCTTGTGACCGGTGACCATCACCGTTTTTCGCGGCTCACCAAGCGGCAAACCCAGCGGGTCGAGGGTTTCATCCCGCTCGAACACAAGCCCACCGATATCCTTTTTTTCAGAATCTTCCTTTTTTCGCGGGTTCATCGGATCTCCAGGAAAGATGACAATACAATACTGAATAAATCTGAAGCCTGTATCTCAAAAACATACTGAAAGAGCTTATCGAGGTAGTTTATGTTATCTCGACCATTTTAACGTCCGTTTCAAATTATTGAAGAATTTCCAGGGAATAATCCCATCGTGCTGTAATCGTCCTACAACAATCCCGGGTGAAATCCCCAATTCATTAGCAAAGTCACAGACACTCCGCTTTGACGGTCGATCAAGGTGCTGTCGGTTAAGGAATATATCAAATTTATTTTGAGGTATAAGAATGTTACTGGCAAAAGCATCCGCTTCTAATTCATCTTTGGTGCTGTTTTCATCTACACCCAACTCAAGGAAAACCGCCCTTTTTGCATGATGGAGAATATGACCGGCTTCGTGGAAAAAAGTAAACCAGAAGTGGTCATCCGTTTTGTAACGCAGGCTAAGCTGAATCAATGCTTTTGTTGATGACAACCACCGAGTAGCGCCATTAACCCGGCAACCTTTTAGTTCTGGCACAAATACTACAGCTACACCCGCTCGAGCACATTTCTCACGCATGCCGGGTATGAAAGAACTTGATGCAATTTTAGTCAATCCCCTGATCTCGCTAAGTGCCTTTTCGAATGAAATTTTATTAAAAGGCCTGCATTGCACCAATTTACCCTCAAGCTCACCTCTTCTTAACCATGCTGTTAATGGACCAAGTTTACTATCAAAAGCTTTACTCTTCCTGAATTGCACCCCTAATTCCCCATAAACCGCATCAAAATTCTCCGGTGAAGAAATACCCAGGAACTTGAGAATTTCTTTATTCCTCTCTTCCTTTGTATCCTGCTTTGGTATGAAACCTAGGTTCTCCAGTTCATTTGGCCGCAGACCTATTTCATCAAACCAGGAATTTAAACCAATTAACCACTGGTGCTCGTTAAATTCAGCTAATTTTGCCCTGTAATTCCTTTCCAGATTATTCCATAAGTGCGCAGAGATACCTGTTACTCTTTCCAGCATTAACGAGGTTTCGATCGATATTGGAGCTTTTCCTTTGATTATTTCATTAATTGTTTTCACATGTAGACCTGTCCGACGAGATAATTCTGCTTGAGACATACCTAGAGAAGATAATCGTTCAAGAAGTGTTTCTCCTGGAGGAACCGCATAATCCGGTTTATACCTGAGTGTGGTCTTCGGTATCATTACCTTGTCCGCCCTAATGATAATCTCTGATATCTGTAATTAGTATCATGGTAACTCTATATAAATCCAAACCCCCATCAGCTTTAACCGGCATTGGATCATGACTGGGTTTAAAAATCAGACGCATCGGGTGCTTCAGGTACACTGAAAAATACCCTTCCAATTCACCGTGTAGCCTATGACAATGAGCGTCAGGAAATCCGGCCATGCCTGCCAAATGCTCTGCTGCTTCCAGTTGCACTAGTCTAAGTTTGATCTTTTGGGCGTTCTCAAAGCCAAATTTTTTTATTAATTTCTTCTCGGAATCACACAATTTCTGTAATTTCCCACTATCGAAATATATATCCATTTCCCTGATTTGTCAAGTTTCTATTAACGTAAAAGGTTAATACTATCACCGATCCACCTCTCCCAGCACAATGTCAACACTTCCCAGCACCGCTACAAAATCCGCTATCATCTGCTCTTTCGCCGCATGGTTCAGGCTGGTCAGGTTCACATAGCTCGGCGCACGGCATTGGACACGATACGGTGTCTGCCCCCCGTCGCTCACGATATAAACTCCCAGTTCACCACGCGGACTTTCGGTCGCGGTATAAACCTCTCCCGGCGGGGGTTTGATAATACGGGGAAGGTCCGCTGCAATATGTTCGCCAGGAGGTGTATCCTTTATTTTCTCCAGTGCCTGGTTGACTAAATTGATCGATTCGTACATCTCGTTAATTCGGACCTCGTAACGTCCGAGACAATCGCATCTCTCCGATGTATGCACGTCGAAATCAAATTCCGGGTAGAGCGAGTACGGCTGCACTTTTCTGAGATCGTAGGGAATCCGTGAACCCCGGAGGTACGGCCCGGTAGCGCCATAGTTGATGGCATCCTCTGCGGTCATATAACCGATTCCTTCCACCCTCATCCGGAAAATTTCATTCCCCGAAAGAAGGTCCTCGTACTCGTTGATAAACTTCGGCATCCCGGCCATGATCTTCCGGCAGTATTCATCCATCCTTTCATCCCAGTCGCGCATGACTCCGCCGATCCGGATGAAATGATAGGTCAGACGCGCGCCGCACATCATTTCGAACAGGTCGACTATTTTCTCCCTGTCGCGCATGGTGTACATAAGCATCGTCGTGGACCCGATATCGTTGGCGAACGACGCGATCCAGAACTGGTGGCTTGCGATTCTCTGGAGTTCGAGTGTGAGCACGCGGATGAGGTCGGCGCGTCGGGGAATTTCGAGCCCCATCAGAGTCTCGACCGCATTGCAATAGCTCATATTATTCGCCATCGCGCCGAGATAGTCCCAGCGGTCGGTATACGGAACCACCTGCGGGTATTTCAGACTCTCGGCTTTCTTGGAGAAACACCTGTGAAGGTAGCCAAAATACGGGATCGCTTCCTTCACGATCTCACCGTTCATCCTGAGTAACACCCTCAAAACACCATGCGTCGATGGGTGTTGCGGGCCCATGTTCAACCAGAATTCATCGGTTCCGACTGTATCGGGACGATCATGTTCAATGTGCGTTTCTTCGAGTACCATAACGTTAGCCCTGATAAATATTTTACTTGGACCTTTTACGAGCTATCTGAATTACAAAGAGAGATATCATCCCGAGCACGACAAGCACCCGGACCAGGAGATTATTCGAGGTCCACATATTCAGATCACCCGTATCGGGTAAAGTGGCATAATAGCGCAAAGTGGGTAAAGAGTCATCTAATTTTTACTTGGAGATTCTTTTGCTAGTTTAGCTTGTTCAATATAGTCCTCGTAATTTTTTCTTTTAAAAGGACATTTTATAGCTTGTGAAAAATCTTCAGGATCTAGCCTAGTTTGACTTCTAATTTTATTAAGCGTCCCTTTCTTGATGTCTGATTGGCTTTTGGGTACTAATACTGTGGTTATGATTACACCGTTTGTATGCTTATATGTGAATTTCAACTCCCTGCTACGACCAGGATTCCTTTCGAAACCCAGTTTATTTAGACACCTTAATACCTCCCTTTGCTTAGCAGTTTTAATCACTCGATATTTCCTTAATGAACCTTTCAAGTAGCCTTAATTGTGTCTGTAAATCAACACCCAGTTTTTCCCCTTGTTCCAAGAAACCATGTAAATCTTCCAACTGGTAAATTAGAACTTCTGAAAACTCCTTCCTCGCTTCATACTCAGAATGCCCTTCAGCATAAAGATTTAGCTCCATCGAGTTTATTAGAACAGAACCATCCTCATACCGAAATATATGTATCGGTATCGGTCTGGTAAGCTCATAACAGGATGAGATTAATAATTCAAATTTCTCACATACAGGTGGTGGTTCGCTATCAGGCTCAGTATAAGGAACATGCTTGAGAAGTTCCGTTAAGATGTATTGGTTAACATGTTGTGTTGTCACGTGTTGTCCGGTTTCCCAAGGTGTTTCACCTGCAATGAGTCTAATCTCTTGTGGAAAGTTTGGATATCCACTGCTCCCGCTAGACCATGAAAACGTTTTTGATCCATTTCCAGATTTCAAGTCTTGACTCATGATATATTCCTTAAATCAGATAATTTGGGTGGACATGGGAGTACATAGCTGAAAGTTGATTTAGGTTGAAATATAGCATAAGAAAGTATGTATTTGGTTTCATCGCCAGACTTAACCTTGGATTCGCTCTCAGCAAGGTTTGGTAGTATTGCGACCGTAAGAACTGCTGACTGATCGTCAATGCCATAAGTACAGTATATAATATCTAGTCTGCTCCCATTGAAAGTTGATTCCATTGGCATATACTTTTGAATATTTTCAACATTATTAAAAATCCTAATTAGCTCAAAATAACACTCGGCACTATTAAGTTTTGCATCAATCCACATTCTACCTAATAATTCTACAAAATCACTTTCTGAAACAATCCTAAGAGGATCTCCATTTGCAGCTTTAACTCCTTGATATTTAGGGAACTTGTCCAAATGTTTAAAATATCCTGCTTCAATTTCAATTCCAAAACCGTACATATCCTCTGGATTTTTTTTTAAGGCCATAAAAGCCCGATGGTCAATATTATTTTTTTGATAAGTACACGATATTAATAACTGAGAGTCACCTTCATCTTCCCCGTTACAAGGTCCTTCAATGGCCCCAAGGTTTAAGAAAGCCTGCTTAAATTGACTAAGCTCATTGTTCACAGTAGAACCTGCAAACACAGAAACGTATTCGGTTGTTGTGAGATCTGGCAGTCGCATCTCCGCTCCCTAATCTTTAACCCTTCATAATATCGTTAGAGATACCAATATATTAACGCACTCGCCCAGTAATTTCTACCAAACGTTCCGACTTTTCCCTCAAGCCCTATCCAGTCGGACATATCCCATCCAACCAGTAAAAACGGCCCAAATGGATTCTCAAGGAAATCATCCTCAAGTCCAAGGAATCCCCCCCCGCCAAGACCCGCATAAATGCCGTAATCCGAATCTGCCGGACGTTTAAATTCTTCTATGTATGAAACCCAGAGGAACTGGTACTCGGTGGTCCCGATATCCCCTGCTCCCGCACTCGTACAATGGTCGATCCCGTACTGCCAGTGATATGACCTGTACTTGAAACTGATCGCGAATTCCTCGCGCGCATCGTTTTCAGACGCAATGTTCGCGCCGACACCAAGAGCATAACCGTTGTGATAATAAATCGCATCCGCCATGGCTGCATTTGGGAAAACCAGGCTGGCTAGCAACCCAAGTCCGGTTAAATACAATATGACCTGCCGCATCTACAATTTACCGTCCTTTATGAATTTATGTACAACTTTCTTGTAATCATTGATAACCGATTTTTTCCAATGCCTTGATTATTTCCCTTCTCTTTATATCCCTGTTCATTCCGCTTTTCTGAGTAACCTCCTGAGCATACTGAGTTCCAGTTGAAGGGCCTTTCCGATTTTCTGGCCATTCTTTAAATCCTTCTCAAGGTCTTCCAGTTCACTTATCAGAACCTCGGAAAATGACAGCCTTGCATCATATTCTCTGTCCCCCTGCGCAAACAGATCGAGCTCCATGGATCGAATCAGCACTGTCCCATCATCATACCTGTAAACATGTACAGGTACAGGCTTTGTTAATTCGTATTTTTCTGATATTAATAACTCAAACTGTTCCTGTTGTGGAACAATTCTCCCATCAGATTTATCTTTTGTCTTTTTTTCTGAACGTTTAACTTCCCGCATTTTAATACCCCTGGTTTCTGCCGGCATACTAAACCCGTTGCTCAGTATATATTATTGGAAATACCAGTAAAACATCGCGGTTCCGAAAATATTCTCGCCAAAATACCCCAGCTTTCCCTCCAACCCCGCCTGCGATGTGAAATCCCACCCTAAAATAATAAACGGCCCTGCCTGCCAGTCCACAAAATTATCCTCGCCGAGAATAGTCCCGGCACCGGCCCCAACGTAAATTCCATAGTCCTGCCATCCCGGCCTGTCGAACTCCTCAAGCCAGCTCGCCCATAAAAATGCGCAATTTGAATTGCCGTACCCGTAGCCCACCGCCCCGGCCTGTATAAAATCAAGCCCGTACTCAAAATGCCTTTCACGCCACTTGATTCCGAATGCGGTATTCTCATTGGCCATGTTCTCAGCAGCCCTGTTAGCGCCCACTCCAAGCGCCAGCCCTTCAAATCCTGAATTTTCGGCAAGGGCCGGGGATGGTATTATCAGAAATCCGAGAATACAAATACCTGTCAGTACCCATACATAACTACGCATCCAGGAATCCTCCATCCATAAAAATTAACACCGGGATGGTTCCCCGGCATCTATCAACGCTAATCGAAATGGTAATAAGCTACAAACGTATATAGCGACGGGTCAAAATACCCCCACTTCAGCTCCAGCCCCCATGTGTTTGTGTCCCATCCCATCGCCGCCATAATCCCGAAATCGTCCTGGAACGAATTCATCGCAAATCCGTTCGCGACCCCAATGCCCATGTACGGTGTGTTGCGTTCTTCCTCGTAGAGATCGTACCTGTAAATCAGCCACAGGAAAGCCAGCCCGTCAATTTGATCTTCCTCGTCACCGTCATATAATCCTTCGATACCTATCTCGAGATAATTATCTACATACTTCCCGCTTAGTACCCCGGGTCCAACATCCTCATCCCCGAATCCTGCACCCAGGCCAATTGAGATATTACCAGCGGTTTCAATATTAAAATCCAGATCGAAAGCCCATGCCGGACTACCGACCAGAAATAAGCAAATTACCGCCAGCACAATAATGGTTGCTCTCATTTTATTGTCCTCCAGGTATATTGACTAAGGTGGACACGGAAGAGTTCACGCGAGGGTCCACCCATCCCAAAACCATATTTTATGTGATTTCAAAAAATAAATCATCCCGATAGAAGTTAAAAATAGAAAATTCAGATAAAAAAGCCAGCCCTGGTACACAAGAAAAGCCGGCGAAATTCCGGCCATCCAGTTCATGTATCCGATAACTTTTAACGTTTATAATTCGGCGGTACATCCTTGAGAGGATCGAACGGCTCCCCTGCGGCTTCCTTCATCGTGCGTA
This sequence comes from uncultured bacterium, assembly GCA_965369865.1. Classification (GTDB taxonomy): domain Bacteria; phylum JAJVIF01; class JAJVIF01; order JAPKYR01; family JAPKYR01; genus JAPKYR01. Next base: position 21,570 of record CBDURU010000032.1, on the reverse strand, counting down.
TCTGGTGTTCATCCAGTACGGCATCCATCGCCACCATGTCCTCCCACTTGCCTATTAACGGGTAGTCCTTGCGGAGCGGATGTCCCTTGAAATCGTCATCAAGGAGAACCCTCCTTAGGTCGGGATGCCCTTCAAATTTAATTCCAAGTAGATCGAACACTTCCCTTTCCTGGAAATCCACCGACCGCCACTGCTGAATCAGTGATTGAGTGGACGGGTTCTCGCGGTCTTCGATCACAACACATAACGCGATTCTCTCAAACTCAAGACCCGGATCTTTGAAATCGGACCCGAGATGATGAAGATTATAGACAACCTCATACCGATCGACCTTGTCGATCCCCGTAACTGCTGTGCAGAAATTCATGGGTAATGTATCATTGTTCTTCAGGTATTCGGCGACCTTTGCAACCTCCGATGGACTTGCTAGTAGCGCCGGTTCATTGACCATACGGCCATCAAGGCTTTTCACACCTGGGAATTTCTCCTTAACCAGCCTTATAAGGCCTTCAACAGGCTGGCTCCATGATTTCCCGCCTTCAGGTTCGGAAGGTTCTTTTGGAGGAACCGGTGGTTTCGCTTTCTTACCCATGATCTATCCAGCATGCGTTACAGCAAGTGTTTCCTTATCGATTAGTGTCTGCAGTTTCATTATCCCGTCGAGAAGGGCTTCCGGCCTTGGAGGACAACCGGGAATATAAACATCCACCGGTATTATCAGGTCCACACCGTTAACTACATTATAAGTATTATGGTACGGACCTCCGGAGATCGCGCACGATCCCATCGCGAGGACTTTCTTATGCGACGGCATCTGGTCGTACAGAAGCCTGATTCTACTGGTCATTTTATGGTTGATAGTTCCACAGACGATCATAAGATCAGCCTGGCGCGGTGACCCCCTGAAAGCCTCGCAACCGAAACGGGAAATATCGAACCGTGCGGTGCCGGTCAGTATCATCTCGATCGCGCAACAGGCGATCCCGAAAGTCAGGGGCCAGAGGCTCGACCTTTTCGCCCAGTTGACTATCGCATCGCAGGTGGTTAATCCCACCCCAGGATTATATTCTCCGTCCAGTAATCCCATGATTTTTCTCTACTGCTATCTTTCGTTCAGCCACGGTGGGGGATCGTCCGGAAGCTGAAATTCGGCCTGTTTGTAATTGACCCCGTCCGGAATTTCCCCGGACCCGAATATTACTATCCCCCGGGCCTCGAACACATCCTTCCAGAATCCAGCCACTTTTTCCTGCGGAAATTCATAGCCTTCAACCGGCAGAATATTGTTTGATAATAATAAATTTTTAACTTCCCTGAACAGCTCACTCGAAGTATCGGTTACAGCCACCCATCATCCTCCGGGAACGTCCCGGCTAATCCCACTTGAGAAATCCTTTTCGCCACGCGTATGTCCATGCGATGGCTAGAAGGAAAATAAAAAATAGCATTTCGCCGAAAATCGCGAATCCGAAATTGTGCGCTTCGATAGCACCATACAATTCGCCGGGCATATAGCTGTATTTCGATTTCATCGAAATAAATGCAGTTGCCCACGGATAGAAAAATGCGATCTCCACATCGAACAGCAGGAACAGCAGGGCGAAATAGTAATAACGAAGATTAAATTTTATCCATGCCGGACCAATTGGTGCTTCAGCGCATTCATACGTCAGGTACTTTCGCTCGACCGGTTGCTTGGGCCTGACCAGCCAGGCTGCGCCAAGCCCGACACACGCAAAAACTATTGCGCCGAGTCCAAAAAATAAAACCCATGAATAATCCAGATATGCCGGCATATCACAACTCCGCTCCCGGTTTTCGAGAGCTTACTTACGCGAGTTGACCGTAGTTTACCGGGGTGTGTCCTGAAAATCAACTATAAATTACCGTCGCATCGGCTGTCTTGCATATCACATTCGGTCCACACAGCCCCGATCCGGGATATTCTTCCGGATTGACTGCCTTATCTTATTTAAAACTATCAAATTTACCTCATTACTGTCGAAAAAACACAGGGGGGGTATTATTATGACCCCGGGATTATTGACCGCATGTCACAAGGTGGGGTAACATCATTCCCTACCTTAAGCCGGGCGGTAAATTCCCGACTTAAATGCCCGGGGTAATATTTATAAATCCTTCAACTGAAAGGATCGACTTTATCCTTTCGGGATTTTTATTGTGGCTGAGAGAGAACGCGAATTTACTATGACGGACTTCTTCCGCCTCCTGAAACACCGTTTCCCGGTGATCGCTGCGTGCGCGATTATTCTGGCCGTCCTTATGGCCATTGCCGCACTCGCAAGCCCCCCAACTTACGAAGCCAGGGGAATATTACAAATTTCGTCTGAGGTTGGCGGATTCGGATTTGTTGGTGAGTACTTCAACCTGGCCGGAAGCAACCAGCAGGTCAACACCGAGATCGAAATAATTCGGTCGCGTTCCATTTCAGAAGTCGTTATCGATGAACTCGATCTCAGGCTGGAGATCGATGATGTAACATGGCCCAACCCGATAATCCGGGCTATTCACTATATCTTCACCGATAAACTCACTCGCAGCGTCCGTACTTTGCGTTTGGATGATGTCGAGTTCACAACCCGAAGTATCGACCGGGATTTCATTCTGACATATACAGACGATTCAGGGAATTACAGGATCACCGGACCGGATGGCTCGGACCTCGGAACCGGTCGCCAGGGAGATTTATTCACATCAGACGACCTTACTCTCAGGGTCACGGCAATGACCGGCTCCCGTGGGGCTAAATTCAGGCTCACCCCCCATAAGGCATGGGGAATCCTGAAATCATTCCGGGAGGACCTTAGAGTAATTCCGCTTGGCGGCGCAAATCGCACAAACCTGATCCAGATTTCCTGGCGTTCCGGTAACGCCACGCTTACCAGTGATGTCGTAAATTCCCTTATTGCTGAGTACGAAAGACGTAATACGGATTGGAAAACTTCGACCGGCTCAATGCAGACAAGGGAACTGGAAGCACGTCTCGCTGAAACGACCATCCAGCTTAACAACACTGAAAATGCGCTGGCGGATTACAAAAATCAATTCGGGGTTATTATCCTTCCCGAAGAGGCCAGGCTTGCGGTAAACGAAGTATCCGCCCGGGAAGCTGAAAAGGTCGATATCAACCTGAAATTATCACTCCTCCAGTCGATCCATTCCAACCTTGCCTCAGAGTTGCACGGGGAGAATTTCCTGATACCTCCCGCGCTTACCAGCGATCCGCTCATTCAGCAGCTTGCCGCCGATCATGCCCGCTTGACGGTTGACATCCAGAATCTGTTGCTTGATTACACCGAACTCCATCCATCGGTCATCGCGAAAATGGAAAGCCTCCAGTCCGTGCGTCAGAACATTCTCGATACACTGTCCGCAACTGTCAGCGGCTACATCAGGCAGCGTAACGATATCGATGAGGTTATCCGGACGCTTGACGAGCGGTTGTACAGCATCCCTGATGTCGAGCGCGATGTTCTCAGCCTGATGCGCAACGTGGAGGTCGCCGAGGAAGCTAACCGGTTGCTTTTCAGGCGCCTCGAGGAAGCACGGCTTGTCGAAACCACTCTGGAGATAGGAAACCGGATTATTGACTACGCGGTCCCTCCGGTGGAACCGATCGCTCCGAGCGTTAAACGAAACCTGATTATGGGTTTCGGACTTGGGCTGGTCTTTGGAGTGTTCCTCATTTTCCTTATTGAGGTATTCGACCCAAGGCTCCGACGTCCGGAACAGATCGCCGGATACATGGACGGGAGTCCGGTATGTTCGTTACCCAAAGGTACGCGGGAGGAAATCGCGACTGCCGCAAGCACACTCGCGCTCGCGGTCATTAAATGCGAGTCTTTGAAACGAACCCCTTCATTCTCCTTGCTACGCCCGGGACCGGAATCCGGCACGGTACGCGAACAGCTTGAACGGGTGATCTCGGTACTCTCAACCGGTATCAACTCGATTCTCCTCGTGGATACTTCGGCGCCGGACGGCGAAAGCGGATTTTATAAAACTCCAACTTCACCTGGAATTTCCGAACTCAGCCAGAAGAAAGAAATCAATCTCCATTCTGTAAAAGGCGGAAAAATCGATATCCTCCCTGCCGGGGAATCACCTTCAAGCGCACACGTGACCAATTCCGACGTGGTTGATTTTATAAAAGAAAACAGGGATAACTCGGACCTGGCGCTCTACTTTGTTTCAAATTTCGCCTGCGATCCCGCATTAAGGGGTTGGACCGGAATGTCGGACGGTGTTGTACTGATTCTACACAGGAACCGGGATACGCTCACGGATATTTTCACAACCCTTGAGGCTCTTGAAGCAGACAAAACACCAATCCTTGCGACGATTATTTTTGATTAGGGCGGATATTCGTCAAGGAGAACATGAAACATCACATAAAAGCTTTAGGTAATGTAGAAGTAGAAGGGTAAGTAATTAAACAAGAAGACCGAAGTACGCATGGAGTGATTAATTTTGGAAGAATATCTAAGACAATTACGAATTGCAGCCGAAACAGGGCTTTATTATATTTCGTTAGTTAGCTCTTTGACTCTAATAGATATATGTGGCGCTTTGTCCTCTGATGACGGACAAGCTAATAAAAATAATTTCCGGGAGTGGTTTGACAAGTACATCAGTCACAAATATACAGTTCGTGGCGAATGTTTATTTTCCGGGGAAGACTGCTACCAGTTTCGTTGCTCAATGCTGCATGAAGCAACAACAATCCTAAAGAAGAGTAAATATAATCGGATATTCTTCTTAGCTAGTAAATCAATTCAAGGGCACAACAATGTGTTTGCGATAAATAATGAGGCCTTTCTTAATTTAGATATTAAGATATTTTCAGAAGACGTAATAGAAGGAGTAAGTAAATTTCTAAAGGAGGAAAGCAATACAGTAAGATACAAAGCCAACTATGATAAATTTATCAAGTTATATTTGGATGGATTTCCTCCACTCACAAAAGGAGTTCCGACAATAACCTAGTTTTTTTCATATCAGACCCACGAAAGATATAAAGTCAGGTAAAAAAATGAATGTGCACTTTCAAAAACTCGTAACCTTAATTCTTATCTGCCTGCTGTTCATGCTTAACCCCGTAAATGCACAGGATGATTCTGTGGATGGAGCAACCCCGGATGACGGCTCCTCTGACACACCGGGGATGATTACGTTTGTTGAAAGTGAAGACGCAAGCCTCTTTGTCGGTCACTACCGGTTAAATCCCGGCGACACTGTCAGGATCGAAATCATCACCAGCCGTATCAGCGCTTACATCGCGATGGTTGACGATGAGGGTAATATCGCCCTGCCTGTTATCGGACCTGTGTCGGTGTTCGACCTGACAGCAACCGAAGCAAGGCAGGCGATCCAGGATATCACCGACGAATATTACAACAATGCCTGGGTTACGTTCCGTATCCTCACGCTTGGGATAGTTAAATTCTATATTTACGGCGACATTGACGAACCGGGCTTCTACACTGCAACCGGCGCAACCACATTCCTCGACCTCCTCCAGCGGTTCGGACTCGGAAGCGAAGCGGATCACCGGAGAATTGTCCATGTCAGGGGTGAGAGAAGCACCGCGCTTCCCGAACCAACTGACTTGATTGGTGAATTTAAACAACCTGTTAATGAGTTGATTGACGATTCACTCGAACTATTTGCTGAAAACAAAATCGATGAACTCGATCCAAGGGTTTCGATTGTTGACCCTCTTGTGTTCACACGCGAAGGTGAAATTGAAACAAGGAACTTCTATCTTGAATACGGTGACGTGATTTTTGTCCCCTATCCTGAAATAACCGTCGATCTCACCGGATTCAGGCGGCCCGGATTTTACGAGGTCCTTCCCGGGGAAACCTGGACCGACCTTGTTACCCTCGCGGGAGGTCCCGAATTCGATAGCAACCTCGCTAACATGATCCTCGAACGAAGGGACACAAACGGTGAATTATCCGAACTGTATTACAACCTGAACGTTCTCAGGACGGACGACCTTGCCGCTATCCCGCTCTGTAACTTCGACAGCTTGAAGCTTCTGCCGTATGAAAAAAATGTATACATCCTCGGCGAGGTCAATGAGGCCGGTGCCTATCCATACGTTCCCGGAAAAACACCACTTGAATATTTAACCGACGCGGGTGGTCCCACCGACAATGCCCATCTTCGTTTCGCTGCGCTTATCCGCCCACCCTCCGATCAATTCGTGCCAATCGAGGAAAGTGAAGTTATCCCGGTTGACCTCATTGAAACCATTCTCCACGGAACCCCGTCCGTGCCTGTTGCAATTGAACCCGGCGATATTCTCTATGTCCCCGACCAGGGTGCGGGAATCTCTATCAGCACCATATTCACCGGACTCAGTGTTCTCGTCAACGCATACCGGCTGTTTGATAACTGACGCCCGCCATCTACCACAAGTTTATCCTTTAAAAATCCGGTATAATTCGACCTCGACCGAGAGGTGATGTTTTAATGAAAAAAATCGCAGTGTTGGGGCTTGGATATATCGGACTTCCGACCGCCAGCCTGTTCGCGGCGCACGGCCACAAGGTTATTGGAATCGATATTGACGAGAAAATTATCGAGACCATCAACCGGGGTGAGATCCATATCGAGGAACCGGGGCTTTATACCCTCGCCCGGGCAGCCGTTGGATCCGGAAACCTCACCGCTTCGCTCGAGCTCCGGGAGTCGGATGTCTACATGATCTGTGTACCGACACCTGTCACGAAGGACAAGGCGGCCGATATGAGTTATGTTGAATCCGCCGTAAGTAAAATCCTCCCGCTACTGAAAAAAGACGATCTTGTTATTCTCGAATCCACATCCCCTCCAGGTACATCGCGCGATCTTATCGCTCCGATGTTAGCTGAAACCGGGCTTGTGGTCGGGGAGGAAATTCATCTAGCCCACTGTCCGGAGAGGGTTCTTCCAGGAAAAATCCTGAGGGAACTGATCGAAAACGCGCGCATTATCGGCGGCATTTCCGAAAAATCTGCGAAAATTACCGAGGAGTTATACCTTGGAATCGTTGAAGGACCGATCTATCTGACCGACTGCACTACCGCCGAGATGTCGAAAATTATGGAGAATACGTACCGCGATGTCAACATCGCGCTTGCAAATGAACTCGCGCATCTCTGCGAGGAATTGGGGATTTCCGCCTGGGACGTTGTCGAACTCGCGAATAAGCATCCCAGGGTGAATATCCATAAGCCGGGACCCGGTGTAGGCGGTCATTGCATTTCCGTAGACCCTTGGTTCCTCGTCCATAGATTCCCCGAAACCACGGGTATTATCCACCTGGCGCGCCAGGTTAATGACGGCCAGCCCGGACGGGTTGCTGACCTCGTAATGACAATTCTGGATGGCGTTCATGACGCCCCCCGCGTGGCATTATTCGGGGTCAGTTACAAGGGAAATATCGATGACATCCGCGAATCCCCCGCCCTTGAAATTATCGAACATTTAAAGGACAAGGTCGATTTGAGGATTTACGACCCGCACGTAAAAAACAGCATCGGTCACGAGATGCTCAGCCTCGATGAAGCGGTCGCCGGCGCTGATCTGATTCTTGTCGTTACCGACCACAACGATTTCCGGTTCCTTGCACCTGATGAACTCGGGAAACATATGAGAAACCGTATTTTAATCGATACTAGAAATTTTCTCGATGCGGGAAGTTTCAGGACAGCCGGGTTCCAGGTTTACATCCTGGGTTCGGGGAAAAATGAGATCAAGGTGAATGTGTAATATAAATCACCCCCCATTCCAGAATATTCCGGGACATGGGTAGGGTCGATAAATGAAACAACTGCTTATCAGAAAAGGCCAGATCGAAATCCAGGAAGTCGCCGCGCCGCCGGTTCAGCCGGGTTACGTACTCATACGGACCGTCGCATCGTGCATTTCCGTTGGAACCGAAATGTCGATTATAGAATCTTCGGGTGAGACAATCATCGACAAAGCCCGGCGTAAACCGGCGCTTATCAAACGCGGACTCGATATGCTGATGACCGAGGGATTTTCCCGCACGATGGAAACTGTCACGGGAAAACTCTCCACTGGTACGCCATCGGGATATTCTCTTGCAGGACGGGTAATCGAACCTGGCGCCGGAATCGATGACCTCCGTCCCGGACAGAGAGTCGCTGCCGCAGGCGCCTTGTACGCGAACCACGCCGAAGTTGTATGTGTGCCAAGGAACCTGGTCGTTCCGATTCCGGATGATGTTTCATTTGAACACGCCGCCAGTGTGACACTCGGCGCGATCGCGATGCAGGGTGTCAGGAGAGCCAACCCGACCCTTGGCGAGTATGCGGCTGTTATCGGGCTTGGATTACTTGGACAAATTTCGATCCAGCTACTTAAAGCGGCCGGAATTAAAGTGATTGGTTTCGATCTGGATCCCGTCAGGGTTACCGAAGCTAAGGAACTCGGCTGCGATACTGTCATAAACGCCGGTACAGTAGATCCGGTGGTGGAAGCCATGAAATTCTCCGGTGGACAGGGTGTCGATTTCGTCCTGATCACAGCGGCAACAAGGGCGAACGCGCCACTCAACCAGGCCATCGACATGTGCAGGAAAAAAGGCCGGGTCGTGATTGTCGGTGGTGTCGGTCTTTCGATTGACCGGAACAAGCTCTATCCGAAGGAGCTTGACGTCCTGATTTCAACATCCTACGGTCCCGGACGGTACGATACATCGTATGAGGAAGATGGGCACGATTATCCGATCGGTTATGTCAGGTGGACTGAAAACCGGAACATGCGGGAATACCTTTATCTCATCGCGGCGAAAAAAATCGATGTCTCCCCCATGATCTCTGAAACGTTCCCTCTTGAAAAGGCTGCCGACGCGTACGAGGCATTAACACTGGAAGAAAACCGTCCACTTCTCGTTTTACTGACCTATCCCGACATTCCGGATGATGACGTCCTTAATCGCACGATTGAAATTATTCCGGATCCATCACCAAAAAAAGAAGGAGTCCTGAATGTCGGGATTATTGGTGCGGGTTCTTTCGCGACCGCTATGCACCTTCCTAATCTCCTCGGTATGGAGGATCGGTATCGTATCCACACAATCTGCGACATACACGGACCCACTGCGTTGGAGGCTGCAAACCGTTTCAAAGCTCAAAAACATTCATCCGATGCCGGGGACGTCTGTAAAGCTCCCGACATCGACTTGGTCATCATCTCCACGCGGCATGATACCCACGCTCCGCTCGCGACAATTGCCCTTGAGAACGGTAAAGCTGTTTTTTCTGAGAAACCGATGGGGATCAATCGCGATGAAACTCTCGCACTGGTTAAATTATTAAAAGAAACAGGCACTCCATACATGGTGGGATTCAACCGTCGATTCTCTCCCGCTGCAACCACTGTAAAAAATCGGATTAAAGACCGCAACCATCCGATAATAATTGTCTACACCGTTAATGCAGGCTACCTCCCGGATGATCACTGGGCACACGGCCCGTCGGGCGGCGGACGGATTGTCGGCGAAGGGTGTCACATGATCGACCTCTGCACTTTCTTCACCGGATCAATCCTGAAAGATTTAAAAGCTGCTGCGATAACACCTGGAGACCACAGGTATAACGCGCACGACAACATGCAGATCTCCATGACCTATGAGGACGGTTCGATCGCGCAAATTACGTACACCGCGCTTGGCACTCCTTCCCACCCCAAGGAGCGGGTAGAGGTTTACGCGGGTGAATGGGTCTATATAATCGACGATTTCAGAAAACTTATTATCTCGGGCTTTAAGGACGAAACAATTGATTACCGAAGATCTGAGAAAGGCCATAAGGAAGAATTGATCGCGTTGTCAGAATGGCTCCGTGGCGACATACCCCCGCCCATCAAACTATCGAGCCAGCTTGAAACCACACTTGCAACCTTCGCAGCCTCCGAGCAAATCGGGAAAATATAGATCAATCCACGTATCTGTACCGCGACCGTATCAATACCGCGAACGTATCAGTACCGCGACCGTATCAGAGCCGCGAACGTCAGTGAGCGGTCCCACACCCTCACAGTACCGCGAACGTATCAGAGCCGCGAACGTCAGTGAGCGATCCCACACCCTCACAGTACCGCGCACGTCAGTAAGCGGTTAATTTACTTGATATACCCCAACGACCTCAACGCTTCGAGGTCTTCACCCGATATCACCGCACCTATTCTATCGGCGATACCCAGGCACAGGTTTTCATATTCCACGATCAGCTCGTTGAAATATTCCGCTTCATCCGGATGCTCTCTGATTATGTTGTAATAACATAGGGGGTCGTCTTCATAATTGAAAAGCTTCGGCGGCTGGACCGATGTGGAACCCCCGATGTAATAATACCCATCGAACAGAACGCCTTTCAGCATCTGGTCATAATGCAGCGGGCTTTCGAAAAATACAGGCACGGCTTCGACCTGCTCGCCGTTCATCAACGGAACAAGACTTCGTCCGGTAAATTCAACCGTATCCATGCCGGTAAATTCTGACTCATCGATCAGCGCGAGTATTGTCGGCGCAAGGTCGAGAAGGCTTACAGGATCGTCGATTCGCGCACCGGGATTTAATCCTTGCGGCCACCTGAAAATCAACGGCACCTGGACAACTTCCGGGTACAGCGATCTTCCATGGTTTGTTAGCCCGTGTTCGTAAAATTCTTCCCCATGGTCCGATGAAATAATCACAAGACATTCATCGAAAATTCCGGTATCTTTCAACGTGTCGATTACATCCCCCACCAGGCTGTCCGACCACGTAACATCGGCTGCGTACAGGGAAAGCATCGAGTCCAGGAGTTCGTTTGTCGCCGCGGGAAGCCCGAATTTCATCGCTTCCTGGTTGTTGACATCGCCCGATCGAATCGTTATTCCCCACTCCCGCTCTGCCTCTTGCCTGTACTCTTCCGGCGGATAATACACCGTATGCGGCCCGAATAAATGGACCCACAGGAAAAACCGTTCTCCGGTATGATCCCTGATGAAACGGTCCGCGCGATCCACCGCGACCCGGTCCATGTAAACGCTTGTATTGGGGGTTAAAAAATCGGGAGATGTCAGGCGGAACCTGTCGATCAGTCTCTCTGTAAGTAATTTTCTACTTTCAAGCTGATTGGACATCTCCTCAAAGTAAAGGTCGAATCCCTGTTCGTTGCCGCTTTCGTTATGAAGAATGGAATTGACCACCACACCGCATGTCGACCATCCGGCGTCGCTGAGGATTTCCGCGATAGTCGTCGCACCCTCGGTTAACGGCGACTCGCTATCCCTGGCCACTCCGTGCGCGCTTGGCGGAAGCCCTGTTAAAAAACTCGGGACGCTTGGACGGGTCCACGGCGCCGGCGCGAAAGCCTGTTCGAAAAGAATTCCATCCGACGCGATCCCATCCATCACCGGGGTTCCAAGCCTCCAACTGGTTCCTTCCGGATAACAGGTAAGGGCGTCGGCCCTGAGTGTGTCGATTGTGATCAACACTACCGGCGGTTTCTCACTGGACGCCGGCTGTCCCTCCGGGGCTTTGGGATTCGCAGGCAATGTGATTATGAAAAGTATTACCATCACCGCCGCCGCGATCCAGGGCCGGGCTTTTCGTTTACAAAGCCAGCCGTAGAATCGCGGTACGCCAGGTACCACAATGAAAATGAGAATCAATGAGACAACAGCCAGTAATAATAACCAGATGGGACTCAGATTTCCCTGGAGGTTTTTGTAAATTTTAACAACCACCGGAGGGAGAATCGCTGCAAGTGTCCACCATCCCCATCCAAAACGCCAGGCCCATCCCGATGAGTTCGATTCGATTATGTGATTGGCGCCTGCCGAGATTACGTAACCCAAAATAAACGCTGACAAAATTAAAATGACCGCCTGGACGAGAATTAATATTGAGTAACTCCCGATTTCCAGTAACGAACGGGATCCGAAAAGTTCTAAAATCCCGACCGCGATAACCGCCATCGTCCCGATCATGCCTGTCATGAGGAATCGTCTCAGAACAGGTACGGGCCATGATTTCCTGGTGAACCCGTAAAATCCAGCGACAATTACAACCGGTAATAGCATGGAAATTGCAAACAGGATGAATCCGCCAAGCGTATAGATCGCGAAATGTATCCACCGGGAAAATGACGCCAGATGGTGCTGCATCGTGATCGCGGCGCACGCGGTCTGCCAGCCGCCGATGATCAATGCGGACCAGGCGGAGATATTCAGGACTTCGGTTATGAATAATCGAAAATTGCGCATACAAGCCTTCGGGAATTTCGATGCATCTCGAAAATTGTAACAGGAAGGATGCAGCTATTCAATTGCCGGCCTGATCCCCTTGTTTTGTTGTGTTCCTTGTTTTGTTCCTCCGTTTTTTTTGATATTTTTCCGGAACCCGACGCGCGATGAGACAATAGTGCTTCTTCGAAAGTCGCACCTTGTCCGACAGCGTTAGCTGTTGAACGGCCATGTAAGATCGACCGCTGGCTTGCCCCGGCATTGACTGGGTGTGGCAGGCTCCCCTGGTACTTCCCCGCTTTCGCATAAGCTACGGCGGGCGTCAAGCCGTAAAACTTCTCCGCCTACCCGAAGGTGGCGTGGTTACAAGCGCTCAGCTTCAAGAGCTGGAAACCGCGCGCCGGGTTTGGTATGGAGGGTATTCCCTGCAGTGAGAACAGAATGCCCATCCAGGGTTAGTATAGCATAAAGATGGGATATTGTCAAGAGCGGGCAAGGGGAAAAGGGGGATTTTTTTGGTTTTTACTGGATTGGTAGGAATACATCTATCTGATGTGGGTTGCCCGCACATATTCACACGAGTATAATGCTCCCGTTAAGTGGTGCCGAATTCTTATCCAGAAAAAATACGAGGTGGTTCCCGTCAGCAGATGGAATATGTAGTAGGCATATTATTAGAGATACTCTGCGGGATTATTTGCTATCTTATTGCGTCCGCGAAAGGACATTCAGGATGCTGGGCATTCTTTATAGGAGTCGTATTTGGGCCTTTCGCGATCATCTATTATGTATTATGCCCGCGCGCCTTTTAAACGTCAGTTCGTAACCCGGGAATGCACTTCCCGGGACTGTTAAAATTATTTATGGACCCCGGGAAATGCATTCCCTGGCTACTTGCTCCTTACTAAAGCTGTTGACAGCGGCTAATGGACGCTCTTATAATCTGATATGATGAATCTAGCCCAAAAGGAACGCGGCTCATGGCGAACCAAAATAAAGATACAACCCCTATTATTGAGACCGGTCTTGATGTCCTCCTTGCTCTGCTGTATACACCTGGTGCCACCGGAGAGTTCGGCGAACCTATAAAAGGAATAACTCGTCTTCAAAAGCTAATGTTCCTTTTGTGGAAAGAAGGTGGATTTTATAAGGATATACCAAATCTCTATAATTTCAAGGCATACGACTTTGGACCATGTATGGATGATATTTACGATGATTTAGAATTTTCACAGGATATTCATTTAATATTGAGTGAACAAGTTCCTTCGGGCAATGAATATGAGGGAGCCGATGAAAACGCCTTTCTTAGTGATTTTGGATTCCGATTAACAAAAACTCCTACCCGCCGCGATTTCTCCCTCACCGAAACAGGTATAGAGGCTGCAAGAGAGATCTACGAAGCTCTTGACGGGGAGAGACAGAACGAAATATATAACATTAAGCGGAGGTTCAATTCAATGGAGTTTTTCAAACTTCTCAGATATGTGTACCGCAAGTACCCAGCTTTCGCAAAGAAATCAGTGTTATCACTATGAACCAGTTCATTACGGATAACATTGACCTTCTCACATTGGTTTTTGCCTGTGTTGCTATTCTTGTGTCCCTCGCATTCGGAGGAATCCTGCAATGGCGCCAAAAGATCTGTCTGGAATACCAAAGTCTCCGTAATGTTGCCTTAAGTATCCTTCGGGATAGGTTTGTACAGCGTGCATCATCGCATTATTCCAATATCGAAAGCGAACTAAAATCAATGAAGATTACGGTAGAACAAATATACGCCACTCCTGAACAACGGATGTTGGTGGAAGGGCTTTCAAAGGATTTGGCAGATCATAACAAGGTCAAATCGCTCTTTAAATGGCTTTCTAATTTTAGTGTTGGGGCCTTTGCTCTCAATTGGATTATGATCGTAATTATATTCTTTGTTTTATTGTTCAAATACTTTAGCGTTGCTGTGTGGTTCTTAACGGTCTGCATGACTTTGTTTCTTATATCCCTCCTTGGATTTCTAATTGCAGGATCAGTGATGATATTTCTCGACGCATATTTTTTCCAGCTCGTCGATAAAATTATTGAAGAAGAGGGAGAATAGATGATACAGTTAACAGGGCGCGACGCAGTTTTTAATCGCGAGGTGGACATGTATGCTCCCCTTCTTGCCCTCTTCGCCAATCTTGATATTATTCTTGCTGAAGTTCCATTCTTAAGAAAACATATCGATCTTCTCTTCGCCTCGCGGACGCTCCAAAGTCTCTGTGCTGTAGAAACCAAGCTTTATGACTGGCGTGGTGCATTCAAGCAAGCAGCCATAAATCAAGTCGTTGCCCAGCGATCGTATATAGCTCTTCCGGCACCGCTCGCAGCACGGTTGTGTTCAGGACAAAGCACGCTCTTCTTAAGTCACAATGTCGGGCTCATTTCCGTGAATAATGTCGCTTCCGTTCTTATTCCCGCTTCACGGAACGACTGCTTCAGTATATCTCATTATCGCCTTTTAAAAGAGACAATTAGAAATGCAGATTTGTATAAGCCAAAACGAATAGGAGCTGTAGCCGATGCCATTACTAAGCGCAAAAAAACCCTGGTGCTTTTACAGACTCGGACCTACTAAGGAGAAAGGACTATTCAAAAAACAACGCGATACATATGATGGTGTCATCGTGCCTGCGCACATTGCCTCATATTTCTCTAAATTTTGCACAGAGTTTGTGGGATCTCTTGGTAAACCATATTTTATTGACCCCCTGACCTATATCTTTGCGAATGATCCTTCGTTTATTAGACGCTTTATAAAGGATAAGGAAACAGGAAGAACAATCCGTGATAGATTTGGGGTCAAAAAGAAGGGAGATATTAAGCGATCATATTTGAAGCTGGTAGAGGAAGATTACAAGGGAGTAGTGAAAAAGGTTGTTGATAAGAATAGATCGATTACCCCAAAAGACTTTGCCAAAGCGGAAGTCAGGAAAAAGTTTGTAAGTCAAGTAATTTCGTTCCAGCTGAATCGTTTATCAGAAATTCCACCGAAGTACAAGAAATATGAGAAATGGATCCCTAAAGGAAAGAGCAGAAGTAAGAATCCGCCAATGTGCGTCGTTGCCCCCTATTTTCCTGTTACAACGTTGGGTCCTCGTGGTTGGCATCAAACCAATCTTGATTTCATTAAATTGTCGATTGCTCAATCCGATGACACCCCTGTATTTGCCGTCATTCTAGCCAGTACAGAAATTCTGGTCAGTGATATTGTGCAGATTGCAGACGATTATATTAAAGCTGGCGCGGATGGTTTTCTGCTTTGGCCTGACGGCTTCTTGGGTCGTAAGGCCACACCTGCAATATTGAAAACGGTATTTAGCTCTGTGGAAGAGCTAAGCAAGCATAAGAAACCTGTGATGCTCATGTACGGCGATGCCTATGCAATGGCATTGCATTATGCTGGGCTGACAGGTTTCGCATGTGGCATTTGTTATGGTGAAGAAAAGTCATCATCTGCAGAAGTCGATATCGAAGGAGGTCTTCCTCCGAGATATTATTTGTCCAAATTAAAGAAAAAAGTGCAGATTGAACCGGAAACAATGAGGATAAAAATAGAACAGTATCCCGATTTGATATGTGAATGCTCTATCTGCAGAAGGAAACCTGATCCGGTTCAACTTACTGATACAGAATCCAAAGAGCATTTTATGCTCGCAAGACTCGAAGAGATAAAAATGCTCCGAGCCGGTATTAAAAGAGGTGAATATGCCGAATTATTGCGCGCTGCTTTCCTAGACTATAAGGATAATCCTCTTTTACAGCCTGTCGGCCATTTATTGAACTGGGCAGATGTCCTAGCGAAGCCCAAATAGCCAAGTTCCACATACCAATTATACAAGCCACAGACCCATATCTATTTGATATGGGCTCCATATCCATCCACCCCCCACATCAGATAGATGTGGGCCTACCGATCCCCTCCACTGAAAAATCCCCCAAAAAAATCCCACTTTCCCCTTGCCCACACTTGACAAAACCACAAAAATAGGCTATAATACCCCCAGGAGTTAAAATTTGTCCCCCCACCGGGGAAAGGTGACCCAAATGATTATTTTAGCATACCAGAAACGTGTGCTCGCGCTCGAATGCGAGCTAAACGCTGTTAAACGCCGGTACAAACGCCTTTACAAGCGTGTGCAGTTCAATCCCGACTCCACAAGCATTGCAGCGGTCAAATGCAAGCTCGATATACTTGACAAACAAGCAAAATTAATCAAGGATCAGTGCGCGTTCTATGTCAAGCTTGGCGAACTTTATGATATCGCCAAAATAACGGATGGCTTTTTCGAGGAGCTTGAAAGTCAGGATCCCGAGATGTTACAGAGAATTTTAGATGGGATGCCGGATATTACGAAACTCGACGAGGAGGAAACAAGGGAGAGGGATATCGCGCGGGAGGAGGTGAGGGGAGAAAAGATCGGGAAAAAATGAGGGTGGTCATAAGCGCCGACAAGCTACGCTTTAGCTCCGCTTGTCGTCGGCACCCAGGTTTGTCGTCGGCACCCAGGCTCCGCTTGTCGTCGGCACCCAGGCTCCGCTTGTCGTCGGCACCCAGGTTAAAACCAGCGCGATCAATCCAACCGCTGGAAGCGGTCGGCACGCGTAATCCGATAGCTGGAAGCTAACGGCACGGGATGCTACGAGAGGTCCCGGAGGATGATCGTGAGTTTACTGTCGAGCAAACGTCCGATCTCGACCATGCAGCCAAGCAGTGTGGGAAGCTCGCGGTAGCGCTCGATAAAATCGCCAACGCCGCGGTAAATGAGTAAAGAGTAATCGATCGCGAGTTCGGGGGGACCGAACTTCTCGAGCCGTCGTATGAGTTCCTGCATCCCGTCATCCAGGATCATTTTCGCCGCTTTTGTGCTGGGCCCGCGAACGATAAAATCGCGCCCGAAATCCGGCGGCAGCATGCATTTCTTTTTTCCCCTCAGCAGTGGACGGACCAACCCGGTCGCCTCGATCGCGCGATGGCGGATGCCGAGTTCGATATCCGCGGTTTTCGTGAGGTGGAAAGTGATCTGGAATTCCGGAGGTTGCGGGAACATGTGGACGGTTTCTTCATACTCCAGCACCTTGGGAGCGACCATAATTTCTACAGTAAAACCTCTCCAGTGACCTTTCAGTATTGGCCCGGGGAGGAGCGGTCCCTCTGTAACAGTCATACCCAGAAGGCCGGCAAGCTTATACTCGTCCAATTCCTCGGCCTCAATTCCGTCGAGACAGCCTTGATCTTTGCTGAAAACGACGTGCATATCTAATTATACAACTAAATTTAATCGTTTTTAAAGAGATATGTGAATTAAAATCAATGTTATCCATAAATAATTTCATGTCTGGCGGGTTGATCGACTGAACTTCGCAAGGAATATGGAAAGGATTATTCCGATTAAAATTCCCAGGACACCGCCGATAATAACACCGGCTAAAGTTCGAAACAGCGACAAAATCAATGGCGTATGGATGTGGCAGAACGTATTGACCATCGATGTGAGCGCGATCGATCCAATTACGAGACCGGCATACATCACCGCCCGCCTGTAGAGGAATCCGGAAAATCCGATCATCAGTCCGATCAACAGCGCCGGATGTCCGATAAACATTTCCTTGGTGCGAGGACGGGCATAGAGCATGGTTTCAAACCATCCGCGAATCTGATTTTCCCACGTGGCAACCGAAAGTATGGGGAAATTTCCGGACCTGTCGAGCATTATGAAAAGTACGATCAGTCCGAAAAGCGCGAGTATCACGTGCCAGATTTTTATCTGTATATTGAGTAGGTATGAAACCGCCGATGAGAGTGTCCGGTTTTCCTGGGGCAAAATCAGCCTTACGCCGATCAAAACCGAAAGCAGAATAGGCAGATACAACGCGATTTTCACACCGGAAAATGCGTCGATCTGGAGAAGCGTGTGATTGTTGATCAGGATCGCATGGATAAATAATCCGGCGGTGAGTGAGATCGCCACAGCTCCAAGCCACAGGAATATTGGTTGCAGGATGGATGATTTACTGGCTTGGAACAGCTCGGATTTATGGGTAATCCAGGCGACCGCAAGGGTGGGAGCTGTAACGGCAAGTCCGAGTGCGATTATTTTCCGTCCGAACATGCCCATTCCCCAGATAAGAAAAACACCAATGAGGATAAGAAATGGTAGTGCAATCCAGGTCCTGGGATACAGCGTATAGCACAGGAGAATCAACGCGCAGGCGAGTGCGAGTACACAGGCTGCCTGGGTAATGAGATTGACACCTTTAAGTTCGGCAACAAAACCAGGTTGTCCGGTTGTGTAACCAACTGACTCCAGTTCACTCTTCACTCCGGAAAACAGCCGGATAGTTTCGCTGATACGATTTGTCTGCCCGGTCTGGAGCAGGAAGGGTTTCAGGTAGACAATTCTCGCGGTTCTTTCCCTGACTGCCCGGACATATCTTGCGATAGCACGTTCGACCGTGATTACTTCCATTTCCTCGTCTTCAATTGAGTGGACACGGGCGGTGCGATCAGGGACCATTGCTGCCAGCTCTCTAGAACCTTTCTGCTCAGCGAATTCAACCCATCCGAAATTCAGGGTTGAGTTCCTGATTTCAAATGCGACCGGTGTTAAACGTCCGGAACTCCCGAGAATACTGTCACCGTCGAAAATGAGAACGCTGTCGGGGAACATTTGAGCGGTATCGCTAAGGATTGTTGATACGGTAGCATTTGAATATCCCGGATAGTGCCGTAACCGGGGATAGAGTGTGAGTCCAAGGTCGCGAAGTTTCTGGACGAGTTTGGGATCGAAACCAAGTCCCCACTCGAGGATGATTTTGGGCTCGCCTGCTAATGAGATCACTCCACCATCAGGTCCACGGTTATCGACTACCACGAGTCCCGGATAGCGATCGAAAGCACTCTCAGCAATTCGCAGGAAAGTATCATTGTCGCTGAAGATCAAGTGGGTTAGATCGTGGTCGAGACCCTGTAGCAGGGGCCAGTTATTTTCGGGAGTGGACGCTTCCTCGATTTCCCTGCCCTGGTTACGCCGGATTTCATCCCGTTCCTCTTCGGTTTTCCAACCCGGCCAGCCAACACCTTCGATGATCGTACAAAGCCCGCGTTGCGCAAGGAACTGAGGTGTGTCTTCAAGAAGCGCGAGATGGTCTATCCCGGCTTCATTCCTGACACGGAACAGGACATTATCGACCGGCACATTTTCAGTCTGCGCGAGTTCGAGCAGTTGCACATAGTCCGCCACAAGGGCGGTGTTTTTAAATCCAGCATCCAGATCAATCCTGTGCGCAAGCGTCACCAGTGTGGGGATCAGGCACAGGAAATAGAGAACCCACAATGACCGTATCATTACGGTGTTCATGGCCGGGTATTTTAGCATGTATTGATCGACGGTGCGAAAAATACTCTTATGTTATGGTCCAAATGTGCAGCATGCGGTTGAATTCAAAGATATTATATACAGTTAATGACGCGGGGAATGAAGTGAGGATTTCAGATACTGACTGATAACCAGATATGGAATTTGCTTATCCACATAATCTAGTCACCCAGGTACAGGCAGCATGGGCCAGTACAACCCATAGCGGCCGTGTAATAACCCAGATTCCACCAGTGGAGTACCTGAGGCAATTCCTTGAGGTCGCGTACCATGCGAGCATGTTTACCGAGGAAGCAAGGCAGATTGAATTCAGGATCGCATACATCACCCCTGAGGAAGCCAGCCAGGTAGCGGGTCCTGAGGAACTGGGGCGGTTGTACGAGCCAGTGAAGTTTACAAATCCACGGGACTTTTCAGTGCAGGAAATATTAAGGCTGGCACCGGCGACGGATCATACGAATGTCCTTATCTGTGTTTCTCCTGAAAATGGAGACCTAAGCGATGACGGTGAAGCGCCTCTTAAGATCTGGGGTCTCCTGAATACAGGTTCATCATGGTGGGAATTCACACAGCGTGAGAGTAAAACCGGCGTTCCCCCTCCGAATTGCCTGGCTGTTTCATCATCCGAGCCCGGAAACCTGACTATATCCCGAGAGGGGAGTGTGTTAATAAACCTGAAAAAAGGTGACGTGATTACGCCTTCATCGCAGACACTGTACCGGGGTCCGATTGCCGACTTCCTCGAGGAAGCACTCTCATCACTGAACAGTGAAGTATGCGCGCAGATTAAAGAAGACGCGTACTGCCTTAACAATAAGTCTGTGGATTTTCCAAGGGAGCTCTATTTCCGTTTTATTGAGAGGTTGCTGTTCCAGATCCGGCAGAAGGGCCATGGGGGAGCATTGCTTGTAATACCCGACAGGCAGGTTGAGGAAAATAGCGACCATTACCCAGGACTGATGATCAAGTACCCGTGCAATTACACCCTTCTCTGGTCGCTCTTGTTAAGATCGCTGGTTTTCCGCTACAAACATAATAAGCTGTTCATGGAATTTTTCCGGGGGGAAGGCGGTTCACCGATCAGCATATACCATCAGATCAACACGCTGGAAACCCAACGCGACGAGGTGGATCACCGCATTAAGGACTGCGTTCAATTGTACGCCTCATCATCCGGTGTCGATGGTGCTATCCTGATGACAGACAGGCTGCGGCTGCTTGGATTCGGCACCGAGATCACTATACTCGCACCGGGGCTAAAACAAGTGTACCTGACACGGGATCACACCGCCGAATCGACAGTACCGGTACCGATCGAGTCCTACGGAACCCGCCACAGGTCGGCATTCCGTTTCTGCTGGGAATATCCGGAGAGCGTCGCGTTTGTAATATCTCAGGATGGCGGAGTGAAGGGTGTGAAGAGGGTAGGCGACAAACTAATTTTCTGGCCGGATATCAATTTCGGTCCACTTGGAATTTAAGCTCAACAGCAAGCAGTATTAATAAAACGGACGTTGGGAAAGCCCTCCAAACGAGCGTTCGAATTTAATAGAGGGTTTGGGAGATTGTTTGGGCGCTCGTTTTGAGGGGCCACCGGCAGTATAAATAAAACGGACGTTGGGAAAGCCCTCCAAACGAGCGTTCGAATTTAATAGAGGGTTTGGGAGATTGTTTGGGCGCTCGTTTTGAGGGGCCACCGGCAGTATAAATAAAACGGACGTTGGGAAAGCCCTCCAAACGAGCGTTCGAATTTAATAGAGGGTTTGGGAGATTGTTTGGGCGCTCGTTTTGAGGGGCCACCGGCAGTATAAATAAAACGGACGTTGGGAAAGCCCTCCAAACGAGCGTTCGAATTTAATAGAGGGTTTGGGAGATTGTTTGGGCG
>CBDURU010000031.1:0-30617 GCA_965369865.1 uncultured bacterium | reverse complement strand
ACATGACACCCCCGGAGAACAGCACGGCAGTGCGTCATGCATCAGTATGGAATTTTCGATGGACGCACTGCCGTGCTGTTCTACGGTATGTGGATTTGGCGAAACAACAGGCGCCCGACTTTAATGAACGTAAAGAAACGAGCACCGGGATCCGTTACAGATAATGTTGGAGGCCGATCCTGGAGGAATTGCCTGTAATCGTACCTCCAGTTTGGAGTATAGCATATATTTGGGATTTTGTCAAGTATTAGCAATAAAAAAGTGGAAATGTTTTGTTTATTAAAAATTACCTAGATATTATACAATAAATTTTCAAGTTTAGGCAATTAGAACCTATTTTGAAAAAGAGGCGCCGTTTAATTTGACGAAGACCCTCCAAACTCGCTGGGGCGAGTTTTGAGGGGCCACCGGATAATTTCGTGAAATGGGTTTCCGGGTTACCTGATTAAAAAGAGTATTGCCTGATCCAAAGTTTGATATCGTTTTTTGTGATTGCTTGTAAATTTGACGAAGACCCTCCAAACTCGCTGGGGCGAGTTTTGAGGGGCCACCAGACAACTTCGCGAAATGGGTTTCCGGCTTCATGCTTAAAAAGAGTAAAACCTTATCCAAAGGTTAATGTCGTTTTTTGTAATTGCTCGTAAATATTGGTCTAATTCGTCGTGAATATCTTCCGCATATTCTGAAACTGGAACCAGCTCAAAATTATCTTCCCTGGAGGAAACAACAAGCTGGTCGAACGAATTGAACTTTATCCCTTCCGTTGACCTGTACGCCCATTGATAAATGCAATAATCCGTACTGTCCTCCGATGAAACCGAATACTCAAGAACCAACTGATTATCATTCCCTGGATCTTGTTCCAGTAATTTGATCAACTCTAATTCCTGTCCCTGCGATTCAACCAGTTCTTTCATCATCATGTCTATTGCCACAACAGGCTTTAAAGCCTTCTCGCGATTATCGAGCCTTCCAGCCTCCCAGTTCATTGCAATGATTATGGGAATTCCTATTGCTATATGTATTAATATAGTAATTATAAAACAAGTCCTGTATATACGCCAGGAATCAGGATTATATGGGTTATGGAAAGCACTGTCCAAATACAATTCGACAATAATCGTTCGATACACCTTCCTGATCATTTTCCCGATAGATCGCATGTCTATAGGACTTACCATCCCATGAGTAGTTTCAATTCAACTCCTCTATACTCGGTTTCAGGTCCATCTTCTTAATAAACACCAGATATCGGGTCTATTCTCCCATTTTCTGAAGTATCTCTTGTATAGCCGATTCCAACTTTGGCAGATCAATGTTAACTGTATCCCAGATCTGGTTAAGATCGATACCGAAATAATGATGGACAACTACATTTCTCATGGAAACGATATCCGGCCATGGAAGTTCAGTGTGACTTTCCCTGAACGCTTGTGATAGATTCGCGGCAGCTTCACCTATCACCTGAATATGATGAATGATCCATACCTGCACCAATTCATCCCCAAGAAATACAGCCTGTCCTTTTTCCGCGTATTTCCGGATATTCTCAATAGATTCAAGAATGTCCAGTAATCTGTCCCTGTCGACTCTCATATCGGCACCGCCTCCTTAAGAACACGATCGCGTACACGAGGTCGAAGCCCGCGCTCACTTACAATATCAATTTTTAAGCCAAGCAAAGCTTCCAGTTCACGAACCATAGCCGCGTGCCGAAGCAGGGTCACACCGGGTCCGAACTCGACAAGTAGATCGATATCACTGCCCGCACCGGCATCCCCCCGCGCCTGAGAACCAAACAACCGGACGTTCCCGGCTCCGTATTTCTCAACGATTCGGATTATCTCAGAACGTTTCTCATTTAGTATTTCATTAATTTTCATCGATCCACTCCTATCCAGACGCACTGCCGTGCTGTTCTACGGAAATATGTGACCCTGGCCTACCTGATCCCTAATTCAAATCCTCTATACTCGGCTTCAAATCCATCTTCTTAATAAACACCAGATAGTCGTCCCAGGTCATGTTGTCGGGGTGCATGCCGGAGAGGGCAACTATGAGAGATTGCAGGACGTTTGTGCCGAAACTCCGATCGCCCATGCGTGGGGTGGTCGTGACGAGAGTTTTCACGCCGCGTTGTTTGAGAATCTCGACATCCTCTTTTGTCGTCGTGTTGGTGATGATGATTTTTCCACCCATGTCTTCGGGCATGTATTTACGAATGTAGTGGAAATCGCCCGCGACAACTTTCGCCCTCTCGAACTGCTCCGGAAATCTGGGCTTCATCACATCCTGCTTTTTACCGGTGGGATAGATCCATGAGAATGGAAGCTTTGTCATGATCGGAAGAAGCATCGCCGCCACCCTGTTAAGTTCTTTAAGCGAACGAATCGGTTTATTGATTTTCAGGGCGAACATGAGATCGCCATAGATCGTGTCGCAGCCGATCTCATCGAGCGCTTCCGCCATTCCGATACGGTCAACGCCGCTCACGAGAAGCGCCGGATCGCCTTCCTTGATTAATCCGTGCACATTTTTCAGATCGCGTATCACCTGGCGTTCGAGCGTGTGCTTGATCTCGCCGCCGTCGACCACCGGGCTTTTCTTCGCATTTTTCGCGATATTCCACGCGTCCTTGATCCTGTACTTTCGGGTCGAGCTCCAGAGGTAGATATCGGTACCGCCGATCCCGAAGCAGTCTATTTTTCCATCGAGTTCCCTGATGATCTCCCCTGCTTTTGCCATATCGCCATCGGTGCCCTGCCGCGCGACCTCGACTTCCTCGCCGAGAAATTCGCCGACATATGTTTTGTCGCGCTTACTCGATCCAATACTGACACTGAGTACTCTTTTCATTGGTTTCCTCCAGAATTCAATCCGGATCCGACTCCACCGCGGTTTCAATTGTAATAGTAAACTGCTCTCCGTAAACAAGAAAATCGGTAACGTAAATATCCGTCAACGCGACCATCCTCAAAATGACCGGGAATCCTGTAATTGCCAGTTCCTGAGACAAATTCAAGAGGTCGTCGATCGTAAACTGCATGATCTCATTTGCTGTCGATGGAACCAGCCCGCGATCGTTAATTAAATAATCTCTGGCGTCCTCAAAAAACCGGGCCGACACCGCACGGTACGGGTCGATCGCGCCAATGGGTTCCTCGTATGTATTCGAATAGATCCTCGTCCCGCTGGAGTAGAGCTGCCGGTGCCTGGAAACCTCGAACCGCACGGGAACAGGCTGGTCATCGACAACATTTTCCATCGAAAGCGCAATCACGACAGCCTTCTCACTCGATGTATCGCGGATCTCCTGCATCGCTTCGTAATATTCTTCCGAGGTAGCCTCTATTAAATTCTGCGAAAGCACAAGCTGACCGGATTCGGCGTCCATGTAGGTCATGGGAATCGTACCCAGCCATCCCCTGAGAAGGTCGTAAATTGTCGCCTGGTTTAAACTCGATTCGATTAACACAACACCAAGCTGCTGGCCCTCGAACACCTTGATATCCCCGAGCGTGCGGACCGCAATTTCCCGGTCCAGTTCCTGAATAAGTAAACCCAGCGACGCGATAAGATCATTTTTCGATTCGATCTGCCGGTTAAGGCCGGCGACCCTGGCCTCGCGGTCGGTGATTTCAATATTGAGGGTCGCAATCTCGGCTTCAAATTCAGCTTTCGATTCTTCATGCCCGGCTATCAGTGTTTCGTTTTCCTCAATCAGGTCATCTTTTTCAATTTCGAGAGAATTAATCTCATCACTCAGAGCGCCGATTTTTACTTCAAGTGCCTCGACATCCCCTTCGTACGATGAGAGTTGGTATGAAAGGTCATTTATCTGTTCAATCCCGGTGTTAATCGCGTCCTGCTGAAGCTGTATAGTCGCCTGCCCTTCGTCGATTATTCCAGCCATAGCATCTACCGCCACGCGTTTATCATCCAGTTCACTCTTCAGCTCATCCATTCTGAAAAGCATTTCACGGACATTATCGGATGCGACAGCCAGCGCCGTGATCGTCAAGGCGGTAATAATCATGCCGGTGCAAACCGCGATGAGCACCGACGTTTTTCTGGGACGCATGCCGAACAACGCGATCCGGCGTTTGCCGAGGACACGTCCAAGCGTATCTCCTGCCCAGGCGACAAATCCTGAAACCAGAATCGTAACGATAATAAATATCCCGCTGGTTGAGCCCATGTTTTTTTCAGAAGCAAGTTGACCCGTTCTATGAATCAACCGCTGTCAGAATAACATTATAGGTTAATGGAGCCAAAAGAGATAAGTATAAATTGAAAATTCTGTATTTAGAAATAGAAACGGTCAGGACATCGAGATCGTTTTAATAACTTCATCCGCTGTAACAACCGAAGTGCCCGGTTTCCTGACGGCGATCCCGGCGGCGTAGGATGCAAGTTCGCAGGCGATTTCCGGATCGACTTTTTTCGCGAATGCCATGGCGAGCATGGCGAGCACAGTATCGCCGGCGCCAGATACATCGAATACCTGGCTGATATGCGCCTTGATCCTGACAGTTTCCTGCTTAATCCTGTATAGATCCATCCCATCCGACCCTCTCGTAATCAATAACGCCCTTGGAGAAAATTCGTTCATAATAATGGCCGCCGCCTTATTACAGGAAGCATCATCGAGGATTTCAATACCGGAAAGTTCCGAGGCTTCTTTTTTATTCGGTTTAAGGAGATCGCAGCCTTTAAACAACACGGCATTCACGGGCTTTGGATCGACCAGAATCGGGACGTTATGCATACGTGCGGTGTCGTTCAATTTTGTCATCAGTTTCCCGGTCAGAAACCCTTTAGCATAATCTGACACCGCGATCGCATCTACCTCAGGAACCATTCTTTCAACAGATTCGAACACCGTCTCAACAAGGTCTTTCTGCCAGTTAAAAACCTCCTCATCATCGATCCTGACTATCTGCTGAGTTCCCGCGACCACCCTTGTTTTCCTTATCGTACTGATATCATGGTGTACAAATATCCCCTCATCGTTAAAACCATTCGAGGCCAGAATATCCATGAACCTGTGACCCGCATCATCCGAACCTATCGCGCCAAGTATTACGGGTTCGCCGCCCAGTGCTGAGATGTTCATCGCCGTGTTAGCCGCTCCACCGGGACGGTCTTCCACCCATGCCAATTGAATAACAGGTACCGGAGCCTCGGGACTTATCCTCGCAGCGTCGCCAACCATGTACGTATCCAGCATGAGATCGCCGACCACGAGTACTTTCGCGCCAGCAAGATTTGTAACAGTTTTTTCGAGTTCCGAACCGGATGTCATATTCGTCACCAGTTATTCAGCAAGAAGAATGGCTGTAAGCAATGGAATTGTCAATTCATGATGCCCTGTAATATGCCCGCCGTGCCCGCCCGATTCGATCGCGCGCCTGACCGGGTTAAGGTTTGAACGGTACTGCCTGATAAAATCAAGATCGAATCCATCGAAATTCCGGAGTTCATATCCCATGTTCTGCGAAGCGGCAATGGCTTTTTCGATCACGACCGGAAGGATCACCGCGCTTCCCATGTTTACAATTACCCCACCCTGAAGTTTCGAAATGCTCTTCGCGACAATTTTAAAATCACGGAACGTCGCGTCGCCAAGCGCGGCCCCATCGAGAGACGGATGGATATGATTCACATCGGTCCCGATCGCGACGTGGACAGTAAACGGGATTTCCATCCTGTAGCACGCAACTGCCAGACACGAGTCAATAAATTCCGGGTTTATTTTCAGGATATCTTCACCGATAGCTTCACCGAATCCGAGTTCTTCAACTATCGCGCGTGATAATGCCTTGTTAATGATATCTCCGGTTTCCTTAGTGACCGCGAAATCCCCTCCTTGAATAGTGCCGGATACATCCTCCGATGTATGTCCGAAACAGGCGATCTCGGTATCATGGATAACTACTGCGCCATTTGTGGCGAGATGAGTGATGAACCCGGCTTCCATCAGTTTTATGAGGAATCTCGATACCCCGACCTTGATTCCATGCGCGCCCATTGTCCAGATTCGCGGCGTGCCCTCGTCGCGACATTTTTTCAAGCTGGCGACAAGCGCCCTGAATTCATTCCCGGCTAAGATTGGCGGGAATGAATCGAGTAAATCATCCGCCTGTTTTGCGGTGAGTTTTACAGGGTCGCGGAAATCCTGAATTTTGACAAGGCTGTCGCGGTTATGGATGGAGTTCAGTTTGATTTTCGAGAAGTCGATTTGTTCGTATTTTGATGGCATAGGGAAATTATCTCTTCCCAGGGACACCTTCAACTCTGGAAGAGTGGAAAGGCGTCCCTTGTTAATGAAATTATCTCAGCTTCCCAGGGACACCTTCAACTCTGGAAGAGTGGAAAGGCGTCCCTTGTTAAGGTGTTCCACTCCGGAAGAGTGGAAAGGCGTCCCTTGTTGAGAATGAACTTATCCTTACGATGCATCCTCAAGCACGTTAATTTCATCGAGGAATCCACCAAAGGAACTTATGTTAACGCCGCCCGTAACAGACAGCTTTGTAAATTCTTCGGCCATATCCAGCATCAGGTCGGTTCCGGTAAACTCGAGACCCTCGCGTGTAATAGTCACTCCACCGGATGCTGTCAGCAAACCTTTGCCCGAATCCCACACCATCTCATCGACCTCGAATTCGAACATCGATTTCCGGGCAGTTCCCGTTACATCACCGGATAAATTCAGAATACCGGATTCCTCATCGTATTGCCCCGTCCGGCCCGTGACCTCAAGCACTTCACCGGACCGGAACCTGTATATCGCTCTCGGCTGAGCAAGTTCCATGACCGAGCCTTCCTCGCGCACGATTTGATCGAGATACAAAGTCCATCTAACCGCGCCGTCGGCGGAAACCTCCTCCAAGATCGGTTGATCGACAACTGCCGGCGGTATCTCATCGACAGGTTCATTTGTTGTGGGAATAATATTCTCAATAACCTTTTCATGACCGGTAACAATTACCCAGCTACCCCAGGTGGCTAAGGCAACCACGAGTATCCAGAAGATAAGGGGCATATATTTGTCGCCGAAAGTCATAATCCTGTCTCAGTTATCCCCCCCCGGAGTTTGGGCCCGACAGCAGGTTTTGAAGTGTCAACCTCAGGGCACGTATCTGGGCGATGACGGAATTCGGGGACGGGAACTCCGACTGGAAATCCTCCGGAATCGCCCTGTCCCACGCACTCAGGGACACAAACCCGATATCGGAATCCGCCGAGTCCAGCCAGTTCAACGCCCGGTTGTACCTGTCCGGCCCCAACCGGTCGCCGGCGGCCCGTAAAATCCTAGCACCAAGAAAGTACGCCAGTCCCCGAACAGCCGACGCGTCCTGCTCTCCGGGGTTCGCATTTAAAACGATATCCAGCGACTGGATACAACTCTGGAAATCCATAAACGCCGCGTCCAGCAGGATTATATCATTACCGGGTTCCAGATATGTATACCACCCGCTTAAAATTGCATCCAGCGCGGCATCCCTTTCCGCCTGGTATCCGCTTGGACCCGTGTCGTCAGGCGAAGTGATTCCCGATCCGGAAGCCGCGATCCACCTTCTCACAACACTCAATAGCTGGTTCTTTCGACCCGCCCATTTTGCATCGATTCCCGACGGGGTTTGAATTCCCTCAATCCGGGGTTCAAGCCCCCTGATGACCTGGTACGAAGGACTTACAGGTACCGGACCCGATGTGTCCTGATCGCCGGATGTGTCAATCGGACTAGTGGCGGCCAGTAAGAATTCTTCGGTCAACTGGAACAGGTGAAACCTGTACAGGGTTTCGTCATTGAATTTTTTATATCCCAGTACCCACGTGGACGCAGTGAATTCGGATGGTCCGCCCGAAAGTTCCTCACTCGCGCCCATTTCACCGCCAAGGGGGTCTGCCTGCCATTCGTAAAGTATATCCGATGCGTCCAGAACCCAATCGGAGCTTCCGATTACCGTCACATCAAGCTTTGAAAATGCCGAATCCCATCGTTGGTTTGTGGCCTGATTTAAAGCCGATTTATGCTGGTAAGGCAGATAAAGGCCTGAGAAAATAAATGCGGCGATTATAAAAATTCCCGGAATTGTTATAAGTACAATCGCGAGCCAGGGTATTTTCTTCGGTGGTGTAATTTTTATTTCCGGAGCGAGGGTGATCTCAGTTTCCTGGAACGATCCGGTATGTCCGCCTGCGCCACGAAATTCAAGAACCGATGTCCCGATCCGGATCTTATCGCCGGGGAGAATTTCTTCACGCTCGATACGTTCACCGTTCAGGAACGTCCCCCCATCGGTATCGGCATCGTATAGAACCCATCCCGACTCTTCCTTTGTAATCCATGCATGCTGGGGTGCGACATTTTCCTCATCGGCGAGGAGAATATCGCCTACCCTTTTCCCGATCGTTGTGACTGTCGGCTGCAGTATGAATTGTTGCCCTTCAAGCGCACCGGCAACACCGACAAGTATCGGGGCATGTCCCGCTTCAGCCATCCGGTCGGTTTTACGGGATCTCGGCATTTCCTCCAGAACTCTCGTGGCTGCGGTTATAACCTCGTCCATTGACTGGTACCGGTATTCAGGATTTTTTGCGAGCATCCTGAAAACAAGTTCCTCAAGGGACACCGGCACTTTCGGGTTTAATTCCCTTATTGGTCCAGGCTGTTCGTTGATTACACGATGGATAATCTGCGCGAGGTTATCGGCGTTGAAAGCCTGTTTACCCGACAGGAGTTCATACGCGATACAGCCGATTGAAAAAATATCGCTCCTCGGATCGGCTTCTCCTCCGGTGATCTGTTCGGGCGCCATGAATCCCGGCGTGCCGACAATCGACCCTAAATCAGACGTGGTGGCCGTACTTGAGGTAAACCCGGCGACCCCAAAATCCGCGATTCTGATTTTCCCGTCATCTGTGAGAAAAATATTCCCCGGAGAAATGTCGCGATGCACGACTCCCTCCCGGTGGGCATAAGAAAGAGCGTCGGCGGTTTGAATAATTAAATCGGCAACCTCCTCCGGAGCAAATTCCCTCTCGGACTTGATCGCGTCCTGTATGGTCACACCCTCGATCAATTCGTACGCAATAAAAAACGTGCCCTCATCCAGGCCGCAATCGAGAGCGCCGACAATTCCGGGATGTTTCAAAGCAAGCGCAGCCCTTGCTTCACTCTTGAAACGCCTGACAAAATCCTGCTCCTCGTTCATATCGAGATGTCCGGGCAGCACGAGTTTTTTGAGAGCGACAGTGGAACCGTCGTCATTTTTAATCGCGCGGTACACTACACCAGTAGCGCCCTTTCCGAGTTCAGAGATGATCTTATAGCGTTTCATGGGGTGTGATTTCGATCTGTGGTGTTGGGAAAGGTAAATCAAGAAGCCAATGCAAATTTATAAGACCTCAAAACTGTCAATAAGGTTCTGTGAACCCGCGACCGGCTTCTCATCGGTAATGAGTTCAGACGATTCCTCCCGGTCAGTTTCGTCGATATTTAAATTTCGAATCGTGTCCATGGTTTCGGTGATTTTAATTTTCACCCTGTCAAGGCTCATGAATTCACCTTCGAGAAGTCCCAGCAACCCGGTATCGTTTATCTGCCCGACCCGGCGAAGCTCGTCGACATGCTCACCCAGTTTCGAGTAAATTTCCATCCGCTGCTTGTCAAGTCCGGACAGCTCGATGCGCAAACGGGCGATAGCGGCGGTACGCCTGCCGGATAAAGCCAGTTTCCGGTAAAGTTCTTTTATCGAAACGGATATGCTGTCAAACTTACTCATTAATAGTAATAGTATCACGAAATTGCAGTGTCTGGGATAGTCCATGTTGTGAAATTGGATTCCTTCGGTTTATACATTTCTTAAGTATTTATCGAAAATAATCACCGCTAGTGAAGTTTGATATCATACCTTCCCCTAATCATGAATGGCGGGGATGCCATTTATTTAATTAAATTCTTCCGAACCTTTATCCATTATTCTTCTCTTAATATTTACACAATACTCAATGAGGAATAAGACAGGTTTAAAAAGGGACAAAACATGGCAAAAAATGAGAAAGGCTTTAAGATAGTAGAATTCCTTGTTGTCATCGGAATTCTAGCGATCCTGGTAATATGTTTTTTTCCGAATTACATAAGGGGAAGAGATAAGGCTCGTGAGGCTGAAGTTAAAAGCAATATTCACTTTATGCAAATCGCTTGCGAACGATACGCTGTTGATACAGGAGGCCTGTACCCGCTGTTTCTTGTCGGAGGTGAGAGGGATTACAACATCCTTCAAGCCTCAATTGACATGTCTGGCAACGGAATAAGCAGATTTCCTGTAGATAGCGTAACACCGTTCGCCATGGCCCCGGATGGACCAGATCGTACAAAAATGCTTTTTACAATGGATCCATTGATTCATTACGGATACCTGAGCGAATATCCTCAAAATCCTTTCGCCAGGCGGGTGAATAGCATTAACTTTTGCACAGTGAACAAAGATGGGCTGTCCGGTGAATTCCCATACGGAGGGTTATCCGGGAACAAAATGTTCGATCTCGGTTTCGGGTGGGGGGACACACCACAGACTGATTTTATCGCAAATAACTTTGGTGACGATGGTCCAATTCCCGATCTCGATGCGCCGGGAAATTTTTATTACCATCCAATTTTCCATGACAGCCGTCCGGCATACTGGCACTATGCTATGCAGTTCGGGGTGAATAATATGGGCCTGGACTCAGACAGGGCATTTAATCTCGGTATTTATGCCCATGAGCCGGTAGGTTATTACATTTATGGTTATGGATCATCAGTTTCAAGTGGACAGGGAATAATGAGGAATTCCGCATCCTGGGACTATTTAACTCCAATGCCGGATCGAAATAACCTCCCCGAAGAAGCCGATCTCCTTCTGGATCATCTTGACGGCCGTGTTTTAAATTCATCGGTTGGTGTTGAAGGCCGACAGGAGATACTTGAATCTTCCGGTTACATCGCATCGGAATATAACCCCTGGATTGAGGATTTTCCTGAGGATGTGGAGTTTGCAGATCCCTGGCAGGCAGTCAAGGAACCGGGCGACGTTCAAAATTTCGTTCATGACTGGGTAATAATATCAGTCGGTTGGGGAGGCAGTATTGTTATTGAAGAGTTTTCATTTAAAGAACGCCCAAACAAATTAGAAATCCAGTCTGATGAGGAAGATACATCTGAACGTGATGAGATTCATTTTGCCACCTGAAAACCTGACTTTACCAGGACACATATCACATCTAACCCCATAATAAGATAATTGTAGTTCCATCAGAGTGCCGTTTGATATAATATATACCCAATGTCGATCTACAACGAGCGCCAGATAAAATTCATCAAGGAATCATGCGACATCCTTCACGAGGTGGAATTTCACCTTATGGAAATTGTGAGGGAGGGTATCACCACCGGCGAGATAGATAAAGTCGCTGAAGACATGATCCGTTCGCGCGGCGCGATCCCGGCGTTTCTGGGTGTACAGGGCGACCCGGATTACCCGGCGACTTGTTGTGTTTCAATCAACGAGGAAATTGTGCATGGAATTCCCTCTAACAGAAAATTGAAGGACGGCGACCTTGTGAGTATCGACTGTGGGGCAAAATACAAGGGTTACTATTCCGATGCGGCTTTTTCGTTCGGGGTCGGGAATGTCAGCGATACAGTTAAAAGATTAATGAACGCTACACGCGAAGCGAACTGGGCCGGGGCAAAAAAGGCTGTTGCGGGAAACCATGTGGGTGATATCTCCGCGGCAATTCAACGTGTAGCTGAAAAAGATGGTTTCAAAGTGGTTCGGCATCTGTACGGTCATGGAGTCGGCGCGAATTTGCACGAAGATCCCGCAATTTTCAATTATGGAACTCCCGGCACAGGAATAGAACTTCTCCCTGGTATGGTCATTGCAATCGAAACCATGGTCTGCGAGAAGGATTACATGATTGAAACTCTCGAGGACAACTGGACCGTGGTGACATCCGATGGGGGGCTTACGGCGCATTACGAGGACGAATATCTTGTAACCGAAAAAGGCGCTCCCTTGAACCTCACTAAGATAAATATTAAAGGTACCCCCCTCCTGTTTGTGTAGCACGGGTGCCGCCGACAAGCGAAGCTTGTCGGCGATATCGATTAAAACCGCTGACTCTGTTTAATATTAATATAAATAATTTCAAAACGAGATGTTGACACCGCGAGATTCTAGTTCTGGTATTTGTTCGTTAATGGCTTCATCACTTAGGGGATTACCACTCAATCTTATCTTATCGCCATTAGATATATTCTGATTATTAACTAAAGGTGAAATATCAGTAATATTATTATTCATTAACCAAATTTCTGATATATTTTCAAGGTCCTGAAGAGGGCTGATATCCACGATTTGATTATCATTCAACCAAATTGATGTAAGACCATTGCATAAACTTAGAGCCGATATATCTATTATTCTGTTGTTATTAAGGCCGACATCAGTTAGTGAACCAAGGCTGCCAATGGCTGAAATATCACTTATTTGGTTACTTCCTATAGATAGAACTGTTAAGTTTCTCATATTTTGCAGAGCAGAAATGTCTTGTATTTCGTTGAAACATATTATTAACCTTTCAACATTAGCAAGATTTTCCAGGTGAGAAATATCTGATATTTTGTTGGAATCTAATACGAGAATTTTAATGTTTACTAGATTTTCCACTGGTTCTATATCCTCCACCTCACTCATTCTTATTGTCAGACGTTCTAAATTAGTGAGATTTTCGATCGATGATATATCGCTTACTTTAGTATTAAATAATCTCAGATCGGTCAGGTTAACCATATTCGCAACAGGTGAAAGATCATGGATTTCCGTGAAACTTAATTCCAGTTTAGTCAAATTTACCAAATCTGCGAGAGGTGAAATATCCGTAATGTCAGTACTTCCTAAAGAGAGTGTTGTTAGGTTCGTAAGGTTACTCAAATGAGAGATGTCAGATACTGGATTACCAGCCAGAATTAGATATTCCAAATTAATAAGGTTTGAAATTGGAGATAAGTCTTCAATTTCATTAAACCCCAATTGTAGCTTTTTGAGATTTTCAAGATTTCGCAATGGTGATATGTCAGTAATATTAGATATGTCAGTAATATTAATAGAATTAAGGTTAAGTTCTTCAAGTTTAATTAATCCCTCAAGTGGACTTATATCACTTATATTATTTTGGCTAATGTCTAGTGTTTTCAAATTAGCGCATAACCGCAGTAAGCTGATATCGCTAATTTCTTCATATTCCAACTCAAGGGTTTCAATTTCAGCAAAATCAGCCTGGGTAAGTTCTCCATCAGGTTTATTGATTAAACTTCGCAATGAAGTTTCTAATGTTTGCGATCGTAGCAAAGAACAAGAATATGTACAGAGTAGACTATGAGAAATTAATAAATAAATAATAATTACATGTTTAATATCTGTAATGCTCATCTTTGACATTTAATATCGCCTCCATCAGATCGCTATTTCATTTGGGAGATGAAATTCAGGATCTTCTCCTCGTATTATATCATCCAATTGATCAGCCTCGTGGAGGGAATGGTGATAACGTTAATTATTCCGGGTGCCGCTCACAAGCGTTGTACGAGGTAGAGTTAACGTTCAAATTAAGATTAATCATGCAAGAGATTTAAATAAGTTGACTCCACGCTGAGCTTGTGGGTGATGTCCATTGAAACAGCGAATCACCCATAAGCTCAAATTAAAATTTCTCTTATAATCTTCCCTGGTTCCTTTAATCGAATATGGGAATTCTTGAATGCCAAGTTAAACGCTTATGGGCGGCACCCGCCCTCTCATAGATGCGGCACCCGGTAGTAATTTAACATAAACTCATTTGATAGAGACTCTAAGCTAAAAATCCTTGACTTCCCAGCGTTCGTCCTTGGGCTTTGTGGCGAAATTTTCCTTTATTTCTGTCGCCTCTGAAACATGAATGAAAATCCGCGCGAGCATGGCTGGATCGTGCCTCATCGCATGTGGGTATCCACGGCTGGAATCGTAGTGAACTCGATCGACCGATCTGATGAACGACTGGCTTACAAGATCGCCCCTGACTACCTGTGTCTCACCGTCTTCAAGATCATCAACTACCTTCCTGAAACCCTTCGCCATGTAATTTGCCAGGGTTTTTTCCGGCAGGTCCCTGTCATGCT
Source organism: uncultured bacterium (assembly GCA_965369865.1). Classification (GTDB taxonomy): domain Bacteria; phylum JAJVIF01; class JAJVIF01; order JAPKYR01; family JAPKYR01; genus JAPKYR01. Next base: position 16,408 of record CBDURU010000031.1, on the reverse strand, counting down.
GAAGGTAAAAATCAACCTTCCTTCCAAGCATGTTCTTAAGGATATCAAGATGATTACTCGCGGTCAGACCGTCAGTTACTCCCGGTTGTGTAAGAACGTTTCCAATCGCAAGAACAATCGCGTTACTTTTTGAAATCGTTTCCTTTATTCCAGGCGACGCGAGTATCGACCCGATCCCCAGCCACAAAGTTCCCGGACATATAACGATCCACCCAGCTTCATCGATAGCCTTAAGAGCGGAAATATTGGTTTCCATTTCCGGGTTATGATGAATTCCGGTGATGGGGGCCTCGCGGTTGAGACGATTGATCGTCTCCCATTCGCCTTCGATTTCAGTCCCGTCGGCAAGCTCGGCGACAACCTGTGCACTGGTGTCGGAAACCGGAACAATATGAGCTTTCAAATCAAGAGCTTTAGACAGGCGCTGAGTCGCATAGTAAAGGCTGCCGCCCTCATCGATCAATGCCGCAAGGATCATGTTGCCAATGCTGATCCCTCTTAAATTGCCGTCGCGAAACCTGTGCCGTACAAGCTGTCCCCATACCGTTTCACCGGTCAGTGCGGAAATAACGGTTTTCACATCGCCCATCGCCGGGACATCCAGTTCCTTTCGAAGTGCTCCAGTGTGGCCGCCGTTATCAGTGACGCCGACGATTGCGGTGACACGGTCGAGGCCGGTAATTTTCCGCAACGCCTGGAGGATAACACCCTGGCCAGTTCCGTTGCCGATAGTGACGATGTCGTTGTGTTTCATTCTGTACCTGAGGGATAAAAGATTCTCTCTGATAATGGGCATTGTACAATCTAAGGGGATAAAATCAAAGAAAAAAGGGACAAATGGGTGCAGGGAGGAATGGTGCTTTTATTGGAAGACCGGGGACACTGGGATTTGAAGGCCGGGGACAGGCACTCGATTTTACCGCGGTACTCAATAAAGAAATGGAACTAGTGTATTAGCGGTAAAATCGTGAGCCAGTCCCCTGATCCGTGAGTCCCCTTATCAGGAAATATTACCCGGTAAATCGAGAAGTCTTTCCGGAAACCCAATAATCAATGTTGTAGAAGTGAGAAAAATTAATGTATAGGGAATAAATATTTATGTATAGGGGACTGGCTCACAAAATTACCGGCTATGTTAAAGGTCAGCCCTTTGTTTATGTATCCCGGTAATTTTGAGTGCCTGTCCCCGGTGTTGGAACTATTTATTCAATCTAAACCAATTACTCCACCGTTACGCTCTTCGCGAGGTTTCTGGGCTGGTCTACATCACAACCAAGATGAACGGCGACATGATACGCGAATAACTGAAGTGGAATAGTCAAAAGTATTGGTGATAAAACCTCGCTCACTTTCGGGACATGAAACACATGGTCCGCGATCTCGCCAATCCGCTCATCACCCTCATCGGCGATTGCGATTACCTCCCCATCCCTTGCCTTTACCTCCATAAGATTTGACAGGGTTTTTTCGTAAACATTGTTCTGGGTCACTAGTGTCATGATTGGCATCTCGCTTGAGATAAGCGCGATCGGACCGTGCTTCATCTCTCCCGCCGGATATCCTTCCGCGTGTATATAACTTATCTCTTTCAGCTTCAAAGCTCCCTCAAGCGCGATCGGATAGTTAATTCCCCTTCCAAGATAGAGAAAATCCTGCTTGTCACGGTAATGCTTTGAAAATTCCTTAAGGTCAGCATCCTGTTTGAGTACACGCCTTACAAGTTGCGGAATCTCGATAAGCTCCTGGAGGATACCCCTGCATTTGTCTTTGCCGATCACCCCGGTTTTCCTTCCGATGTTCAGTGCCAGAAGGACAAGCACAGCAAGCTGCGCGGTAAACGCTTTTGTGCTAGCGACACCTATCTCCGGGCCGCAGCGAGTATATATAACCGCATCCGACTCCCTCGTGATTGTGCTTCCAACGGCATTGCAGATACTGACAAGCGTTCCACCCTTCTCCCTGGCAGTCCTGTTTGCCGCGAGCGTGTCGGCGGTCTCACCGGACTGGGAAATCGATATAAAAAGGGTATTTTTATCAATTTTCGGATCGCGGTATCTTAATTCGCTGCCGTAATCCACCTCGACCCTCAGGTCGCTGAATTTCTCGATCAAATACTTTCCAACGAGACATGCGTGCCAGGCCGTCCCGCACGCGGTCAATAAAACATGATTGAAGTTCGAGTAATTCTCTTTCTCAATCGAGGCTAACTCATCGAGGATTACCTCTCCCGCCTCAAGATCGAACCGCCCGATTATCGTGTCCCTCAGAGCCTCCGGCTGCTGGAAGATTTCCTTCTGCATGAAATGCTGATATCCGTCCTTCTGTGCCTGGATAGGATTCCATGTAATTTTGGTAATTTCTTTCTCGATCGCGTTACCATCGAAATCGGTAAGCTCGATAGAATCTTCGTCGAGGACAGCCATTTCCCCGTCATCGAGAAAATACACGCTTCGTGTATGTTCGAGGATCGCGGCGATATCGCTCGCCGCAATGGTGCCACTCCCGATCCCGTTCTTGTTATTATTCGCACGCCCGACAATCATCGGAGGACCTTCGCGTACAGCTACAAGCCTTCGATCTTCCCATGACATAACCACAAGCGCGAACGCACCCTTCAGTTCCCTGATAGCCTTGCGGACCGCGGACGGGAGATCCCCTTCAAAATATTCCGCGATCAGGTGCGGGATTACTTCCGTGTCCGTCTGGCTGGAAAATTCGTGGCCGAGTTTTCTGAGTTTATCCTTGAGTTCGAGGAAATTTTCAATGATCCCATTCTGCACAACGACAATTTTATTTTTGTCATCCCGGTGCGGATGCGCGTTTTCCTCGGACGGCACACCGTGGGTCGCCCATCGTGTATGACCGACCCCAATTGTCATAGACAGTTTTTCCCGAGCTATTAAATTTTCGAGAACTTTGATTTTTCCCTGGGCACGATGAACGATAAAATCATTCTCCGTCAACAGGGCGATTCCCGCGGAGTCATAGCCACGGTACTCCATTTTTTTCAACCCATCGATTATCAATGGCACGACCGGTTTGTCGCCGATGTATCCGATAATTCCACACATGTGCTAACTTTGCCTCACTTTCTTCGATTGAGCGACATTCAAAATGGAACCAGTTCGAATCCTTCGCGCTCAAGGATCACATCATACATCCTTACGTTAGTATAAACCCAATGCGCGAAATTACGAGTTTCATCATTCGGGATCGCGCTTATGAAGATGTCGTCATCCCGTGTGGGCAGTTGGTCCCGCAACCTCGTCAGACGTCCCGGGCCCCCGTTATAAGCCGCGAGCACATCAAGGAGACGGTTTCCGCCAACTACACCCTTGAGGTATGATATGTACCAGGTTCCAAAATCAATATTCAGCTCCGGGTCCCAGAGCAGCTCCGGATCGAACGTTTCCCAGCCGCGCCGGTCGGCAATAAATCGTCCGGTATCCGGCATGATCTGGATCAATCCACGGGCGCCGGAACTCGAAAGCGCACGGGGATTAAAACACGATTCCTGCCGCATCGGACCCCATATCCAACTGGCATGCACATCGTGTGCCAATGCAGCTTCACGAATTAAATCCACAAACGGACGAGGATATAATTCATCAAGAATTCTTTCCTGTAGTGCCGGTGTGACATATGCCTGGTCCCCGGTCGCGACAGCTTTCCTGAGTTCACGCACTCCGGATTGGAGCGATCCCTGTTCGGTTAAAACAAGTGCGAGTCCAACTTGAGCGCCCCGCTCCCCATTTTCAACAGCCAGCCTGAATTCACTAACCGCAAGATCGAGAACACCGGCATCATACAATTCCAGAGCGACTGCCAGGCTGCCATCATAATTACCTGCCCGTGACGGATCGAAACCGAATGGGTCGAGCGCCTCGTAGTCTTCTCCAAAGGTATCGGAAATTTCCCCCGCCCTGATACCCCAGAAATTCCACGGCACCCGTCGCGAAAGTTCCTCGTACGCTTCACGCGCGTCAGTATTTCTGCCGAGACCCTGAAGCGCCCGCGCGAGCCAGAATCCGGCCTCGGCGCTCGATGGATCATTCGGGAACGCCGATACGCAACTCTCGGCAAATCCCCTGCCCGACTGGTAACGCCCCTCGCGGCAGCCGAGATACGCGAGCATTGTTAAAGCGGCGGGAGTTTCATCGCTATCGGGGTATTCGTCGACAATGTACCTGCAGACATCCCCGGTGAGATCGATGTCGGAATCGTTGTATGCTTTCCGCCAGAGAATTTCCCCGGCGACCGATGCGACGGATCCATGGCCCTCAACTACTTCAAGGTAAGCCGCTTTCGCGAGGCTGATCTTATCGAGACGCCAGTACGCGTGGCCGATACGAATTCCCGCGCGATCGGCCCATTCGCTTCCCGGAGCCAGGGTCCTCGCCCTTCGCGCCCAGTCGATACATTCATAATACCGTCCGAAAATGTACTCGCATCGCGCGACTCCATGGCAGGCTTTCGACCGTTCCTCAGGGGACAGGTTACCCGATTCGCTGAGCAATTCTAAAAATGCAGACGCTTCCGGTGTATCATCCTCAACAGCGGCAAATGCGATATCGACCTGCTCGGATTCATCAAGGAGTTGCAGGGCATAGACGCCTCCGAAAAACATTTCCACTGTATTAGCGGCTTCCCAGCTATCGGGATATTCACGGACGATACGTACCCGGATATCAGCGCCGTTATTGAAATCCATCTCCGATTCATAGATTTCCGCCCATTTACGTAGTGTTTTCGGGGCGAACGGGCTTGTGGGATACCTGTCCAGGGCTCTTCTGCATTCCTGGATCGCGTCTTCCAGCCGGCCCAGGTCTCTCAGTATATTTATTCTTTCAAGATGTGCGAGCGGTGCGATTCTGCTCGAGGGGTAAGCCACGAGAAAGTCATCGAATTTACCGAGTGCGGCTTCCTCGTTTCCAGCCACCGACAACGACCGTCCGTGGTTATACATCACATAGTCATGGAGAACCACATAATGATCCAGTTCTTCCCGGAAGATCGGTTCGGCTTCGGCTTTTCTTCCTTCACGCAGGAGAAGATATCCTTTCAGGAAAAGTGCACGGTATTTGGGAAGCCCAGCGAAGCGATCCGCGATATCATTAAGGAGTGTGTAAATCGGAGGATATTTTGTCGACGGGGAATCCGACTGTTCAGCATCGTGAAGCAGCGCGCGTATCTCATCGGTTTTCAGCTTGAGTTCATCAATTGCGCGTCCCACGTCCCCCCACTCGCTACCTCCTCCGGACTGCCATTGTTCGAACTCGAGCCTCGCTCCTTCGAGGTACCCAAAAGCAATATATGAATTGGCACGGTCCAGATGAGCGGATTCGTCATCGGGCCTTGACGCGATCCTGGTATTCGCGCGTTGAAGTTCCCTGGCTGCATCCTCAAGGACATCATCCCCGGCAAATATCCTGCCGGGATCGTTCATCAATCGCTGTACCCCTGGGAGGTTCGTAGCAATCGCGGCAAGGGCAACAATAATTACAACGAGTATTCCAAGCAGAATTCGCCAGATTCCTATGTTGTGGCTTTTTTTGGGCTCAATTTCAGCCTGTCTCAAGGTAATGCCTCCGTAAAGCTATAACTCTTTCCTGGTGTCTTTGATCCTCAGTTCCTTCGGTCTCTGTTCAATTTCGAGAAGGTCGCACATTTCTTTCGCAGTGAAGAAATTGACCCGCTCAATCGACAACTCCATCCGATCCATCATGGTTACCCCGATTTCCCGGACCACGTGATCCCTGTCGCAATCATCTTTAAGACACAAATTCAGCCGGATTTCATCAAGGCCGTGGACTTCATCGTTAACTTTAGCTATCACGACCTGCCATTCAAGGATAGCTTCGTGATCGCTCATGATCGGGAAAAATTCATTGAAATCGACAAGTGTTCCTTTAATTTTCCCCAGTTGAAGTTCGTTCCGATCGGAAAGCCTGGTAATATCAGTGTTCATTCTCGGGCAGGTTCGTCCGCAGACAGGGCACGGTTTCCACGTAATACCACCACGCACGTAATCACCCGTACGGTACCGGAGCACAACGCTTCCCCGCCAGTCGAGGCATGTATAGGCTAACTCGCCCGACTCTCCGTCAGCGACAGGCGTCCCCGTGTCCGGATCAATAATTTCGAAAATTTCCAAATCGGGATAAAGATGGTACCCGGTTGAATACTCAAGCGAGTTTTCGGTGGGGCATTCGATCCAGGCGACCCGTGCTTCTGTAAAACCCAGTGTCGAGAGGATTAGAAGGTTACTCGCTCCCATCGATTCCAGAAGCTGGGAAATACGTTTTTTATAACCGGGAGTAACCCGCTCCGCGCCGAGTATCACAGCCCTGACCTTCGAATAATCAGCGCCGCGTTCAGCGGCTTTTGTGAGCAGGTGATAAACATAACCGGGGATTCCGACAATGATTGTCGCCTTGAAAGATTCGATCATATTAATGATCTTATCCGTACCGAGAATCTTGCCGCCGCCGGTATGAAACATCTGGTTCCCGGTTTGAATTCCCGCCTGGTACACGATCCAGAACGCGAGATGGGGCGCGTACGGAAAAATACTCATTATAAAATCCTTCCCCTGTACCGCACCCACGGTCGTCAGAAGCCTTCGCGCCGCTTCATTGAAGAGTTTCAAATCATGGGCCGTATACATAAACGGTGTCGGAAGCGCGGTACGTCCGGTTGTCGCGATGAAAAAAATCGGGAGGTACTCATCGAGCACCTGTTTTTTAATTTCCCGACCCGTTAATATTTTATTTTTTAGAAGGTTTAATTTCTTTCCCGGTCCGATTGTCGACGCGTAAGTGTCCGGGTCGGGTTGCAGCACAAGTTTCCTGGGCTTTCCCGGGTCTTCCTGTGTCGGGGCGATGTCAACCTTGCTTGTAAAAGGGATTTTTCTGAGGTCCTCGAGTGTCCGAATACTGTCCGCGGTCAAACCCTCACGCTTGAACATCTCCATGTAAAATGGCGAGTACTTAAGAACCTGTGTTTTCAAAAAATTATGCAGGCTCGCAGCCTGACGCTGGCGTGCTTCATCCGCCCCTATCCGGTCCCAGTTTTTCCAGTACACGTATCGGTTATGCCTCCATTATTGATTAAATCAAAGTGCAATCACTCCAGGTAATATAAATCGTCGATTCTAACCTGCTCTTCGAGGCTTCCGTTCAATGCGTAGAAATTCAGCTTGATATCGAAAGCAAAGGCGTCCAGGACAAGAAAACCCGATTCCGGATTCCCAACCATCCCCAAAAATTCGCTGTCATAACCCTGGCGAAAATCGACCCTTCCGCGAATTATCTCCCCGCCGGATTCATTATCGAATACATATACTTCACCATGATTAATATTGCTCAAACCGCTGCCCAGGACAATCAGGTTGTCGTTTCCATCAATAACCAGGGTCATGAAGTCTACCTGCGGACGCCAGGGATCATTGATACCACTCGCCTGTTCACCCCAGCCGAATTCCCAGTTACCCTCGGGATCGAAACGAAAAACACCGGTCTTCCCGCCACGATTCAGATCGAAATCATCGTAGTAGTCCACAAGGTACAGGTAACCCCCGGAATCCATCAGCAGTCGCTGCGGTCGTTCCGGGATATATCCCTGGCTGCCAATAAATTCGGAAATCCTGCTTCCGTCAGGCGATATCAGATCGATATACCTGTCCGACCTGTCCAGTACGAGAAGCGAGCCATCCTCCCTGGGGATAATATCTACAGGATCGGTGAAATAATGGTGGAACCTGCCGCCTCCTGCGTTTCCCGTTAACCTGGTCTCTCCGGCTTCATAACCACCGCCAGTTTCATCTTCATCATCCTCGTCCAGAACTCCGCCTGCGTAATCCGAGGGCTCCCCGGTATCAATTTCTTCAACTATCCCCTCCCTGGCACCCCAGTCAATATCCAGTTCCCCGGATGGCGCGTGTTTATAAATGAAAAACCCGCCAAGCTGGCCGGTATATTCGACCGTATAAATTGACCCATCATCTGCAACTGCAACGAGAACCGGGTTGATCGCGCAGCAGGCCTCAAACCTCTGGAGTACGAAATCCGACACCGCTTCACCGTCGGGATGGAACCGCCTGAGTGAATACCGTGTGTTCTGCCACGAATTGGATATGATCAATACGTCCCCTGTGACAGGGTCGATATCGGCATGTGTAACAAAAAGGTTCTTACCGCGTTCGATGTTATCGAGGAAATTCTGACCGGATACCGGCATCGCGGTCAGCACCAGGCATACAGTCACGATTAAAATTTTATTAAGCCCCGACATAACTGATTCACCATTTCCTATTTTTTTTATATTAAAGCTTTTCAACGCTTTGGTTCCTGGCATCAATCTTTAAGCAGTTCACGCGCGATCAGGTTTCTCTGAATTTCATTAGTACCCTCGAAAATCTGAGTGGCCTTGATGTATCTCATAAGGCTCTCGACCGGGTATTCACGGGAATATCCATATCCGCCATGTATCTGAACCGCCTCGCTGCAAATCCAGAGACCGGCATCGGTCGCGAAACACTTCGCCTGGCTTGCTTCCTTGATTGGATCCTTCGACATATCACTATTCGCCTGGTCTTTAAGGTAGGCAGCTTTTCTGTAGAGCAACCTGCCGGCTTCACATTTTGTATCCATGTCCGCGAGTTTCCACTGAATTCCCTGGAATTCGCAGATCGGGACCTCGAACTGAATTCGTTTCTTGGAGTAAGCTATCGATTCATCTATAGCCCTCTGGGAAACACCGGTAGCGTTTGCGGCAACACTGATTCGTCCCCCGGAGAGGCTGTTAAGCGCGGTCCTGAGACCCTTCCCCTCCTCACCAAGCCTGTTCTCAAGCGGCACGAAGCAATCAGTAAACGTTATCCCGCATGAAGAAGTTCCTCTACCACCCATCTTTAATTCACTCTTCCCGATCTCCATCCCTTTTATGCCCTTCTCTAAAATAAAAGAAGTAATTCCCATTTTTGTAAGACTGGGATCGATGGTCGCCCAAACCACTATATGGTCCGCATCGGGGGCATTTGTGACCCATGCCTTGCTCCCATTAAATAAATAACCACCATCCACTTTCTCGGCATGGCATTTAATGCTGGCTGAATCGGAACCGAAGTCAGGCTCAGATAAAGCAAATGACAGAAGGAATTCGCCGGAGACCGCACCAGGAAGGTATTTTTGCTTCTGGGCTTCAGTCCCAAATTTCAAAATGGAACTTGCGGCCATGGAGTGAACCGATATCGTCAAACCCGTATTAAAATCACCCCTGGAAACTTCCTCAACACACATGGCATAAGTAAGGAATCCCAGATCGGTTCCCCCAAATTCTTCCGGGAATAACACTCCAAGGATCCCCAGCTCTCCCAGTAACTGGAAATTCTCCCCTGAAAAAATGCCGGACTCATCAATCTCTCTCGATCTCGGCGCTAACCGTTCATCAGCGACCTGTTTCACTAATTCAATAACTTCAAGTTCTTCTTCAGAATAAGAAAAATCCATAAAATTTCTCCGGTTGTATTAGACAAAATATATAAAATATTTGTTTGATTTACATCATTTATTTCATGCAATAACCAGGTTAATCCCAGTCATTACATCCGGTTTTGCCAAACCCATCAGGTGAAGGATCGTGGGGGCAATATCCTTGAGCGATCCCTCATCCTCCCTGAGCGTCCTGTGTTCATCCAGAATATTAAACGGTACCGGATTCGTCGTGTGTTTAGTATGCGGCTCGCCATTCTCATCCACCATAACATCGGCATTACCATGGTCTGAAATAATAATCATAGTGCCGTCATAATTCCGAATGGCTTTGTAAATTCTCTCAATGCATTTATCAATGGTCTCGACTGCCTTAACAGCCGCATTAAAAATCCCGGTATGACCAACCATATCCGCGTTGGCAAAATTTAAAACTATCAGGTCGTACTTACCGATACATTCCAGAACACGGTCGGTAATTTCGTACGCGCTCATCTCGGGTTTCTTATTATAGTGCGGACGGACATCCAGCGGCGACTGCACGAGAATCCGGTCTTCGCCATCGAACGGTTCCATCACTCCCCCGTTAAAAAACCTGGTCACATGTGCCCATTTCTCGGTCTCGGCTATTTTCAAAACTGTTTTTCCAGCACTTGTAACAATTTCAGTCAATGTTTCCTGAAGTATTTCCCCCTCGAATGCAATATTCACATTCAGGTACTCATCATACATTGTAAACGTGACCATATCGATAACCGGACGGTGGGTGACATCGAATTCAGAAAAATCCTCATCGGTCAACACCCTGGTCATCTGAATCCCACGATCGGCCCTGAAATTAAAATGGATAACCCCATCACCATCATTTATATATTGGTTAATACCATTTTGAGCCTCAATAACCGTTGGATAAACAAATTCGTCCGATTCTCCACGCTCGAAAGCACCATCAACCGCAGCCATCGCACTGGAAGCATGGAGATCAGGCTTCCGTCCAATGATCGTATTATAATGTTTCTCAATCCTGGGCCAGTTATTATCCCGGTCCATACCCCAGGATCGCCCTCCGACAGTAGCAAAATGCATATCGGGGTGGGAATCCAGCATTGCCTGGGCTTCCTTAACATACCTGTCGGCGACCTTCGGTTCGGTGTCCCGTCCGTCGAGATACGCGTGCAGAAATGTCTGCACAGGACCGTTCTCATCGATCAGCTTGAGAAGTGCTTCAAGGTGCCTGATATGAGAATGAATTCCTCCGTCCGATAACAACCCCATCAGGTGGAGACGGCCATTCCGGGATTTTACTTTCGTGATAAGCTCCAGCAGGGCCTTATTCCTGAAAAATTGACCGCTCTCAATCTCCTCATTTATAACAACCAGGTCGGGACGGATACTCCTCCCACCACCGATATTCAGATGCCCGACTTCGCTGTTTCCCATCTGGCCCACCGGGAGCCCGACATACTCACCATGGGCAAATAACCGCCGGCTCGGAAATTCCGACCAAACCCGGTCTAAGAAAGGAGTACTCGCTGCATGAATTGCATTATGCTCGGTACCATCAGCAAGGCCGTACCCATCCAGTATTGCTAGAAAGATCATTTTATGCCCTTTTCCACCATCAAAAGCCAATACAAAGCGGGTATTATATCATGTATTAAGGGTTAATTGGTTACAAAGAATATGGATTTAATACTTACTTTCCAACAGGCCAAATAAAGAACGGACTCCCTTATCGGAAGCCCGGATGATTTCGTAAACCTCACATCGGAAAATCAAATTGAAACCCTGCCATAGGCGAAATAAATGTTGCCATAATCTTCCTGCTTGTTACCAATATTGATGTCAATATACTTTATATCGAAATTACGAATAATAGTAAGGGTAAGGGTTTCGTCGCATTGTTTGTTCAAAATGATTTCCTCAAGGTCCTTAATAGTTCTCAGGAGCACGTCATCGGCTCTAAGAATGAGATCGCCACGAACAATGCCGGCTTCGGCAGCGGGACTGGTATCGGCAACCATTTCAACAAGAATGCCAACCACATCGTATGCTTCCGCTGTCTCAGGATCGATCTCGTTAATTGGGATCCCCATGTACAGAGCCAGGGACCTGGTGTAATAAATGTACGGGAAAATACCAAGCCAGGGATGGCAGACTTTCCCAACATCGATCATCTGGCCGCTCAAATGAGCAAGGAGATTCACCGGAATACAGTAGCTGATATTCTCAATTGGACGACCCCGTCCAACGCCCTTGCGGCTGACAACAGCAACTAATTCCCCGTTACTGTTGAATACAGGTCCGGTTTCCATCCCGGTATGCGTAGCGGCGTCTACGACAAACCCGTCCAGAACCAGCATACCGTCATAACCCCGTGGGCCGGAAATACGGAAATCGCGAATATTCGTAATAAACCCGTATGTCATAGTGCGCTCGAGACCTGCCGGAGCACCCATTACTATGATTGGATCACCCCTCAGGACAAGATCGCTGTTACCCAGGATCGGTGTCGGTAAACCGGTAGCATCGATTCTAAGGAGTGCCAAATCGTAATACTCATCAATCAACTCTACAGTAGCATCATATTCAATACCATCATGAATGACAGTCAGAATCTCAGAGTCCCTTACAACCCTCGGGGACGCGATAATATACCCGTCCGACCTGATGATAAAACCAGTCCCGCCAATTTCTGAGATCGTTCTCTGAAATGGATTAAGAACAGAAAAGCCCGCGTATGGAAGGCCGACACTTTCAACCGTGACCAGGCAACCGGATGCAGTCTCCGCGACCTGAACGGGTGGGAAATCCTCCCGGTCCAGGGTACTCGATGTATCCTGGGCAAGGGTTTGATGCCCTGCTATAAACATGATCAGGATTATTGAAACAATATAAGTAATTTTTCGCATGATATCTTAAGATCCTCCAAGTCCCATCGGCAAAATGGGCTGCTACGGGAAATCGTCAATAAGTCAGGTCGGCCGAGTACTGGGTCCATTCATAATGCCACGAACCAAAGGCGTAAGCTGTAATTTCCCTGCCAAAGTACCTTGTTTTTTTCTCTTCAAGCACGACAATCGCAGGAGGCATTCCATGGCCGTCACGCTCGTATTCGATCACTACCTCATCGTCCAGCTCTTTCGCGAGAAAATAAGAATAAACATCAAAGAGATTCTCGTAAACCTGGCCGTCGATACGTTTGATAATATCTCCTTCTCTCAAGCCTGCCTCATATGCGGGTGAGTAAGGATTAACGGTGTGAATCTCCAACCGATCGGGAACAGAATCAAACCATAATACTCCGGCGTTCGGCAATATGCCAAGTGTTTGGCCGAGATAACGGTTACTTTCACTCCTTGGCGCTCTTGCAGGATGAAGGGCAATTCCACACCAGGGACGGCGCACCCTGCCGTATTCGATAATATCCTGAACACTTCTCTTGAGCAGGTTTGTAGGAACACTGAAACCCATGTTTTCCAACCAGTCGAATCCCCATGTGTTGGTGCCGATCGCTTCACCGTAAACATTCAGAGCGGGACCACCGGAGTTTCCACGGTTAATGGCACTATCGATATGGAAGATGTACTCGGCGGCGGAACCATAATCCCTGACACCTGCTCTATCTCTATCAGCCCTTTTGTTGAAAAACATGAAAGATTCTTCAAAATTCATAACCTCGGCAATAACACCCAGGTTGAGGTTAAAAAACTCGAGCCATGAATCATGAAATGCTGTTCTAAGGCTCCAGTCGACAATTCCCGCGTCACCGCCGGGTGAACCGAACGTAGCAACGGTATCACCTGGTTTCATTAGTGATGAGTCACCGAGCCGTACAGGATGAAATACCTCCGGAGGCGCATCAATTTTCAGTATCGCTAGATCCAGTGCGGGATCCGTTGCGATCACTACTGCACGATATCGCGAAGCCTCATGAGAACGAAGACTCTGTTCGCTGTGGTAAAAGGAAATCTCGGCAACAGGAGTACCACCGGCAACGTGCCAGTTTGTAATTGCATGGCCTTCACGGTCAATTACATATCCGGAGCCGGCTCCACCCACGTGGACCTGAATTATAGATGGAACAACCTCTTCAAAGAAGTGTGCTCCACCCCTTTCGAGGTCCATCAAAGGTATCCGTTCATCCGCTACTGCCGGAATCGAGGCGCTCGTTATGATAATAAATGCGCTTATTATCAGCAAAGCGGCGATTTTTGTTGGTGTTCGAAAGAAATGGTTCAAGGTTCTTGCCTCCGGTGAATTATCATATAAGCTGAAACGGATAATTCATAATATCTTAAGCCTGTGTAATTTTCGACATATACAGGGCCGGACAGGTTCAATTATTCTGAAATTTCGAACAGATACTCTTCTTCGTCTTCATCACGCTGGCCGCTGTACTCTATCTCAATTTCAGCGATATACGGGTCCCAGACAGTGTATTCACGGCGCATCCATTCGAGGGTAACCCTGTCGCCGATTCGATACTTCTCTATCTCATTTAACAGGTCATCCATCGTTCCAACAGGCATCCCGTTAAATTTGGTCAATATATCACCCTCACGAATGCCGGCATCCTCAGCCGGGGAGTCTTCAGATACAAAGATCGTGAACAGGCATTCCCTCAGGTCGATTCCGTTTTCCGCTTCGAAAAGATCCCTGTCGATGTCGGTAACTAATCCATCGCCCGACATATCATGGATGATCTCGTAAGCGCGCTCGATCTGGGGATTCATTTCAAGCAGACGGTAACCGAACCATGGGCGGTGCATTGAACCGTCATCCAGGATCGCGTCAACAACCTCCACTACGGTTTCAATCGGAAGGCCGAAATGGACTTCGGTGGTATCGCTGTATGGCGCGATATTTGTCATTACAGCAATAACACCGCCTTCAGTGTTAACGATCACGCCGCCCTGGTTACCCGGGTTCTTGGGAACATTGACCTGGAAATACTGGTTGGTGCTTTCATCGATCGATGCGAATTTCGGCCTTAAGGCACTGATAATTCCAAAGTCGTAACTAATGCGGCGTCTGCTGAGAAAGTTGTAGGCAACTAAGAGTATAGGTTCCCCGACAATTACATCGTTCGAGTCACCGATGGGAATGGGAATCGAGTATTCCGGTGAAATATTTATGCACCTGAGTACAGCGAGTGATGTCGGGGGGTCAAGCCCGACAATCTCCGCCTCGTACTGCTGCCCGTTCAGTAACCTGACAAGAATGTAATCCGCCTCACTTGCGGGACGCCCGGAAGTCCGGGCAAAGTATGTCGAAGGTGCGTGCTGGATGATCGTGTATTCGGTGACTACTATTCCATCCCTGTTGTAGAAGAACCCCGACGCCATATCACCTTCAACGATGATCTCACGTTCAACACCAGCCGGATCATGGACAATCCTTGTGAAACGGGTTTCGATGAAAACAACGCTGGGCTGTATATTGGCGCCCTGGATCTGGAGGAACTCGGAAAACTCGAGATCATAGCCCAGTCTGTTTCCCTGGGTAGCTGTTGCAGGTATGGCACCCAATACCAGAAGCACAGCAACAAAACTTAATGTTGAAAGAACAGGAAATAGTCGCATGAAGTGTGACCTCATAATGTTAATTCAAAAAAAACAACATACACATACTGCATGGGAACATAAATCCCCATGGAAATCGAGATTATAACACAACAAATCAAGCCGTGCCACCATTAATACTTGCTAAAAATATTAATGATAAACCGACCTGTAACCGTCCAGCATTTCCAGATTGGCCTTGACCGTTTCTTCACAAATACCATGAAATCGGTACTTGGATGTGAGGGGTGGAAGGTCCCGCACCATCGCCTGGTTGGTTACCTTCAGACCGGCAGGTATGAATACTCCCGACGGAACGGTGACATTCATCACGAGGCATCCCGGTTCTATCACCACATCATTTTCTATCCTCGCCCAGAAAACCAGCGACTGCATTCCGATATAAACCCTTTCACCTATGTAAGCAGGACCGTGAACCTGGGCCTGGGCTGCAATAGAAACGCGGTTGTTAACATATAATGAAAATTTCTCCGCATTCACTTCGACAACCCGCTGTGAAATGGACACCCTGTCTATTTTCGTGGGAAGGTCCTTTAAAACCGCACCTTCCTGAATATTGGATTCCGAGCCAATATAAATCGGCTCGTCATTATCAGCTCGCACAACCGCTCCCGGGGCAACGGTAACCCTTTCCTTCAGAATGACATTGCCCATTATTACGGCCCCTGGATGTACGAAGGCGGAGGTTTGGATATCAGGTTGTGTTTTTAAAGAACTCCAACTGGTCGGCGAACTCGGTACCCGGGCATTCAGAGTCTTCTCACGCCCGGGAATCGATGGAATCATGGTTTCGGGTGCCGGTTCAAGTGTTAGCGGAGGAAGAGGCATCTCCGGCACAGCATCTACGACAGGTGCTGGAGATTCGTATGCGGGCGCGGATGACTTATATTCAGTGCCCCCAATATTTCCAAGCGCCAATGTTTCTTTTTTGCTTGAATCCATCCGGACAGGACCGGTTTGGGAAAATAATGATGATGAACTTGAAGTACCTATCGGCCTTTCTCCGGGGGCCGGTCCTATCGGTTGATTTGGATCTTTCCTTTTGTCTTTCGATTGTGCCATAGTTTTCTTGTCACCCACTAATTTATGAGTTGAATAGAACCCATCAGTTGCATTGTATACCAGGTGTTAACCATTTTTGGCCACCGCGGATTGATTTACAGGTTTCCGGATGATTATTATTAAAGTAAGAAATGAAATCACCGTAGAACAGCACGGCAGTACGTCTACAGAAAAACCACATTAACCACAAATCTCCGTAGAACAGCACGGCAGTGCGTCTACAGAAAAACCACATTAACCACAAATCTCCGTAGAACAGCACGGCAGTGC
>CBDURU010000030.1:0-30857 GCA_965369865.1 uncultured bacterium | reverse complement strand
TACCGGTTAGGTTAGAGGTCGGTCCTTCTTTATGGACCCCGGTAAATCTTAGTGCCTGTCCCCGGTGTTGATTGTTTCGTGTGATAAATGTAGCTTCAAGTAGAATTGTTCTGACAGGTATAAGTGGAAGTCATCGATCCAGATTCGAATGTTATTTAATGAGATGAGGCTGAATTGTGAATAATTACCCGATCGTTTCGCTGTAAAGATTGGGGAATATTTTATGTTACAATCCTGCCATGCCTACAGCCAGGGAATTCATGGACAAAATAACTTCCGAAATGGCGAAAGCCGTTGTCGGGCAGGATGAGGTTCTCCAGAATCTCATTGTCGTGGTGCTGACAGGTGGACATGTGCTCCTGGAGGGCGTTCCGGGACTCGCGAAAACCCTCATGGCCCGGGTGTTGTCGATGACCCTTGACGCGGATTTCAACCGAATCCAGTTCACACCCGACCTGATGCCGTCCGACGTTATCGGTACCACCGTGTACGAACCCCAGTCAGGGGAATTCAGATTAAAAAAAGGTCCGATCTTCACCGAGATTGTCCTTGCCGACGAGATCAACCGGACACCCCCGAAAACCCAGGCCGCTCTTCTGGAAGCGATGGAGGAACGCAGGGTGACGATCGAGGGAGAGGAGCATGCGTTGTCACCGATATTTACGGTCATGGCGACCCAGAACCCGATCGAGTACGAGGGCACGTACCCGCTCCCCGAAGCACAGCTCGATCGCTTTACTTTTAAACTCATCATCGATTACCCGGATAAGTACGAGGAACTCGAACTTCTGAAGCGCTACCACATGGGATTCCATATCAAGGACCTCGATAAAGCAGGGATCGATGTTGTGGCCGGCAGGGAAGAGATCATGGCGGTAAGGGAGGAGATCAAAAAGATCAAGGTGGACGAATCGATCCTCGACTACATTAATGAAATCGCCAGGTCATCGCGTGATGAGGACGACCTTCTTCTGGGCGCAAGCCCCCGCGCGGCGATCACTTTGCTCTTAACGTCCAAGACACTCGCGGCGTGCAGGGGACGGGATTTCGTGGTGCCGGACGATGTACAGGAGCTTGCATATCCAACTCTCCGCCACCGGTTGCTGATTCGTCCCGAGGCGGAGATCGAAGGCATCCGCCCGGACGAGGTAATAGCGAGGATCGTGGATAAGATACCCGTACCGAGATAGGGGATTCTATCATTTTCAGACTGTGAATCGGTGGAAACCTGTTGATTTCTCCTCATACATATGTATAGTTTCATTTTACATTGCCCACACAAGTAACATCAAAAAAAAAAGAATCATTTTCCATTATAGATTTAATGGATGATATTTGTGATGCTTACCGTACAGACAATCGTCCGTGGATAGTAGGTTATTCAGGGGGAAAAGATTCCACAGCTTTACTGCAAATAATCTACTACGCTCTGTTAAGACTTCCTGTAAGTGAAAGGCATAAATCAATATATGTCTTGTGTAGCGACACTCGCGTAGAAGCTCCATACATCCAACGAAAAATAAAGCTTGAGCTTGAACGAATAGAAATTGCAGCAAGGAATGATGGCCTGCCTATAACCTGTTCAATGGTTTATCCGGAATTAAATGACTCGTTTTGGGTTAACTTAATAGGCAGAGGTTATCCTTCCCCCAACAGGTGGTTTCGTTGGTGTACCGATAGACTAAAAATTAGGCCTGTATCTGCTTATATTCGGGAGCGAGTCGATGATGTTGGAGATGTAGTTGTTGTATTGGGTGCCAGATTTCAGGAAAGCTCCACTAGAGCCCAAACTCTTAATAAAAACCGTATGGCTGGTGAGTTATTTCGTCCACATCCCGATATTTCACAAGCTTGGATTTATACTCCAATTGAAAATCTTACAACAGAACAGGTTTGGATTTATCTGCTTCAGGTGCCAAATCCTTGTGGTTCAAACAATAGAAACCTTGTCGCATTATATCGTCAGGCTTCCCAAGATGGAGAATGCCCAATGGTTCTGGATACATCAACTCCGCCGTGTGGGAATAGCAGGTTTGGCTGCTGGACTTGCACTGTTATAGATAGAGACAAATCTATGGAAGCTTTAGTAGACAGCGGAGATGAAACTTTAGAGCCATTGTTAGAACTTAGGGATTACCTAAAGCAGATTCGTGATGACCTAACGAAGCGCATGGGTATAAGACGGGATGGACGCGAAGGTCCGGGCCCCTTTACTCATTCAACCAGAGCAGATATACTTGAAAGGTTACTTGAAGCTCAGTTTACTTCTGGATATCATCTAATAGGCGGCGATGAACTTGCAGCCATTCAAGACATATGGATCAAAGACGGTCTACACCCTTATTTGTTGCGTCAGATTTGGCGCGCAATTTACGAGGAGGTTCCAGTGCCAATGTCAACCACAGAATTTTATGCGCAACTAAGCGAGGAGGAGAAATTGCTATACGACGTCTGTGAACATCACAACGTCCCTTTCAAGCTCTTATCTACATTGCTGGAGACTGAAGAGCAGTATGCGTCAATGCGTAGACGCACGGGGTTGCCGGACGACCTAAGGACCATCGTCGAGCACTACATTAACGAGGCAGGTGATTAACGTGGCATTGTGGCAAGAGGTCCGGTTCAACGCGCTTGAGGTCTGCAATTTTAAAGCCTTCTACGGAACGCACCGCCTCAACCTTCGCACATTCCCTGAGGAAGGTAAGAACCTCGTCCTCATCGGTGCTCAGAATAACGTCGGTAAGACAACGCTCATGGAGGCCATTTACTATACTTTATATGACATAGGTGAATTGCCCAACATCAATAAAAAGCCTTCTTACATCCGTGCCGTCTGGGAGCGGCTAAATCGTGATGCGCGCTCCGAAGGGATAGACGATTTTCACGTTGCGCTTGAGCTAACTGTCAAAGGCAAGGGTTTTACGCGTGACTTGCGCATCATCAGACGGTGGACAATCGTTAACCCAGACAGCCAACTGATCAATTGGCAAGTCGAAGTCGAGGAGGAGGGGAAGCCACTTGTTATGATTACGGATGATACACCTGCCTACAAGGAGTTTCTCGCAAATACAATTCCGCATAACATTGCGTCCTTTTTCCTCTTCGATGGCGAGCGAATACAGCAATTCGCTGAAGATGAGCAGCAAGAAGAATTCACGGCTGCCGTGGAGGCTATCCTCCAAATAGACCTGTACAAGCAGCTAAGGTCTGATATCAAGCAGTCCGTCATCCGCCCATTGGAAAAGGAAGCGGCTGAGAACACGGAGGACACCCCGATTGATTACTTGAGAAAAAGAGATGACACCGAGCGTGACCTCAAAAGGCTGGATGCCAGAGAAAGGGAAATAGAACACGAGCGAACTGAATTAGACAAGGCGTATCTCCGAGATAAAAGGGAGTTAAGCCGCCTGGGTTCACCCAAGGCCGCTGAACGAGATGAGCTTTTCGCTGAAAAGGCTCGCCTAGAGCGTGAGCAGGATGAGTATAAGCAGGCACTCCAGGCTTTGATTGACCACCTTCCGCTATCCTTCTCTCCTTTGCTCCAGCAATCCCTGATCCAAAGGCTTGCAACGGAGCGTGCATTTGGAGCTACGCATGAATCGAGGCGTGAACTCAAGACTCGCCTTACAAGACTTGAGCATACCTTGTTAGACGGCTCTGAGGGCGCAATTGAACACTGTCAGCTAAGCACTGGACAAGGCGATTGGATCAAAGCCAGATACTGGTCATGCTCCGATGATGTTTTCGAACTTTCAGAAACCCTGGATAGGCGCATTCACGACATCTCGGACCAAGAGGCACAAGACATTCATACTTCTCTTCACGAAACTGGCAGACAGTTGCTGGGTCTTTCTGAGGTCATCAGACAACGGAACCTGATTGATAATCACCTGCGAGAGATAACCAAGGACTTAGATGTCATGTCTGACGAGCCCTTGGTGGACGAGCTTGTTGAAAACATGGGCCGCATCAAGAAGGAAATCGGTCAACTTGATCAAGAGCTGAAAGAACTACAAGGTAATCGTCAGAGACTGCAGTCCGATCTCGCGTCCATCAACCGGGAGATTGAGAAGCAGCGGCAGAGAACGGAAAAACGTACGGACGCATTGCGCAAAATAGACTTGGCTGAAAAAGTTCTATATGTGCTCGACGATTTCATTGAAAAATTCAGACCCTCCCGTATAAAGCAATTAGAAGGCAACTTCAAGCAAATGTACGCTCAAATTGCTAAAGAAACCGACATAGTTGGAAACATAGAGTTTGACCCAGATACCTTTGAGATAATACTGCATGACAAGAGTGGAAGAGATCCGTTCAAGCGCCAATTCTCAGCAGGATGGAAACAGATGTACGCCTATGCCCTTTTGTGGGCACTGGCAAAAACATCGGGCTATTCTCTTCCTATTGTTATTGATACCCCCGTGGGGAGACTTGACATAGTTAACAGGGAGTCGATCTTTCTCAAGTATCTTCCTAATGCGGGGAAGCAAGTTGTGGTGCTGTGCACAGATACCGAGCTGCCCCCGGAATGGGCATCAAGACTTCAGCCCTTTGTGGCTCGTCAGTACCTATTGGAAGCTGAGAAGGGTACGGGCCACACTATTGTTAAAGAGGGTTTCTTCAAGTAGACAGGAGGTCAGACACATGGCTCTATTCAAGACTAGTACCGAAGCGAGGGAGTTTCTTGAGATGTTGCGGAGGAAGTCAGGCGGCGTCCGACCTAACGTGTGGTGCAGGGTAGCCTTTGGATTGTCTCTATCACAAGAGTCACTGCCGGATGACGAAGACACGGACAGTAAAGGACAGGAAATGCCCGAAGACGTGTTCTTCGGCAGGCATCGTGCGGCTCTTATGGCCTTGATGCGAGAACGCCACGTTCCTGACATGATCGGCAGAGATGAGGTGGGGAAAATAGTCAAGCTGCATGTGGAGCGCGGAGTCAGGTTCTTAAGACGTGAATTCGAAAAATCTGGCAAGAGGACCGATGAGCTGGTTCGACGGCTGGCCGGGCGTGCACTTGTTACAGCACCATCTCCTGATGGTTCAGTAGCACCAATCCATGAGGGTAACTATGCATTTTCTTTGATTCCAGGTGAAAACACATCAAACGGAGACCCTGTTCATGTTGTGCTTAATGGACCAGGTTCATCCCCTCATGTTGCGATAATGGGAAGAAGTGGTACTGGAAAAACAAGGCTGGCCCTGCGGATGCTTCGCGAAGCTAGTAAAGATAGATCAGGGGGACCATTCCTAATTTTCGATTACGCCAAAGGTGACATTGCTGATGACAGCCAATTCGTTAAAGATACAAAAGCAACCGTTATCAGTGCTGACCGACCTAATTCTATTCCTATAGCCCCATTGGCTCTTGGGAAAGTTGCAGATGAGATTGGCGTGAAGTCTGCAGCAAGGCGTTTTCATGACACTGTCCTTTCCGTAGTTTCTACACTTGGTCCAAAACAGAGACGGAGGATTATTGATTTCATGCAAGATCTATATTGGTCTCATGGTTTTGCTCCGGATCTCGAGGATTTTGTATCACTTGTGATGTCAAGATATGAAGATGAAGGTTTGGGCGACGACAGCTTAACAGCTACATTGCGAGACCTTGCTGACTTTCCTTTGTTCGTGAAAGCTGAAAAACTAAAAAAATGCCCTTTTTGGGATGGAAACTACATAATCGACCTTCACAGATTACCTGAGGGTACAAGAAAACTAGCAGTTTTTTTAATACTTGATGCCCTTCATTATCGAGCGATGAGAATGCCTGAATCGGGATTAGATAAAGATGGTAATCGCAAAATGAAATTGGTGATTGTAATCGACGAGGCTCACAACTATCTCCCATGCAAGCAACCTACTTTACAGGCAATGGTTAGAGAGGTTCGATCAAAAGGAATGAGTATCTGGCTGCTAAGTCAATCCCCTGATGATTTTGATCAAAGAGGCTATAATTTTGCCCGTGAAATGGGCCTTGCTATTTGTTTTGCATGTCATGTTGATAAGAAAAAAATGGTTGAGACTTTACTTGGCGGAAAAATACAAACGGAGCAAGTGACCTCCCTGGAACCTGGCATTGCTCTGGCTCGTATTCCAAACCAAACCGGTATCGTAAGAATGAAATGTTGGAGCCCTAAACTCAGTTAAAGATAATTTCATGGAAAAGGGAAAAAGGATTTGTGGAACATCGGGGTCAAGGCATTTTTTACTTGATACGCATGGGTAAAGTCAGGTTTATCACTGGAGAAAAATGGCATATCCCCGTGTGATTTTGGCTTTGTTTTATCATGATATGTCCCCTTTGTTGATCCTTATTCCTCTACCTGCGGTTCGTAAAATCTCAGGCCGTGGGTCCAGTAGAAAAATTTCTCTTCCTTCTTTTCATCAGGGGGTGCACTGACATGGTCCCGCCAGGAGAATTCGAACGTATTTCCATAATGCGCGAGAAGTATTGAAAAAGCGTAACGACCGTCACCACCGGGAATCGGGATCATCCTGTGAATTCTCAGCGTCCCGATACCAGTCTCAAGCCCCGACCAGGGCAACTCGATTTCTCTTTCCTCGATCAGCTCAAATTCGTACAGTATGTCGATTCCATAATTTAGATCGCTGACCTCATCGAATAATGGCCGCAGATTGTTTGAATAGTCGCCCCTGATGCAGGTCATAAGCAACCTGTTATTCGGATTTTCGATCTGGGAAGCCGTACGTGGGCAAACGAGAGAATAGGGGGGATTTTCGGTTGATGCGATATTCGCGCGGACCGTGTCGGACACCACATGCCGTCGCGGACTGAACCTGATACCGGCTTCCGGGTAATTGAAACCGACACGTTCCGGAGTCGGCCCCACCGCACAGGCCAGGGAGAAGAGTAGTGTTATTAAGAGAAGGAGAAACCTCATATTGTCGCCACCAGGTGTAAGTATAACGAATTTTTTATCAGGGAATGTAATTAAATTAGGGAACCCCCGTCTGGCGACGGGGGTTTTTCAGGAGGTAGTGCAGGGAAAGGCCAAATTTAAGTACTAAGATCAATATCATCTTAGCCACTAATCATATACATTATTTATAAAGTAATGTCAAGGTGTCGATCGCCCTTTGCCCTGAAATATATTTCCGACCTATATCTTATTTATAGATACAAAAAGCCCGAAAAGTTCGCGCCCTTAAAATGGAGCTCCCCCACCGGGCGGTGGGGGATATAGGAGGTAGTGCAGGGAAAGGCCAAATTCATGTACTAAGATCAAAATCATCTTAGTCACTAATCATATACATTATTTATAAAGTAATGTCAAGGTATCGATCGCCCTTTGCCCTGAAATATATTTCCGACCGATATCTTATTTTATAGACACAAAAAGCTCGAAAAGTTCGCGCCCCTAAAATGGAGCTCCCCCACCGGGCGGTGGGGGATATAGGAGGTAGTGCAGGGAAATGTCTGATTAAAAGCAAAAAGGATTATATCAGATTTTTAGCGTCTGTCAAATGTTCGTATCCGGAAAAAGCCGGAATCCCTCGACCGGCTCCAGGTCTTTAATTTCCCGGCGGCAGATCCCATAAAGAACCATGTGCCTTACAACACCAAGCAGCTCATCCATGGTTAAATCCCGTTTGCTGTAAAGAAAATGAATCACAGTCGAGTGTACGAACGACCGGAGAAGATGCGCGAGGAATTCAGGATCGAGTTCGGGATCTACAAAACCCTTTTCGATAGCTTCCTGAAAAATCTCCTTCAGGATTTGTATGTACTGATCGGTACCCTTCTGGATAAACTCCCCAACCTCTGTCCTGACCCCCCACTCAACGCCCCGTGCTTCGGCGATATAAATCCTGAAGAAATCCTGGTTATCAACATAGATACGAATAAGGGAATCAAGAAATGCTTCGATCTTCTCACGGGGTTCAAGCTTGACGTTATCCTTTAACCGGGTAACTTCGACAAGGACATTTTCGATATGGAGCTCGAAGATTGTGGCAAGGATCTCATCTTTACTTTTGAAAAAGGAATACAGGCTGCCGACAGCAAATTCGCTTGCTTTTGCAATTTCAGCCATAGAAGTCCCGAGATACCCCTTCTCGGCAAAAAGGGCCTGTGCATTTCTCAGGATATATTTGCGGCGCTCTTCTTTTTCCCGCTCGCGTCTTGTGACCATAAGGCGCTCCAAACCTGCGAACATCGGGGACAAGGCATTTTTCCCTTGATATGCAATGGTAAAGTCAGGTTTATCACTGGAGAAAAATGGCATGTCCCCTTGATTCAGACAAATTCAAATAGAATTGGCCTAAATAGCCATCGGTATATAATTGTCCAGATTCAAGTTCGCCAGGATTCTCTGGAAGGAATTTCCATCCAGGCTACTGGAGGGTATTATAACCGACAATCAGTTCAATGTACTATGGATGTTGTTAATAATCCTGGCGAGGGTTGTTTGGGTCATGGAAACTTCTTCCACGTTCAGGTCCTTTACCATGTGCTGGATGGCTTTTTTCTGGACACCCTGAAGGACCTTTGCCTTGTTGAGTCCGGTTTTGGTCAGGTACAGATGCATCTGACGCCGGTCTTCAGTGCCACGCTGGCGTCGAATTAAACCCTTGTTTTCAAGGCGGTTGGCAAGCACGGTGATAGTGGGTGCTTTCATATGGAGGTTTCTGGCAAGTTCAGACAGGGTCAAGCCTTCCTTTTCAAGCAGGGGTAGAAGAATCATGGCGGTCGTGGAATGAAATTTCCGATAGCCGGATTTCACCATCTCCTGTCGAACGAAATCGGACAGGATTCTAGTCAGTTTGCTGACTGAAATCGACACATCGTGCATTTTCTTATGTGGGGTCATTACTGATGCCTTCCTGCTAAAGGTTATTTAAGATAGACAAATAATTCGTATGGTTTCTCCTGATTGAAATTTAAACCCAAATTCAGGATTGCGTTTCAAATTCCTTTATACATGGCATGCTAACATACAAACAGCATATCTATGGAACAGGGGCAATTGTAATACAAGATACTCGGTTTCTCAATAAATTAATCCGGGTTTTTTTATTATTGCTTCAATAATCATTATTTAAGATATATACTATTAAATTTTGTCATTCCGGGGAGTTGGCATGACAATACTCCCGGCCTTATGTTAACATCATAGTCGCTCGCTACCCAACGGTGTTTGTCGTATGAAAATCCTCTCAATACTAGGATCGACAGGTTCTATCGGAACCCAGGCTCTTGATTGCATTGCGCGTAACCCTGACGTACTGAAGGTCAGCGTTCTCGCATGCGGGGGCAATGTCGGTAAGCTCGCGGAGCAGATACATGAATTCGAGCCGGAACTGGTATCCGTATCCGGTCCTGGCGAAGCATCAGATTTGAAGCGGCTGCTCCATGGCAAGGTAAAACCTCCCAGAATCGCACATGGTTCGGAGGGGCTGATTGAAGCGTCAACCTGGCCAGGCGTCACGAGTGTTTTAAACGGACTTGTGGGTGGTGCAGGGCTTTGTCCCACTCTCGCTGCCCTTCGATCGAATCTCGAGGTCCTTCTCGCGAACAAGGAAAGCCTCGTGATGGCCGGGGACATCATCACGGACCTTTTAAAAAATGGGAATGGTTCGCTGGTGCCCATAGACAGCGAACATTCAGCAATTTTCCAATGCCTTGGCGGGAACATGGACCATCAGGGCATTTCAAGACTGGTTTTAACCGCTTCCGGAGGGCCGTTCCGCGATCTTGATATTTCCGGGTTCGAGTCAATCACTATCGACCAGGCGTTATCGCACCCGACCTGGAGTATGGGTCCGAAAATCACAATCGACTCCGCGACCCTTGTAAATAAAGGGCTTGAGATAATCGAGGCACATTACCTATTCGGGTTGCCGCCGGAAAAAATTGATGTGCTGATTCATCCCGCGAGCATTATTCATTCATTTGTCGAATTTACCGATGGCAGTATGCTGGCTCAAATGTCCAATCCAACAATGGAGATTCCCATTCAGTACGCCCTTCTCGGCGGGGAACGCAGGCCGACATCCGCACGGCGGCTCGATCTTGTGAAAGAAGGAACACTTGAATTCACTGAGCCCGATCTGGAGAAATTCCCCGCTCTGAACCTTGCAAGGCGAGCGCTGAAACTAGGCGGTACAGCATGTTGTGTACTCAGTGGAGCTAATGAGGAAGCGGTAAAAATGTTCCTGGAAGGGCAGATCAAATTCCCAGCAATTACGAGCCTGATCCAGTCCGCGCTGGACCATCACGATGTCATGGAGCCAACTGAAGAAGCTATAATCCAGGCCGATCAATGGGCTCATGAACACGTAAAACAGAGTGTATCGAAAGTTTTTCAGATAAATCGTGATACTAAATAGGATTAATTATAGGTTACTCCGCGGTTAAGTGAGTATAATTAATTTGCATCCCAATAATTGGGTGAGAACTTAGAAATTGGAAATTCTTCAAAACATTATTGATATCCTCCTGAGCGGATGGCGAGTACTGCAAATCATCATACTCCTGAGCGTACTTATCATCGGTCATGAGTATGGACATTTCATAATAGCCAAGCTGTCCGGAATGAGGGTCGATGAATTCGCGGTCGGATTCGGGAGGCGTCTATGGTCATTTACGAGGGGTGAGACCACTTACTGCCTGAATATTTTCCCGCTTGGCGGGTATTGTAAAATTTACGGAATGGACGTGGAGGACGAGGAGGAGCTCAAGAAACAGGCAGAGGAAGCGGCTAAGCAGGCGAAGAATGGCGAAAGTCCGAAGCAGATCCCAGTTAACGAGTCAATCGCTCCGAAGGATGATCCACGTGCGTTCGTAAACCGTCCGCTTTATCAGCGATTCGGGGTTATAATCGCAGGCCCAACCGCCAATTTCCTGATTGCGATTCTGATGGTTTTCATCATGGGGATTACTATCGGGTACCCTGCGGCGGAGCTTGGAAATATAATCCCGGGCGGTCCTGCCGATGTTGCGGGACTCATGACCGGCGATATCATTACCCACCTGAACGGCGCCCAACTGGCATCGACAGACGATCTCCTTCGAGCCGTTCGGTTCAACCAGGCAGAAGCGCTTTATTTAAGTGGAATTCGAGGCAACGAGGAGTTCGATGTAGCGGTTATCCCACAGCAGCTCAGGCTGGTGGACAGCAATTTCTGCCGTCTTGGGTTTATTTACATGAATGACGGGTCGGTTATCCATGTCCAACCCGGATCACCCTCAGGCAGGGCGGGCCTCCTTCCCGGGGACATCCTTCTGGTAGTCGATGGTCTCAGGTTTCCGTCCCACCGGCTCGAGGTTGACTCCGGAAGCGGCCTGATGAAATTAAGTGTCTACAGGGATTACAGGCGGAAATTTATCGAAATTGATTATTTTAACAGTGAGATAAATCGTAACACGTACTCATCGTTTGGTTTCTTCTATGATGGTAACCATGTTATTACCCAGGTTCTTCAGGGGGGAATTGCGGATGATACAGGATTGATATCGGGTGACGTCCTGGCTGGCGGGGAACTCAGGACCTGGTCCGAGATTGAAGAGTCCAGGGCGGATCCTGTGAAAGCTATTACCCTGATCTACGAACGGGATGGACGAACCCACACAGCCCATCTCGAGCCCGACACCAGTTTTTCACGAATCCAGGTCTACATGGACGATGCATCCATACCGGTTCTTACAAATCTTCCTTTTACCCACCGCCTTTACCAGGCAGGATTACGTAATGGGGACAAGATTCTGTCAGTGGCAGGCGTCCCGACACCGAACGGAATCGCCGCGTTCCTGGAATTCCAGAAACATTTCGGCGAATCGACAACGATTGTCGCAATATCCGATTCCAGCGAGAGAGTTTTTACTGTCCCGATTCCCGGTGAAGGATCGGACCTGAAGGAACTCAAGGTATTCTTCGGAGGCTTGCATTTCAGGACAACATACTTCTCATCGGGTTTTCTGAACAGCCTGGCTACCGGATACAGGAAGGCTGTCGATATTACCAGTTTTATATTCATGACTCTCGGGATGTTGATATCGGGAGAAGCGAGTATCAAGGACCTCGCCGGACCGGTCGGAATAGTTACCTACACATACCAGGCGGCGACAAGCGGTTTTGTCGATCTTATCAACATGATGGTTCTCCTTTCCATCAACCTGGCAATTTTCAACCTTCTCCCATTCCCGGCACTGGACGGTGGTCGGATTATTTTCATGATCCCCGAGTTAATCCTGAAGCGCCAGGTGATTACGCCGAGAATTGAAAACCTGATACATCTGGCAGGATTCGCGCTTCTTATCATGCTCGCGGCATTGGTAGCTTACAACGATGTAGTCAGGTTGATCGTAGGCCGTTAATTAACTCCAGATATCAATCGCTTTCATTTATTTCCGAAAAAAAATGCTCCGGAGCTTGTCCATAATCGTACTCGTTACCGGCCTTGTTATCGCAGGACTCGCGTGCTCATCGAATAATCCCGCCATCCCGGACGACAACGATCCTTACCCGGGCACAATTACATGCAGGATAACCTGCTATTCTGAAACACAGCCGGGTCTTGATAATCATGTTGCGCGGTATTTCAGGTATTACCCGAACGAGCCGATGCCGACTTTGAATCCGGACACGTTGAACTGGGCGGCGGAAGTATCGGGCCGGCTGGATATCGATCTCGCCGGGATTTGTGCTGTCTCGATTGCAACTCCATGGTACGAACATGTCCGGGACTCCCCACTCCCGCCAATCTTATTTGTCGAGTCCAGTCCTGGCGATAATTTCGGGGGATATTATCTCGCGGTCGACCGCAACTCGATGACTATCTACAATGTCGACATTCGGGTTCCTTACATCGGCGGCCCGAACATGTGGAGCGTGGACAGGAAGGTGTGGGAAGTTGCCCCGGAGGATATCGGATGGGAATGAGTAGCTGACAGGAAGTCCAGTGAGCGCTTAATCCAATACGGGGAGGAATCTTTCAACAGCTTTGAAATGTCCTGCGCGACCCAGCGCGAGTGCAAGCGCCAGGCGTCGATCGTTATCTTCAGGATTGGATTCGACTTCGTTGACAAGATCCACGATCGCGAGGACGTCGAACAGGTCTTTTTTCAGGAGTGGTTCAAGGAGAGTCCGTGCCCGTCCTGTGATTGTACGAATCGCGCGGTTAAAATATTTGGTCGCGCATTGAAGTTCGGGTACACGGGCTGCCGCGAGGCCTGCAGAGAGGAGGCATTTTACGGAATTCGGGTGCTTTGCCAGGAATTTTTCAAATTCATCAATCGATTCTGTGT
Organism: uncultured bacterium; assembly: GCA_965369865.1. Lineage (GTDB taxonomy): Bacteria > JAJVIF01 > JAJVIF01 > JAPKYR01 > JAPKYR01 > JAPKYR01. Next base: position 17,590 of record CBDURU010000030.1, on the reverse strand, counting down.
GCCTTCCGAGCGCGGTAAGCACGAGACCCGCTAATTTGTGAAGTTCAACGGGCGCACTCCTCGATTCGATCCAGGGTGAGATCAGGGAGTGGGCCTTTCGAGGTTCGTTACCGCGCAGAGCCATGTAAGCATTGGAGATAAGGGCATCCCAGTCGGGAGTTTGATTTTTAGTTTCAATAGAAGTTTTACGTTTCGAATTAAGGAATGGAATGCTGAGCATGTGGGCCTCTATAGGACTTCGGGCTGAATTAGTATCCTTGCGGGGCTGACTTTAGAACACATAAAATCGGGTTATGTTTGATTAAAACATCATAAAAATACCTTTTAAAATCGATACTGTAGATAGGGACATGCACAAAATTTCGTCCGCCATGTGATACCATATAAAAATACGGTATGATTTGGAGTATGGAATTGGATTACGCTTATGTTTAGTATAAAAGTTAAAGGAGCCGCCTGGATAAAACACCAGGTTGTATGAACGGCAAGGATATCTGATCATCGAGCGCAATGACTGTAAACACTGACAAGGCGATTGAAAAGCTAAGGCAGAAGATCACCGATTATCCCTTGATGGAGCCCACGCCGGAGCGTCATATCTTTCTCCTGAGCGTCATTACGAGGGCTACAACATTGATGGGCGGCGACCGTCCGGTTCTCGTTGGCGGGGGAGCCGTTGAATTTTACGCGTGTGTACGGTTCGCGACGGGTGATCTCGACATTATCGCCCCTGACACTGAAATTACCGGAAAAGCGCTGGAACTGCTGGGATTTGAGCTGCCGGAGGGATCGAAGCATTACGTGAATCGTTTAATATCGGCCCTCGTGGAAATTCATTCAGATGTATTGCATGCCAACGAGGAACCCATCGAGCTGGTTTACAACAAGGTTCCCCTGCTGGTTGTAAGCCCGGAAGACTGTATCGCCAAGCGGCTAAAGAGCTACAAGCGCCACAGCTCGACGCTCGATATTCTCAACGCGTTTCTGATTTCGTTCCACCAGAGGGATCGGATCGATGAAACCCGCATGGCGAAACGTATCGGTGATGAAGATCTCTGGGACTTCTATCGTCCGGTGCAGGATATCAGTCGTGCCCTGGTCATAAACGATATCGGGACCGATGAAGCGGCGGCGGCACTGATCCAATTCATGAAGAAAGGTGAGAGTCAATGCGGATTCTGATCTGGCAGGAAATTCAGAGGGAGTTCGAGAGTTCGGCGGCATTTAACCTTGCACTTCTGAAGGCGATCGATCCGAGGATCATCACCCACCGTCCGCGCGATCCGGATAAAGCCCGGCTGATGAAAGAGCTTGGGATGGAGACGGAGATCAGGGAGATAGCGAGGAAGGCGAAATCGGACAGGAAGAAAGGCATCCGACGCGCCATCCCGAGTGAGTGGGGAGAATAACGGGAAGGACGGAAGCAGGAATTGAACTTAGCCCTCTCCTGGCGCAGCAAGCAGCGCACCCTACATCTGGATTTTTTTGTAACCAGCGCCGCGACCGACACCACTTACGGGCCCGAGGACTATGTGATACAATTTCATTACGATGACGTCGGGCGGGTTGTGCGGAAAGTTGTGCTGGACAGTGCGGTGGATGAGTCGAAGTCGTCAAGGTATGAATCGAAATATGAATTCGACGGCAGAGGTCAATTGACACGAGAGCAAATTCTGAAATACAATGTGGGTACTGACCGGATGGAAATTTTGCAGGACGTTCAGAAAACATATGATCTTGGGGGCAATGTGCTGACTGTTAAATTCAGCGACAATCACGGTTGGGCTTTTACGGAAACGCGTACATACGCGAATGGTTATCAGCTCACCGGAGTCGCTGAAAGCCATCGGACGAGCGGCAGCTATCCTGTGACGGTGAACCAGGGTGGTTCATACACTTACGATACGAATAACAATTTGACCGGGACAGAGAGTTTTGATGCCTTTGTGCCGGCCGATGCAGACAGGCGCCTTGCGAATAGGGCTGAGTGGACATTTACGTACGACAAAATCACCCGGTTGAAATCGTATACCCACACAGCCGCATCGGATGTGCGCGGGAATTTGTCGTATGACGGGCGCGGTCGAATCTGGCAGCGTTGGAACGACAATTCGGACACGAGCTATTGGGACGCAACGTTAACGCGATTTGTTTATGACGGCTCGCAGCTTGTGCAGGAAATTTTGTTTGATGTAGAGGACGTTGAGGGTTCGTGGGTTTACACGTACAACGATCTCACCAGGGATTATCTCAGGCAGTCGGCGGGTATGCGTCAGCGCGAACGCGATGGCGGAGATGACACCGACTACTACATGCAGGCGAATCGTGGCGTGTTCGAATTCAAAACTGAGCGTGATCCGGTGGCCGCGACAATCGACCGCGACTTCAAGTCATCCGCCCTCGACCAGATCTCCGGTTCCACCTTCCAGGAACTCGGCAATCTCACGACATCCGGAAGCTATGTCGAAATGTACGGCGGCACAAAGTCCGGCGACACTGCCGGCTTCGACCCGTTAGTGCAGATGGGCGGTGGGCATTATTTGGGGGGCTTGGGGAGGACTGTTAACTACGGATTCGGTGGTGGCGGATTTGGTGGTGGTTCAGGCGGAGGGGCATCCAACCCACAAGCACCTGGGGGAGGGCTTCCTGTGCCACCAGGTAACGGGAATGGTTTTGGGGGTGGGTTCGGTGAGCCTCCAAGCAGTGGGAATGGATCGGGATATAAAAAACTACCCCCAGGACGTAAAGGTAAAAGACGTAAACCACATAAACAAACTCCGACTTCTAAGTGCAATTGTGAGGATTGTCTTGAATTATTGAAATATTGCATTATTTCTTTTTTACCAGGGCAATCAATGTGGCAGAATTTTTACAATTTTTGTTGTATTCAAGGAATAGCCGCATGCCCCTTAATTCTTGATCCCTGTGCTCCAGCATCTTCCTGTCGTGATTTACTTTGTGGACCATCCATGGGCAGATGCTTCTGTGATGCTGTTGTCGATTATAGTCAAGATGATCCTCATGGAAATATAAATGATGAGCACGATATTAGAAAAGCTATACATCGCTGTGGCCTATGCGTAGCAGGAATTTTTGATACAAATGCCGGTGCATGTGATGATGAATTTCATACTCCGATGATTCCTGGTCTTGTCAATTTATGTGAAGAAGCCGATTGTGATTGCGTAGATGATCTTAGGAGAATGACATTTTTTGAATGCTGTTACTATCTTGAAATAAAAGGCCTTCATGCTTGGGAATCATTTATAGATAGAAGGCATGAATGGTGTGAAGAGAACTGTGATTTACTCGTATGTGAAGAATGCTGTAAAATTGTTGTAGATATAGAAAAAGGTTTTTGTGAAAACCTGGATTTTTGGGACTAATAAGAAGGAGAAATAGTACAATGTACCATTATAAAATATATTTTATCGTCCTTTTAATTATCACTCAATATGCATCACAATCTACTAATTATAACGCAATTGATGATCCAGTTTTTAGTACTGAAGAATATACTATTAAACTTTACCGAGGAATATCTAATGACTTGTTTGAATATCCGTCAAAAAGGAATAAACTCGTTGGATTTCTTCTCGATAGTTTCTCAAGGTATCCTGGTGACCGGGATGTAATCATTACAATACTAGATAATGCATTCTCACATGGTATATTAAAAAAATTATCTTATCAAAATAATAAAAAGGTGCTTTCTCTTTATAGGGTTATAGTTGGAGATACTCAAATTCTTCATTACACAATGGGGATTATTCCAAACATGTTAACACCACGCAGGAAACGACTGTATATTGCGTGGAAAATGATTAAAAATACAGAAGGAAATGATCGACAATGGTTAGCTGCAATTATGCTAATGGATGGCATGATTGAACCGGATGAAGACCTGAATACAATTAGAGGATACTGCGACAATGAAGGAATATTTGATTTATTGTCTTATTACATTATAAATGAAAATTCCATTTAATGTAGAATTCCCAGGTGAAGCCCTTTGAAAAGCGAAGGCATGTCGGTGGGTGGTGAGAATAGTGGTACGGATACGTGGTTGAATATCTTTAAGGGGAAACTGACTTAGATGGTAGGCACTGGGAAATATGAAATTACCTATGACAAGTCGATTCGAGATTATGAAGGTCGGGACTGATAAGTACCATTCACTACTCTACGAATACGACACAGCGAATCGCCGGAAGAAATATTCCGATCCGGAGTTCGGGCATTACTGCGCGGACACGTCCGGGTGGCCGGACAACACCGAGGATCATTCTGAGACGAACTGGGTGGATACTGAGCCGCAACGGTATTTGTACGGCATGAAGGGCGGACTTGAAGCGACCGGTCGGGTTGCCGGGAAGGAAATCATGGGTCCAGAGGGTGAGCCGTATTTTGTGAAGCGGGACGAGATCGGGCGTGTCGCAAAGGTGATCTATCCGGACAAAACATCGACCAAGAAACCGGAGACTGAAATTCACTATCAGTACTCTGGGAATGGCGCGGTGAAGCAGATCGCGATGGTGACGATGGGCGATGCCGATACCGGCAAGTACGGGCCCGAGGACTATGTGATACAATTTCATTACGATGACGTCGGGCGTCTGGTTCGTAAAGTGGTGCGCGATAACGCAAAGCAGGACACGATTTCGACGCGCTCCGAGATGAAATATGAATTCGACGGTCGGGGAATCAGCTTACAGTCCTTCCAACACCTTCTCCCCTTTAACAACACACTCAAACAACTCATCCGCGATACGCCACACGAGTTTTTCATCGAACTTAAGCATGACAGCTTCTGTTGTTTCTTTCACCTTGGTGAATAGCGTCTCAAAATAGAACTCACGCTTGGCTTTCGTGTCCTGGGCGAGTTCGATCACGCGTTCATTGTCGATCCCAAGCGTTATGAGCACGATCGGCAGCAACCGTTCCAGCATGGCTTCACGCAGGGGTTTCGATGACTCAAACAGGTCGAGCCGGGCAAGGCAAGCAGCGCCCCTACATCTGGTTTTTTGTAATTAACCAAGGCGCCGACAAGCACGTTCAACGCGTAGAATTTTGAAGGCTTGCGGGATGGAGATGTCTCACTGAGCGTGTCGACGCCACGCAGTTCGGTTACCGGTCATTCGGGGCAGAAGTCGGTCCATTCGCCGGACATCAGGAATTCGTGCATGGCGACCGACGCGATTTTCGCCTGGCCCATCGCGAGAATTACGGTCGCTCCACCTGTGATGCTGTCGCCGCCGGCAAAGACACCCCTCTTGGTCGTTTTACCGGTTTCCTTATCGGCGCTCAGGACTCCCCACCTGTCAGTCTCAAGGCCGGGCGTGGTCGATGCGATTAGGGGATTTACACCGAATCCAAGCGCGGAAATTACAATATCGCATTCCAGTTCAAACTCGGTGCCTTCAATTGCTACCGGCCTTCGCCGCCCGGACGCGTCGGGTTCGCCGAGTTCCATCTTTATGCATTTCATACCCTTCACCCAGCCATCGTCATCGACGAGAATTTCCAGGGGCTGGGTGAGCCAGTGGAATTCGACGCCTTCCTGGATCGCGTGCTCGATTTCCTCGGTACGGGCGGGAGCTTCAGCGCGTGTACGCCTGTAAACGATGGTGGAGTTCTTTCCAAGGCGCTTGCTGACCCTCGCACCGTCCATAGCGGTATTACCGCATCCGATAACCGCAGTGTTTTCACCGAGTGTAACCGGGGTTGAGTATTCGGGGAATTTATCGGCACGCATCATATTGACACGGGTAAGGAATTCGTTAGCGGTGTAAACACCTTTCGCATTCTCCCCCGGAATTCCAAGCATCCAGGGGAGTCCCGCGCCGGTCCCGAGGAAAACCGCGTCGAAACCCATGTCGGTCATGAGTTCATCTATTGTGTAGGCCTGCCCGATGAGAGCGTTGTTAACAAACTTAACTCCCATTTTTCTAAGCTTGTCGACCTCGGAATCTACAATCTCGTTCGGGAGCCTGAATTCGGGGATACCGTAAATAAGAACGCCGCCGATTTTATGGAGCGCTTCGAAGACTGTGACTTCATGGCCTTTCTGGATCAACTCGCCGGCAGTTGTGAGACCGGCGGGACCTGAGCCGATAATCGCGACTTTCTTACCGGTAGGCTCCGGCAGTTCAGGCAGGTCTCCGCCTCCGTGCATACGGGCATAATCGGACACAAAACGCTCAAGGCGTCCGATAGCAACCGGTTTGCCACGCTTGCCGACTATACATACAATTTCGCACTGCACATCCTGCGGGCAGACCCGTCCGGTAACGCCACCGAAAGTATTTGTTTCGAGGATTACATCGTTCGCGGCGAGGAAGTCTTTATCAACAATTTTTTGAATAAAGCGGGGTATATCGATGTAAACCGGGCAACCCGGGATGCATTTCGGATCTTTACACTGGAGGCAGCGGTTGGCTTCAACAATTGCCTGCTCGGTCGAAAATCCAAGGGCGACCTCATCGAAATTCTGAATTCTAACTTCCGGTTTCTGCTCGGGAATCATCTGGCGCGGGATTTTCATCCGCCAATTGGCCCGGAGGCCCTCACCGAGTTCATCAAGCGCAAGCCCTTCGGGAAGTGTTGCGAACCAGGATTTATCGAGTTCCTCAACGGTCGGAGTTTTTAGTGTAGTGCAGTCATCTATATCGGGAAGATTGCCTTCCTTGTAAAGGTCGTAAATCTTCTGTTCATCCTTGTGGTACCACTGGATTCTATCGACCAGATTATCCCAGTTGATTTTATGCGCGTCGAAATCAGGGCCGTGGAAGCATGCGAACTTGACTTCACCACCGACCTCGACACGGCAGACGCCGCACATGCCGGTCCCGTCGAGCATGATCGCGTTTAGCGACGCGTAACTCGGAATACCGAGTGGTTCTGTCATGTTGGCGACCGCGCGCATCATGGGTACAGGGCCGACTGAAAAAGTCCAGCCGACTTTTTCGCCGCGATCGATAAGTTCCTGGAGCGCGTGTGTCACGAATCCCTTGATGCCGCGAGAACCGTCGTCAGTGGTGATCATAACTTCGTCGGCGGCTTCCTCAAGCTCGTTAAGACAGAGTAAGAGGTCTTCTGAACGTGCGCCGACGATAGCGATCGCCCTGTTGCCCGCTTTACGGTTGGCTTCACAGACAGAGATAATCGCGCCTGTGCCGTAGCCGCCACCGAGACATACTGCGGTTCCACAATTTGGGATAATGTGCGTTGGAGTTCCGAGTGGTCCGAGGATACTGTCTACAGCCTGACCGGGCTCTATGGATGTGATTTCGGCGGATGATTTCCCGACAGACTGGATGATGACAGAAATTGTACCTTTACCCGCATCCCCGCCTTTGAGCGAAATGGGAATTCGCTCCGCTCTTGGATGAGCGAGAATGATCACGAACTGTCCGGGCTTACGTGCTCTCGCAACCAGCGGCGCTCGAAAAACCATCTCCCAGGTATCCGGTGCAAGAAGTTTTTTGTCCAGGAGCTCGAAATTATGTTCTCCCGATTCCTTCCCGATCTGGCTGTACGGCAGGCATACATCTTTACTATCTGAATCTGCTTGAACCACTTTATAACTCCTTAGACCAATACTACTTGAAAGTATTTTTTAACATCGGGGACACGGCATTTTTCCCTTGATACGTAATGGTAAAGTCAGGTTTATCACTGGAGAAAAATGGCATGTCCCCACGATATATAGTATTTTTTAACATCGGGGACACGGCATTTTTCCCTTGATACGCAATGGTAAAGTCAGGTCTATCACTGGAGAAAAATGGCATGTCCCCTCGATTTATACAATTTCAAGTTGAATTGGTCTTTCAAAATCTCATTCCCTTATTAGTAATTATGTCATTTCCAAATGAATGGGAATTTTTATTCTTTCCGGCAAATCGACAACGCCCCTACAGAACTTACTTTCTCCCCGGTCAGGTGGAAATAAGCCTCTTCAGCTTCTTTCCTTACAATGAACGCCCTGTCCCACTGGTGCCGATCGTCGATCCCGAGGATTCCGGTGATTACAGGAAGCACCCGTGTTTTCTGTTCGTCGTTCAGAATGTCCATTTTCGCGAGCTTGCCAATTGATCTCACCGCTTTCGATCTCGTACCACCATGTGGATCGGATAAGGTCGCGCTCAGTTTGTCAAAAACCTGACCGTACGATTCAGTTGAGAGACATAACCCGCCGATACATTCAATCATCGATCCAATAGCACCCGTAGCCGCGTCCCGGAGTTCGGCGCTGTCATGGTCCAGGATTGCGATGACTTCATCTACAATCCCGATCAGGGCCGGGTCGTCAATATGCGAAAGCGCATGAAGGGCAAGCCCCCTTACAACGGGATCGTCCGCAGTACGAAACAGTTTTATTAACGCCTCGACGGCCGGTTGCCCCATCCTGCCGAGTGTGTGGGCGATATGGTGTTCGGCATGCATCTCGGTACCGACCATTCCTCCAATCAACACCTCGATAATATCAGAACCCATTTTGGCAAGAACTTCAACGACCAGGTCGTGGAGTTCCGCGTACTTGGATTCCTCGTCATCGTCGATGTAGAAAATGCTCATGACGGCATCGGCGATAAGGATTTTCTCATCTTTGCCCATATCGCTAACACAATCACCGATTGTTTTCACCGCGTCCATAAGGTCGTTTTTATCGCGGCTCTTCAGCCTGGAATACATGGATTCCAGAATATCAGGTTCAAGCATGCTTTAACCTCATGTCATTCTGTTAATGAACATCGAACAGGGGACACATTCTAACGTGATTACGCTTAAAAGCAAACATCATAAAGGGGATTTGTAAAAAAGGTGCCGGATGTTTAACGGTTATTCTTCTGTTATTGACCAGGGCGCAGCAAGCGGCGCCCCTACGATGGGTTTTTCTTGAAATCGATTGGGGGACACCTGCATTCGGGTACGAATGAGATGTCCCCTATATCGAGCCCTTACGATATACCAGACAATAATTTCACCATCCGCAGTTTATTAAACAGACACGGTCACCTTCAAACCATCGAGCGCGCTTGTTACATACTCCTCGAAACCTTCGCCGATTAATTCATCGATGGTTTCAGCTTTGAATCCCAGGAGTTTTCGAATATCGTCCGGGATCTCTGTAACTTCCTCAGCATCGAGACCCATATCCATTCTGCGGGCGACCTGGTTTGAGAGGTAGACCAGTGCGGTTTCGGGAAGTTCGGAGTTGATCTCAGGAGAATGGCAGCCTTTAACAAGCCACTGCAGAGTCAGTGGAAGATGCCAGGAATTGAGAAGAAATGTTCCGGCCAGAGCATGAGTCACCCCAAGCTCATTGAGTTCCTCCCGCATGAGGGAGGTTTTATTTTCCCTGGCCCTGATAACTGCCCTCCTGAAAGCCTCGGGCCGCCATTTCTGGAGCACGAGTTTACCGACATCGTGGAGCATTGCGCCAGTACCGGCAATACCTTTCCTGCCCTTGATCTTCATTATGTCATTCAGCCAGGTGGTAATACCTGCTGTAGCCAGCGAGTGTTTCCAGAGTTCATCAATTACGATCGGTCCATCGGTATAATCCCTGGTGCCGAACAAGCTGCTCACGAGAACCATCTGGCGGATTTCATTGTAACCGAGAACTGCCACCGCAAGCTGGATGTCATCAATATTCCTGTTAACACCGTAAAAAGGGGAATTCACTAGCTTGAGCACCCTTGCAGCCAGTCCGACACTTCTCTCACAAAGCGTGTTAATGTCCCCTCTGGTGGAGTCAGGATTGTCAAGCGCGTCCAGGAGCCCGGCAGCATCTGAAGGAAGACGGTTTAGCTCCATCACAGCAAACTCAAGATCAGACCATCCCCGGTCCGTTATGATAGCCGAGTTGTGGTAAATTCCCTCGTCCTCAAGCAGGAACATCGATCTCAACCCGTCCCTGGAAATATCCCGTGCGGTAATTTTCAACTTTTCCCGCTTAAGTTCCCGTTGTTTTAGAAATTCCTCCGGCGATGTTGTTAATGAGATTCGCCTGTACTCATCCTCGGAAATTTTTACCTCCGGTAAGTTATTCTTTACCGATTTTTGGTTTAATTCATTTTTTCTCGTACTTCTATTTGATTTCCAGTAGAAGTAAGAACCAAGGCACGCGATGGCAAAAATAATTGAGATCAGAATATGCTGAATCATGCTAATATTCCTTGACTGTATTTAAACCCACCCAAAACAGTCCTGCATCAATAATGTCATGTTCACATATATGTTTATCCTTAATAATTCCTGTTTGGATTTAATTAGAATCCGATCATGTATTTTCAAAACCATCCTGAACCCTTATACTACTAACTTCGTTTGTAATAATCGGAAGCTGGAGACCGCCATGCATAAAAAAAATTGCCATAACATAACTGCCCATCAAATATTACTTCTGGCGTTAGCGCTGATAACAGTCATATTTACAGGATTCGCCTGTGCTTCAACAGAATCGGGGGATGGTGTCGGCGGAGTTTCCCAGGAGGAATTCGCGTGGGATACGGTTAGACAGCCGCCGCGGTGGAGGGTATCGAGTCCGATCGAGTGGAGAAAAACCGGGAATCCAAACGAGATTTATGACGAATCGCAGGAATCGGGAAAGCCAATCCTTTGCTATGTGAGCCGGTATGATCTGGATGTGACCGCGACAATCGAGGACGTTTTGTTCTCGACAGACACATGGGGCGGTAAAATCCAGGAGAATTTTGTGCCATGGGAAATTGATTGGTGGGAGTATCCGGGGCTGGCTGAGATGATGGTTGAATCGAATGAAGTTCCAATGATAGCTGTACTGCTTGCTTCATCCGATTCACCCGGTGAGTTATGTCTGGCTGACAGTTGGAGTGGATCGGAGCTTCTTTCATTTCCATTGCACGAAGGCCTTCTTCCGCTGGAGAATCCGGAAGCGGATGAGGCAATCAGCGTTTTCGGAGAAATGTCATGCGATGATGTGCTGATTGTCTCAGAACACAGGTTCACTCCTGACCCGGACACTATTATTCCAGGAATTTTCGATTCTCTTGCGCAAAGCTTGATAAATGGTGAAGGCATAACTCCAAAGGACGCAATGGCTGTTCTATTTGCAAATCCCCTTGATGAAGAAGTAAGAGACGAGGTTTCGAAACGGGTGGACGCATGGTTTGAATACCTTGATGAAATCGGTAATGAACAGGTGTGGATGCCTGAGGAGACATTTATTCCAGGCTCCGGCTGGAGTATATATCCCCAGCACACACTGGAAGCGGTTATGGTGTCGGCGATTTTAAATCCGGAAGATGTTAAAGGACTTGATAAAGTGATCCCCGCTCTGGGTGATTTAATTTTCCTTGAAAGCGGCAATCCGGGTGGTGGATTTCCAGCATACATAGACATTCGGGGAACATTCAACGCGAACCAGGGGTATATAAACGATGACTATGATGTGCTGGAGATGGGAGGGTATGATTTTAGTAACCAGGTAATGGGACCGAGGGATATTCGATGGGTAAACGCAAGGATGCTGGCAACACTATTAAAGCTGGCAGGTTTAAGCACACAGGTTATGGAAACTGAAATTTCTGATGGCCTGACTGTTCGGGCGTTTATCGAATCCAGTTATGGCCGTTTGTATGCATCCCTCGATGAATCGAATGAGTCGGTGGACGAAAATGATTATGCTGAACACGTAGCCATGCTCGACCTGTACAACACTCTCTACCAGCACAGTGCAGAAATTGAGATGCTCGAGAATGCTGAGTCGATTGTGGAATTGTTTGTTGAAGTTCGGCCGTGGGATTATTCAATATTGGGATACATGACGTTCAATCCCGACCTGGCGATCGGCCTTTATCATTTTGGCTGGCTGGCTGAAAATGAAGAGGCGAGGGAAGAAGCGGCCTCGATTGCGGAACATGCATTAGGTAATTTCGAATCAACTGGTAAGAAAACACTTCCTGCATATGCATACAGGATGGTTAATTCGCCGTGCCCGCATGTCGGGATTGTCGCTCCAATCGATGATCCGGTTGCGAGAGAACTTCTAAATTCTTCGCTCCGAGAATGGGACCCGAGGAAAGTTGCGCAGATTCTGGATCCCGAACGTGACAAGGAATTGATTGAGTTAAAATGGTACGTAATCCAGGAAAACCCTACAGCTTATGTGTGTATTGACGAGATGTGCTACCCACCGACGGGCGATCCTGAAGAACTCTTAGAGTTAATACTGGAAGTATTGAATGATTTAGCGTCGGAATCAGATGAATAATCTGGTAATATTTTGTAAAAAACCGTGTTTTTTCATCGAATTATGGTAATCTGACCCAATTAATGTTAGTGAAAGTGTTGAATTTTCATTAGCCAGATTGTATAAGCATTTTACATTTGGCTTTGGATATCTTATCATTAAGTGTATACTGCCTTCGGTTTTAATCATGAATTCTTAGAGGGTTCGTGAACTGTCAGCCAAATTTATCAACCGAAGAGCTTAAATCCAAATCCTGGAGGAAACAGATGTATAGGTTTACAATATTAGCTACTCTTATTCTCGGAGCGATGCTTGCACTCGCTTGTTCAGGAAGCGGTAACGCGACAGCTCCAAATACCACACCTGACTTGTCAAAAGAGCAGGCTGGTAATCCTGAGAACCATTACGCGTGGGGAGCGTTTGATATTGATTTCAATTTGGACGAAGGTACAGCGGAGATTGTTTACGGGCGCAATGCCGATGTCCATGTTGATCTCACAAATTTCCTGACTTCTCCCGGGTGTCCCAACTGCTTCACGATATTGGGTGTGTTCTACGATCAACCAGCACTCAAGTTCTGGGTTGAGCTGGCACTTACAAACCCATTCCCGGTAACCGGATATGACCTTCGCCTGGTAATCTCAAATCCCGGCGGAAATAAATTTGTACTTAATCCGGATGGCGTAACAACCGTATGGGGAACACCAATGCAGTATAAGGCGTTCAATCCGTACGGAAACCGCGCTTTCGAAGGTTACTCATCGCACGGTCAGACATTCGCGTTCTATCTGCCTCCAGGGGAAGGATTTGCAACGCTGTCATTCATAATTGATGCGTCATGGCCGCTCAATGTGGAAGAGCCCCTTATAGAAAATGGGATATCCGAACCGGTAGTTAATAACGGATTCTCAACCACAAATATTGTCACGACAATTTTCGATCACCAGGGCGACCTGAATGTACAGACAGTCATGGCCGACCTCCAACCGCTGGGTGGGCACCCGCAGGCGATGATGTACGATGATGGAGCGCACAACGACGGCGTCCCCGGGGATGGAAAATTCGGATCGGATATCTTCTCAACTTACTCGGGACTTGGTGTATACATGGTGAATGTGTACGCGTTCGACATGGTCGGCAATATGGGATGGGGACAAATTCCTGTATACGTACAGCAGACGACGGCCGGTCCGAACGATGACCCGGTAATCATGAGCATCACATCGGATAAAACTACCGCAAAGGGTGGCGGCACTGACAATATTAAGATTACCGTCAATGCCGTTGACCCGAATGGGGATCCTATTGGTTATGAATATTCAGCGACATCCGGATCATTCTCGGGCCAGAACGATAACTACGTAAACTGGAAACCATCCACGGGCAATACCGGTAAGCAAACGATCACTGTTAAAGTCATTGACGATAAAGGCGGAGAAGCAACCGGTACGATCGACCTGTGGAGCACGACTTATGCCGCCATTAAGGGCCCGATCCCTGCCGGCACAGTTACATCGGTAATTCCCAATGCGACCTTGCATATGGGTGAAGATTTCATGGGTATGTGTCTTTACATCAATGTCTGGGCTACCTGGTGTCCGCCTTGTACTGCCGAGCTTCCGCATCTTGATGATATGTACCAGGGATATAAGAATAATCCAGACTATGTTCATATCCAGCTCGACTCCCAGGAATCGGCCAGTACCGTTACACAGTTCGTAAACCAACATGGTTACGAATGCTCGTACTGGTGCATCGATCTGAATGGGTCATATATCGGGAAAATCAAGACGTACATCAACTATGCCAACTACGTTCCACAGCACTACATTTTCGACAGGGACGGCAATTGCAGATTTGCTACGTACGGAGGCATGTCAAACACCGGCCCGCTGGAGGCCGTTATCGACCAGCTCCTGTAAGTAGTTGTACCGAAACAGGAAATATCAAAATGCAGATCAAAAGGGACGCCTGAAAGGGCGTCCCTTTTTTGATAGAATACTGTCCGGTTTATGTGCTGATTATGAAACCTGTGCCTGATGAAATGGACATAGCCCGCCGATTCTCGCTTGATACGCTCGAATACGATATCGTGGTTGAAAAACTTGCCGGGTCGACACAATCTCCTCTCGGTTTCGAGCTTGCTGAAAAAATCCTTCCCGGTACGGATAGAAGTGAAATCGAGATTCAACTTGACTACACCGATGATGCCAGGAGATTTTTCGATCACGAGAGCGCCCTGCCAAGTTTTCAGGGGCTGAATGATATTCGAATGCAGGTTGCGAGAGCGGGCAAGGGTGGAATCTTAAGCGCTTCGGAACTCTGGAGGATCAACGCGACGATAAAATCCACCAGGTCGGTACGGCATGTAATCAGGGAGGCGCAGTGGGAATATAAACAGCTAACAAGAGAAGCCCAGCGACTTGGGTTGTTCCCGGAGATCGAGGACGCTCTCGATCACGCAATTCATCCCGATGGTAACATTCTTGATCGCGCGTCATCCGAATTGCAGCGAATCCGTCGCGACCTTGGCCGCGAACGTGAACGCGCTGAACGTGTCCTTTCAAGTATGATCTCGAAATTTACGGGCAAAGGATATTTAAGGGAAGCGAATTACACCATAAAAAATGGCAGGTACGTGCTTCCATTCAGGCAGGATTGCCAGAAGAATGTCAAGGCAATCGTACAGGCGCGCTCGTCGGCGGGCGCGACAGTTTTCCTGGAACCATACGAGCTTGTCGAACGTAACAACCGTCTGAGCGAACTTAAGGGAGAGGAAGAAACAGAGGTAGCAAGGATACTCGCGGAACTGTCCGCGCTGGTTGGAACGCATGCGGATGAACTTCGAAGCACGATTGATACCGTGGCGTTTCTCGACTATGTATTTGCATGCGGACGATTATCGCGTGAATGGAAAGGCACAAGGGTAAAAAATTCAAGTTCCATAGTAATAAAAAAAGCCCGGCACCCGATGATCCCTTATGAAGAGGTCGTGCCGGTAGACATTCATTTCCCTGGAAAATCGCGAACGCTGATTATTTCGGGTCCAAATGCCGGCGGGAAAACCGTGGCACTGAAAACAATCGGGCTGTTCTCGCTGATAAATCAATCCGGCCTTCACGCGCCCTGCCGGGATGACAGCGAACTCCCGGTTTTTGGAAGTATACACGCCGATATCGGGGACCAGCAGTCAATCGAATGGAACCTGTCCAGTTTCTCAGCTCATATTGAACTTATAAAGAGGATGTTTACAAGCCTGGCGACGGATGGCCACCTGCCGGGACTGGTTCTCCTCGATGAAATAGGCCGTTCCACCGATCCCCAGGAAGGGAGTGCTTTAAGCCTGTCCGTAATCGAGAAGCTTCTCGAAACCGATTGCTTTACGGCAGTTACAACACACCTTCCTGCAATTAAAAACCTGGTCCTGTCCAGGGATGAAAGGGTCGCGGGGGCGAGCGTGGAATTTGATCTTAAGAACGCGATGCCAAAATACACGATCAGGATCGGGTCACTCGGTGCAAGCTACGCGATCGCGATCGCGAGAAGGCTGGGGCTTGATGAGGATGTTTTGTCTCGCGCCGGGGAACTTCTTGCGGTTAAGGGTGACGACCTGCTCTCAGTCGATATACCAGGCCTGAAGCAGCAGGTTGAAAATCTGGAGGAGGATGTAACCAGGGCGAACGTAGCGAAAGACAGGGCTGTCCGGGACCTCCGGTCGATGATCGCGCTCGAGCGGCTTATTATGCTCGCGACACTTGAAAATGCCGGGAAGGTTACTCGTGAAGCTGAAAGTAAACTTGAAGAAGCGGGAAAGATCGCTGCGAACCTCCCGCACAAACTCGATCAGGATGCGATCAAGGATGATCTGAAAATCATCCGTTCATACGGCGAAAAGCTTCGAAGGACCGCCGATCTCCTGTCAGCCCCGATTACCGGGGGGACCTCCGGTGAGGCTCGGGGAACAGAATCAGATGTTGAGAAACTTGAAGAAGGGAAACCTGTATGGATTATGTCCCTCAGGCGTGAAGCTGAACTGGTTGAGCTATCAAAAAACCGCGCCACAGTTGTAATTGGTGGTAAACGATTGAAAGTTCCTCTCGACCAGTTGAGACCGTTGAAGGACGAGGAAAGTACCCGGGTTTCAATTAAAACGCCGAAGACCCCGGTATTTAAAAGCCTGTCGTTGTTTATCGATGTTCATGGCCTCACGGTCGATGAAGCGATCGAACGGCTGGACCCCTACCTCGATGAAGCGTATTACCAGTCAAGGGAACGCGCCCATATTATTCATGGATTCGGCACCGGGAGATTGCGGAAAGGTATCCATAAGTATCTGAAGGGAAACTCCAGGGTGCGTTCGTATGAACTGGCAGAAGCTGAGCAGGGGGGTGCAGGGGTGACGATTGTAACTTTGAAGAAAGGCACCTGATGGGGATATAAAATGCCTGTGCAACCATAATCAACCGGATCGCGTGATAATTATCCAAACATAGATAGTCCTTAATAATGCCGTGCATATTGCCTTTGCGGCTGATATTTGGATACAATTCGCACTAATATCAATAAATTATCAAGTTAACACTTGACTTCACTACTCTCTACGGTATATTTTTTATAGGAGTGAAGGCAGAATCACTTGTATTTTGTTATTCCTATAAGTATAAATATAAGGTAAGTGGCCACATTTTAAACGGAATAGTCCCACAATCTTAGAATAAATGAAATCCTTACGGAGGTCAAAAATAATGAAATGGATTAACACGCTTCTCACTGCGC
Source organism: uncultured bacterium (assembly GCA_965369865.1). Classification (GTDB taxonomy): domain Bacteria; phylum JAJVIF01; class JAJVIF01; order JAPKYR01; family JAPKYR01; genus JAPKYR01. Next base: position 576 of record CBDURU010000030.1, on the reverse strand, counting down.
TTGCGGTAATGGCCCTGCTTATGCCGGGTTGTTCTGGCAGTGACAGCAATCCTGCCGCACCAGGCACAAATATTCCAATAGCGGCAGGTGCAACACAAGACGGCAACTCAGTTCATCCCACCCTTTTGGGATATTTCGATGTTTATATCGATCCCGAAGCCGGGATCATCGAGGTTGTTCCCAATCGTAACGCTGAATTCCTGCTTAACATTGTAATGTTACTCAACAAAAACCCGGCAAACATCAGCTTTGGGAATTTTGACATCGTGAACAATGTGACATCGTTCGATATCGGGCTGGACTGGACTGTCAAACATCCCGCTCCGATACCACCCGACTTCGATGTGTTTGACATGAGAGGAGTAATAGTTCTCAACGGGTCGGGCACACTCGCAGTCAACCCGGACCTGACATATGGCCTTTATGGAACAGACCAGGTGATGATGAACGCGGACGGTTACTCTCGATGGTTTAACAAGACAGAATTCATCAACCCCGGACTTGGTGGATACACTACCGGGACAATCGCTTTCGATACCGAAGACTGCGGCGGCACTTTCAACCCTTATATTTATT
>CBDURU010000029.1:0-30858 GCA_965369865.1 uncultured bacterium | reverse complement strand
GCATTTTACCCGGCAGAAGGCTCCTTTTGTCATACTTACACATTTAAACAGGCACCCAAATTTACCGGGGTACATAAACAAAGGACTGACCTCTAACATAACCGGTAAATTTGTTTGCCAGTCCCCTATACATTTCGACCCGTGAGAAATGAAAAAACCGTAGAACGGCACGGCAGTGCGTCGAATGGAAGTGCGTCGAAAGAATTGTTTTAAGGTGGAAGACGCACTGCCGTGCTGTTCTACGGTTTGTCGTTTTTTCGGTGGCTAAATAATTAAATTTTCGTGCCGTGCCAGGCGAGCCAGAGGTTTGGTTCGTCCGATGTGTTATAAGTACCACGGAAACCCGCGCCATCCTCCGATAAACTGAAAAGGACTTCCCCACCAGTTTCATTCCCGTCCTCATCAACGCTCAGCCACGTGCCGTTTAATGTACTCCCTGAGATTGTCCCCTCAAAACTACCGCCTTCGCCCCATGTACCAGTTACATTCCCGGCATCTATGATAAGTTCCATTTCACCGAGATTTGTTTCCCAGGCGCCATTCCATGCGGATTCAGGATCGCCGGTAAATTCTGAGGGAGGTTCGGGAGTGTCGTCATCGGAATCGGAATCATCAGTATCATCGGACAATAAATCAACATTGTCGCCATCAATGTCTTCATCTTCGTCCAAATCCTGTGGTATCTCGCCGGGCTGGTAATTAAGAGCTTCCCGGTCATCGACCTCATAAAAATTCGGACCCAGCCAGGCGCCGATCCAGTTGTCATGAATACTCGGTTCTATCTCACTCGAGTAATAACCCTCGAAAGCAGTCCCGTCCTCACTGACCTTAAACCAACCGGTGCCCCTGTCATCGGGATTGTCCAGATAACGGAAACGAAGGATTCCATCATCATCGATACGCCCCCCCAGTACACTACTACTGAGATAGATCCCCCAGACCGCATCATCTTCCTGCCACATCGCCAGCACGCCAAGATCTGTCTCCCATATGCCGTCGTAGATCGGGTAATCCCCATTCACCGAAGTCTGCGCATGGGAATGTACAGGTAACAGACCGATTAAAATTACTAACGCAATTGGTGCGAAGTTTTTAATCATTCAGGACACCTCATGGTTACAGTTTCAGGAATTATAGCATTTCTCTAAGTGACAAGTTGTTACATTACATCCGGCGTCCGGATTCCAAGCAGCCCGAGCGAAATTTCAAGATTTATTCTTACCGCTTTTACCATTAACAACCTTGCCCGGCGGATTTCATCCTTCGCTGTCAGCACAGGGCACTGGTGATAGAAATCCGAGAACTTCACCGCGAGATCGTAAGCGTAATTGGCGGCATGCACCGGCTTTTTATCCTCGACTGCTTTTTGAACCTGCGAAGGTAAACGCGCCAGGATTCCCAGGAGATCGATTTCGACCGGGAGAAGTTCCCCTGAAAAATCCGTTTCATTCACATCGTCCGGAATTTCAATCCCTTCCGATTCAGCCTTTCTCAGGATACTCATCGCTCTCGCGCCGGCATACTGAATATACGGTGCGCTGCGCCCGTCGAAATCAAGAACCTCATCGAAATCAAATTTAATTTTCTTATTCGTATCGACTCTCAGCATCCCGAATATGAGCGCGCCCATCGCGACAATTTCAGCGACATTCCGCTTCGCGGCGTCATCGAGGCCGGGATTCTTTTCCATCACGACCAGAAGTGCACGCTGCCTGAGTTCGGCAATAACATCATCATATAGAATCACCTGCCCCTTACGGCTGGAAATTTTCCCCGATGGAAGCATGACCAGTTCGTAAGAGAGATGGAAGCATTTCTCCCATTGCGGAAATCCCATCAGCCTTAAAACCTGGAACAACTGCTGGAAATAGAATTTCTGTTCGCTGCCGACTACATAGATCGATTCCTCGATCTCAAATTCCTCGAATTTCCGTTTCGCAAGCGCGAGGTCTTTAGCGCCATAGAGAGAGGCGCCATCCGCCCGTACGAGTACCATCACCCTGTATTTATCCTTTAATTCTTCACCGAACCGTTCGTGCAATTTTTTATCGATTTCAACAATTTTCGCGCCTTCGCTTATCTCCGCGACACCTTTCTCGACAAGTTGGCTGACAATTTCCAGGCCTTCGTCCTCGACTTTGCTCTCGAAGAATTCAACATCGAATTCGGCATCGAGTTCTTTATATATCCTATAAAAATCTTCGAAACTCCAGTCTTTGGTTTCATTCCAAAGGTCAATCAGGCCCTGGTCTTTATTGTTCCAACGCTCCGCGATTCCCGCTACATCATGATGTCTTAACCAAATACGCCTGAAATCCCCGGAGTTCACTTCATTTCGAAGCTCCTTGATTTCAATCAGCAATTCATCCGGGCATAAGCACAATTCGCTTTCAGAAGCCACATCAGCAAGCCCGAAAGTCGCTTCCGCAAGTTTAAGGATTAAATCCGATACTTCGTTTTTAGACCGGTTTTCAAAAAGGTCCTCTTCTTTCAGTGCGATTTTCCTGATCAGTGGATCGATCCGTAACCGACCGGTGATCTCGTCATTCGACCAGGCATCCCGTAGCCCCTCTGAAATCGGTTTGAGTTTATCCCACAGCTCATACCAGAGTTCTTCCGATTCTGAGAGTAATGATTCCGCGGTCGTGTAGGCTTCTCCAAGCCATCGACCGCGATCCGCTGGATTTTTAAAATTATCGGGCAGAGATTCGAGGTTCGCAAGGTACCAGAGAGATTTGAAAACATGGTTTCCGATATCGCCATAGTAATTCGCAGCGATCGTATCTCTGCCGGAATATCTGAAACACCTGACCAGCGCGGCCCCGGTAACAACATTCCGCACATGTCCGATATGAAAAGCCTTGTGAGTATTCGGCTGGGAGTACTCAACCATTACTCGCCCGCCTTGAGGTTCCCCTTTTGCCCAGCCGGTTTTACGGTCGATAATTTTGCCAACGAGGTCGCGCGCGAATTCGGATGGTTCAAAAAAGCAGTTCACATAGCCGTTAACAGCCTCGACTTTACCAAACTCACCCGTATCGCGGATTTTGTCGGCGATCAGTTCCGCGAGCGAGATCGCGCTTTTTTTTAGTTCTTTTTTATCGAGGTCCGGATTTGCCGCGCGGGCCACCTGGAAAACATTCGAAAGCGCGAGTCCGAGCTGTCCCTCGAACGGAATTTCACGAAGTAGCGGTTCTATAACCGGCAGATTTTCATTTTTAAGAATGTCCAGAATCAGGCTTTTCAAGCTGGCTTGCATAATCTCTTACCCGAGAGGTTTATTGTTATCATCCCCGGAATCAGTGAGCGGCGATTCCAATCCGTCTGCAGGTTCGGGTATACCTTCTCCATTCTCGGAAATATATTTTTTATAAAATTCAAAGACTTCCGGTTCGTCGAGGATATCGATCGGCTCGATCCTTCTGCTGCGGTCGACAAGCTCGGCAGCCTGGATCAGCGATTTCTGCTGGCTCTGGAAAGTCATCCAGGCAATCGTTACTGCAAGAAGCGCCAGCAGAAGGAGCGCGGCGGGCACACTCCTGCGCATCTGTTTCGATTGTTGCGCGATAGAGACACTGAACTTCCTTGACTCGTACGACTTTGCCACCTGCTCGTAATCATCGGTCAATATGTACAGGTGTCCTGAATTCCTTTCAGGCCCGAACTGGAAACTTGCATTCCCGGAAGTGATCTCGAGCCTGTGAGGATCACCGGACGGCAGTTCCACTACATCCATCGAATTCAGGTTTCCCTCGGGCCAACCAGCAAGTTTGACATCGATATACCTGGCGCCGTGTGACTGATTGATGCGTATGAAAACGTACGGATCGTTTGCCACTACGAATACATTGGCTCCGTGGAAAAGGTCCGCCGGGGCACCACGGTGGACATAGCGTGTACGAAGCTGATCTTCAAGAACCGGTGAATGATAATCCTCCATAGAGTACTGGTGCAAGAGCATCGGGTCGACCGCTTCTATAATTCCACCGTTTTCCATGTAAGCCCTGAGCGCGAGCTGTGTCAACGCGCTGAACATACCTTTCGCTTCATCGGTATCTATAAGTTCAGGCGCGAGGTAGATGAGATTTGTGTACCGCGAGAGACCGGGACCGGGTCTCCCGATTTCATCGACACCCACAACCTCAAGTAGTACACCGGTTCTCTGATGAATCGCGAGCTGGGTAAGGGACAGGACAAGGTTGCCGTTTCGTTCGGCGTAAAATGACGAGTACAACCGCGGAACATCCAGGATTCCCACCTGTCCACGCCTGATCCTTTTTGGCGGGGGCATAATAGCCAGGGGTTGCGTTTGTTCAATCGCGTTATTCTCAGTCCACGACCAGCGGGAACTTCTCCTCTGAATGAAACCGGAACACCAGACTGGATACCCGCCGGCCGCCTTGATCATGTCGGCAATATCGAGAATATCGATGGTGCTCGGGGGATGAACCGTATCCGTTTCGATCAGTATAAGTGCAACACGTCCATTCCGTATGACCTCGTTGATAGTCAGGGCGAGATGCATTGCGGACGTCTCGCTACGTTCGGACAGTGGTTCGAAAGAGTCTGCCGCCAGCCGGAAATTTATCACGACCCCGTTAACATCATCGTGGAGAAACTGCCAGGTTGCGTCGGGAGCCTGGATCATACTGAGGTACCCGTTATCGTTGCGATAATTTAATACCGGGTCCATACCAGTGAAAACCAGGTGCTCCGGGTCAGCCTCTCTCAGGGTTGTAATCAACTGGTTAAACGCATCACGTTTCCAGGCGAGCCGAAAATCCGTGAACATCCGAAATTCCAGGCGCTGATCCCATGTTCCTCTCGAGTACCGTGGAAGCGGGTAAGCCACCAGGAATGCACCTGTAACATCAATAAAAGCACTAACCGTAAACGGTGAATAATCAGCCATACCGACAACACTGTTACGCCCACCGCCAGGAAAACTGAGCGTAACCGGACCGCAAAGGTACCAGCCAAGAAAAGCCTGTTCATCCTTGATCGTGTTGTACAGACTGACAACCAGGTTATTAACAGCACGCAGTGTATCCGGATGATACATCAAGGGGGTTCCGGTGCCGTTCGACCACCTGAGGTCCCCATCGTTCCCGGCACTGGTTTCCAGTTCCGGATCTACAAGGTGACTGACTGTCACGCGTCCGCTGCCGGTTTGCCCACGGAAAAACCATCCGGGAGCACGATCCAGCTCAAGCGAAATAATAACCCTCATTCTAAGACCGGACGCGTATTCCAGGAGATCCTGCACACGCGACGCATCGAACCGATTGGCCTGGGTCTCCAGGCTCGGCCAGTCAACCCTGAGCAGAAAACACCTGAAGCCCATGTTGTATGTTTTTAACATCTGCGACCGGATCGATTGATCGGATACTTCCGACATCGGGCCTGTTGAGCATAGCCCCGACGGGTCGAAATAATCTCCGAATATTTCAATTACCGGAGTCTGCTGGTATTCATCCGAATGAACCGCCATTCTGGGTGGCGGTGCGATTTCCGGTGGGATGATCGCCGTTGTAATCAGTTCACCTTCGACCGTTGGCACAGGTGGACCGATAAGAGAATCTTCCCATGTCGACACCGAAACAGCTTCCTCGGGAGTAACCATAGACCCCTGCGACCTTGCATGGCCCGGCAGCAGAACCAGCATTGCAAGGCCAAGGACCAGGGCCGGGATCGGTATCCCTATACCGGGGAGAATTGAAATATGTCCGGTACTTTCTCTCATCCTAGAGGCTTTTAAGTGTCACTGACATTAATTCCTTGATCATTTCACCACGGTTGACCCAACTGTTGTTCCTTGCCACCTTAACCCGCATGGACCTTTCCGGTGAATCAACAGGCTCCTTTAATGCATCCTCGCATTTTTTAAGGAAATCAGCCGCGCTGCCGCCTATATAGGTAATGTTCTTGTGTTTCATTATTTCGGGAAGGCCGGTAGCTACGACAGGAGTACCCATCGCGAAATATTCATACAGTTTCAATGGGTTCACAACACGTGTAAGGTCGGTTATTTCGAACGGGATTGTGCCGGCATTAAATCTCGACGCATAGTAAGGCAGGTCCTCATATGAGACACGTCCCGGCGCATAAACGTTCGGATATTCATCCTGCGACGGTTTTTCTCTTTTCCAGGTGCCTATCATGACAATCGACCAGTCCGGATGTTTCTTCGCCGCCATGAGGAGGTAATCCAGTTCCAGCCATGGTGCGATATCACCCATGTAGCCGAGGATCGGGCGTGGTAGAGAGTCGATATCGAGAATGATATTCTGAGGCGGCGGTTTCTGTCTCCCATTTGAAAAATGATCCGGGTCGCACCCATTCTGCACAATTACAATATTAGAATTATGCTTCTTCAGTAACTTTTTAAGGTCGTTGTTTGTCGTAACTACAAGATCGACCCCGGCGGCGGTTTCATTCATCGCTGTACGGATCTCATCGCGGAAACGCTCCTCGCCGGGAAACTCCCCGAAAAGATCGAAACAATCGAAAACTGAAAGGACCTCATCGTAAAGTCCGATCGAACCAAGTCCGGCGGGTGAGAACAGCCAGGTGATTATTTTTTTATTTCCAGGAAGCAGCGGCAAAAGATTTTGCGCGATACGTTTTCCGGAGAGCTCAATCGATCGACGATACCCGGTGGCTCGCGGGTGATACGGTGGAGCCTTATAAAGGAAAAGGTTTGCCTTGATTTTCTTCAACCCCAGTTTATGCGCATCGAGAGCCGGATCGAGCGGACGGCCATCAAGGATACGCCTGATCCTTGAAGGGGTTTCCTCCACATAAATCACCTGCATATACCTGGACAACTCGTGCGCGAGATGCTGGTGCCGCTGCATCAGGCCGTTGTACGGAATGCACTCCAGCATCACCAGTATACAGTCCCTGAGCCTGGTCAATTTGCCGTCTCCTTCCCGCGTACCGACTGGCTGAATCCCTTCTTCCACAACTCGAAAACAAATGCGTTCCAGTGATAATGAGGAAGCCAGCGTTCCCTCTGCGATGGCTGCAATAGCATCCTTAATCCAAAATACGCCCACTTCACGAGCGAACCGATTACGGTGCAAAGCTGGAACCACCACAGCATCGGAAGCGGGTAATGCTTGCGGGTAAAAACCTTCGCGCTGTCGTACTGGATCAGCCTCCGGTGAGAGGTCATCTTTTCGAAGCTCTTTCCTTCAAGATGGACAACTTTTACAGTCGGAATGAACCGGACTGTCCAGCCCGCTTTTTTTATCCTCAGGCACCAGTCCGTTTCTTCGTAATACGCGAAAAACGATTCCTGGTCGAATTTCCCTACCCTTTCTATCACATCCCGTTTTACAAAAAATGCCGCGCCGGAAACATAATCCACATCTATCGGTCCGGTGATGGATTTGTCCGGCACCACTCCAAGCGCCCTGCGCTGGTTGCCCCAGATCCAACCGGGAAGGAATGCGCCCGTGAAAATGGACCAGGCCGACGGGAAATATCCAAAACTGTTCGCGGGACTGCCGTCCTCATGAGTCAGCATCGGACCCGCGACGCCGACATTCGGATGATCGATGAGATAATGATACATACCACCGATACTATCCCGCGAAACAATTGTATCGGAATTCAGCAGGCCGATTATGCCGCCTTTCGCCAGGTCCATGCCCTGGTTATTTCCACCCGTGAACCCGTTATTTATTTCGTTGACGATCAATTTTACATTAGGATCGGATCCGAATTTTTCACGTATGCGATCGGGGGATCCGTCTTCCGATGCGTTGTCAATTACAATTAACTCCCACGGGACATCCGGCGGGTTGTTGATTATGCTTTCAAGGCAGTCGAGGGTAATATCGCATGTGTTCCACGAAAGGACGATCAGGCTGAGATTAATTACTTCTTCTCCCATCATTTCATTCCTTAATTCAAATACCCCAGGCCCTTGAGCAGGTCTTCCATCTCCTGGGAGTCCTCGCACGACGGGCCGTCCTGTTTCTGGAATTCACCAAAGCTTTGTTTCCGTACAGGATTATTCAGCCGGAACCCGGTTTCCAGAGCTTCCTCGATAATTTCACCGTCCATTCCGTTATCCAGTTTCAATCCCCAGCAGTTAAGAATAGTTGGCGTCACATTTTCAATATAGGTCCGGGCCAGTTTTATTCCTTTCCTGATCATCGGTCCTTTCAGGATGATAATTCCCTCACGCCTGTGAAAACCCGCCCTCGGCTGGGACCAGGGGCTGATTACCGGCGGTTCCGCATCCTCGCCGATCACCATCGAATAGTTTCTCAGCCCGTACATGATATCCGGAGCCAGGTCGAGATACTCTCCTGAATAAATTTTTTCCCTCGGCTCGATCCAGTCGAAAAGCGGCCTGTTATCGGATGGGTGCTTCACTTTTCTCAGATCGACGATCAATTTATCGCGCAATTTAAAATACTCCCCACCCATCTCTACAGTTCCGTACGGTTCACGCCCGGCTACATTAATAAAAATCCCCTGTTCGACCCCACCGCCGGAGTAAGCCCTGGTTTCAGGCCAGCTTATGAGCGAATACGGATCGAAACCCGGTTGCGCTCCGGATTTTTTCGATCCTCCTCCTTTTTCCATCCCGAGGATCTCGCGCAGGGGTTTCTTGACCGATTCCGGGAGCAACCGTCCAAGGGTACGCCTGAAACCGCTGTCTGCTTCCGGGCGGAATTTCAGGTATCCAAGATCCTGGAGCAGCCTGTTTAATTTGAGAATTTCATCAAGATGCCCGAACCCATGGTCGCTCATGACCGCGATAATGTCATCCCCCGACATCCTGTCGATAATATCACCGACAATTTTGTCTGTGGTCTTGAGAACTTCGATCATCCTGTCTCGCAGTTCCTGTTCCCAGTACGCAATTTGTTTCATACCGGGAGTGGGAACAAGGACCTGCCAGAACAGGTGCGAAAGCCTGTCGGGTGCGACCAGGACCAGGAACGTCAGGTCGGTCGGATATTTACCCATCAGGAATTTAACCGCTTCGGCCCGGACCTCCGCCGCCCTTTCAACCTGTTTAACAAATTCAAAACACTTTTCAGGATTTGAAACGTCGGGACTATCCCCCCTGAGGAGATCGACATCCGAAATATACGCCCCGGTTTCACGGACAATTTCATCGACAAGCCCACTCGGCCAGCCGATATCATCGCGCGTTGGAGGCACCGGCATGCCGCCGATCATGTAGCCGTTCATCTCGACCGGCGGAAATGTAAGCGGCAGGTTGATCAAACCGGCATTTTTACCCTGGGCATTTACAATTTCCCAGATTTTCGGACCGCCGATATTGCCGGAAGTTATCCATTCCCGGTTCGTGGATTCCGAACCCATCCGCCTGCGAAAGTCGAAAACTCCATGACGGCCCGGCGTTCTGCCGGTGTAGAAACTTGACCATGCCGACGCGGTTACGGGAGGAATTGTACTCATCAGGACACCGCTCGCGCCGGTATCGACGAGTTTCCTGAGATTGGGAAGGTCCCCGGATTTAATCAATGGATCGAAGAGGGTCCATGAAGCGCCATCGAGTCCTATGATTGTAACCCGGGAAGCGGGTTTGCTTCTCTTGGATAACATAACTATTGATCGGCGGATGATCCCGGTTTGATTACTTCCCGGACGATCGCCCACTCAAGCGGGGAGACCACCCTCAGGGATAGCACCAGCACGGGGAACACAACCAACACAGAGGCAACACCAAACAGCCAGTGGACCCCATAGAGGTGTTCCGCCAGCAAAAAAGTTATGATACCACACAGCGTGGGGAGTAAGAACAGGTTTAAGACGTTAAGGGGGCGGCCGATTCGCTCGAGGAGCCAGAAACCATATATTAGAATGGTCAACTCGCAGGCCACCGCGGCATATCCGGCACCGAGGATACCGAAATTTTTAATGAGGAAATAATCCAGTACGGCCAGCACGATAACTCCGGTAAGTACCGTATGGAACTCAAATTCAGGTTTTTTAAGGGCGACAAAAAGACTTCGTAAAACCTGCGACGGGAACGACAACGCGACCGCCAATCCCACGTACGGGTAAACCCTGAGCGCCATGGCGTATTCATTTTCAAACGTAACATCCATCGATGTGACCAGCGGAAGAACGTCTCCCCGCGCGACAATCAGGAGCGTAATCATGGGAAGAGCCACGAGATACAGGAATTTCATCAATGCTGTCGCATAATTCTGAAAAGCACCTGTTTCGTCTTCCGCCTTACGTGCAAGAGTCGGGAAAATGGCGGGCCGCACACTTAGCGGGATGAATTTAAGTTGTACGAGGAGCTGGTTTGGCGATGAAAATTGAGTAATTAATGGCTGGCCGATCAGGCTCTTGATGAAAAATGGATGCATCCGGTCCTGGAGCGTACGAAGGAGTGTGCCGTAGCCGAGTCCAAGCGACTCCCTGAACAACGCCCAGGCTTCACTAACATTGCAATGGATCCTCGGCTTTACTACAAAGGCGATTAGGACAATATTTACAATTACCACATAGATAAAGGTCACAATAAAAAGCGCGATAAAAAATTTCGATAAAGGCCAGCCCATTTTCGATCCCACCACATATACTCCGGCACTCAAAAGGGCATGCAGAACAATCAGGGCCGCTTCGATGGAGAGTTTTTCATATGCCTTGAATCCGGCGCCCGCCGTTGAAGCACCATACCCAATCAAGTAAGCTCCGGTCATGGCAAGTGCGGCAAGAGTGAACTCCCCCCTTAATCCGCTTCCTTCCAGCGTTGAGTTCGCATATATAAATACAGCCGGAATTCCAATCAGAAGAAGAACCAGTCCCAGGAGCAGGCTCGCGAGGTAACATGTACCAAGGTGATGCGCACCGTTATCCAGGTCGGTCGCGATTTTCCTGATCGTGATCGAGATCATCCCGTCCTGGAAATTCATCGTGACAAGGGCCGCGAATGCGGTAATCAGGTAATAAACACTTTCGAGACCGGAATCCAGAAATTGAAGGAGGTAAATCAGCCCTATGAACAGGACGAATTTGGCGATAATGATCGCTACCAGCATACTGACCGCGTTAAACGCAAGCAGCCTTGCACGGGTCATCAGGCGTCAACCCCTTTGACTTCTGTAACAACCGGAAGCTCGATATCCTCCAGGGGCGGCAGCTTGTCCCCGGGAATTCCCCGGTACCTCATGACAATTACCGAGAGGCCGAAGAACAGCAGGGTCAGGGCATATGCCCCCTGCGATCGTATCAGCATATTATTTGTATGAATCACTGGAAGCATCGCTATAATCGCTGAAATGGTGCCGATAACCCAGCCCCGGTCGGCACGATGGAGTTTTCTCTTTAAAAGAGAAATACAAATCCAGATTATGCCTGTGAAAAACGTCAGTAACACCCCAAGTCCCACAACGCCCATTTTGTACCAGAACCATATGTAGGCGGAATGAAGGTACAGCTCCACTTGCGCGAATTCCCCTTGACGGAAATGCTTCACAACCATTTTCCCCGGCCCATATCCGAGAACGGGTTGTTCGAGAATCTCATCCAGAGCGGCCCCGGTCTCGAGTTCCCTGAACTGCATACTCGTGTCCCCGCCGCCCGCTCCGCCGAAGGTCCTTACAATTCTCGCGAACAGTGCGACCTGGAGTGTCGTCCGCACTACCGGGACCAGGACAGCGGCAATGGTGCCGATAATTACCAGCGCAACCGCGAACTTAATCAGGCTTCGCACCCACTGCCATCGCCTGGTTTTTTCAACCAGGTATGTAGCGATAATAATCGCTATGATCGTCCCACCGATCGCTCCCCTGAACATCGAGATGAAAACCCTCGCCAGGCTCAGGAAAAACGCAAACTGGTAAAATCGCCTCCTTTTAAGTTCGAGGCTGTCATCGTAAGTCAGTATCATCCCCAGGAGCGGCACAAGAAAAAAATTAAAATCATACGGGCCGGTTCCATACCGAATCGACGCGATACCCACGTACCCGTTACGCCAGGTGTCGAAAATTATGTTATATGCCCAGAGCGGGACGAGAATAATTATGTTGAAAATAATAAACCAGTCGAGAAAGTAATACCTTGACTCAATTGTTTTACCAGGCTGATAAAAAACCCGTCCAAGCACAACGATACCGCCATAGATCAGCATCGGGATGATGTCGTCGAAAAAATCCCTTGCCGAGTTTCCGTAAAGAAGGGATATTGGTAGGTATAGCAGTACGGCAAGGAGCGGGAGCAGAAGGATCCATTCCAGTACTGAAAGCGGTTTAAGCTCACGGCCGCTGACAAGTTCACGCGTCAGGTACGAAAGCAGGATTACAAGGTATATTGTCAGCACTCCCCACCCAAACCACTGGGTCTGGATAAGGGAAGGGATGCCGGTCAGATCGTATTCCTGGGCTGTTTCAGCCAGGGCGTTTAAAACTCCAATGGTACTTTCTGTAAACAAGAGTACCATCGCACCGATGAGACCGTACCTGGGACGGAAAAAAGTGAGCGCGAGAATGCCAAACCCCGCCACAACACCTACCGAATAACCAAGGTCTTTATAGTTTGTGACTGTGTAAAAAAGCCCGAACGCTATTGAGGTGAGTAGAATCTCTATCCAGAAGAGACGTCTGCGAATAACAGAGGAACTCACCGTGAATCACCTGCCCCGTTCAGCCTGTTGACGGATTCGGTTGTCTTTCCAGAAAATAAACACTGTTCCAAGCCAGAACATGATCATGAACGTCCCCAGTGTTGTGATTACCTTCCTTGGACGGACCGGCCTGGTTGGAACAAGCGCCTCATCAAGGATCGTATACGGCTCTTCTTCCCTCATTTCCTGGATACGGGCCTGTTCGAGTTCCTGGGTAATGACCAGGTATATCGATTCCTGCACGTTCCTGTCCCGCTCCATTTCAATCAACCGTCGTTCATCGGGAGGAAAATCCTGAAGCCTTGCATCCAGCTCGGCGAGGATTCCACCCGCGACATTCAATTGAGCCTGGTATGCGGAAGTCTCGACCATCAGGTTGGCGACGGTCGCATCGTAATAATCGGAGAATTCACGATACAGTTCACGCCGAACGCTTTCTATTTCGAAATTGAGCCGGACAACATCGGGATTATCAGGCGTTGCCCAGAGCAGGGCCTGCTGGCGTGCAAGTTCGAGGTCGCTTAATTCGGACCTGAGTGCTGTGACCGTGGCGTCGGCCAGGGCTTCAATAGCCGGTACCGGCGGGTTATCATAGGGACTTTCACCGGCAGCAAGCCAGTCGTAGTAATCCTCCATATCCATGCCCGCCGCTTCCATCCCCCTGGCCATGCTCAGGCTGCCCTGGTAATCGATTTCGGTCTGGGCTACCAGAGATTCGATTTCCGAGTAGGATGATATTATCTGGCGAGCCTGCTCTTCGACCGAAAGAATTCCAGTTTCCTCCTTGAGAAACTGAATTTCTGTCTCAACGACTTCAAGGTCGCTTTCAACCTCAACCTGGCGGGCTTCGAGAAACAATACAAGGTCGGACTGGGTATTGCGGTTGAGTTCGTTAAGGAACTTCAGGGTTTCCATGACGTAAGCGGTTGAGGTTTCAGAAGCGGTAAGAGGATCGGTATGGAGGAAGCTGACCTCGGCCATACCCCTGTTCGCGTCGCCTACATTGATCCGTTCCCGCATAATTTTGGCAAGTTTATAGAGGCGCTCTTCATCGGTCAGGTCCCTGTCTTTCCATAGCTCCGGATATGTAGACATAAGATCGATGCCTTTTTCCGAAATCAGAAAGGCATTTACACGTAACGCGAGTGTTCGGCTCTCGAGTATGGCGATATGGTTGTAAAGGGTGGCGGAAGTGTCGAGTAACCTGCTCATACCCATGAGCGGGATGTCCATCTCACTCAAACTTCTGCGCATGAACGAGGATGCTGTTTTCAATGGGAAAATGATCGTTGTCTTGCCCTCATAGACCGGGGTTAATACAAATAACACCAGAATAACCACGAGAAGGGTGGGGATCACAACGATGGCGGCCAGTAATTTCCAATGGCGAAGTATGACGCTAAAATAGCTCTGTACGGATGTTTCCATAATAATACCGTAATACCGCTCGATAGTTACGTTTTTTGGGATTATAGAACCGGTAATTAGTAATGTCAAAAGTAAATCATGATTAAATTGTCTTTAAAAGACAAGATTTACTCTAATTAAAGGATATTAAGAGTGGTATTTAAATGTCTCACTGGCCTGGGGTCGGCCCCCTTTTATTTGCATTCAACATAAATATTTAGTTGACCGACTCCGCCACCATGTGATAGCCTGTTAACTACTAACCCGCGATAAAAAAATGCGGGGAAGTGGAGGTATTTATGCGAATCCAAAGCATGCTCCTAATCCTTGCCATCTCCATTGGCTCATTAATTTCCTGTGGCGGTGGTGGAGGTGACACAAACCCGGCATCCCCGACCTATCCCAGCGGGAAACCAACCGGGCTTACTGTCGAAACAGCGAGTAATTCTGTGACTATCCATTGGAACCAGGTTCCGGGAGCAGTGGCATATTTCGTTTACATGTCCGAAACCGGAGTTCAATTTACGAAATACGATAGTCAGGAAATCAAAACAACAAGCTTCCAGGTATTCAACCTGATCAATGGAAGCACATATTACTTCGGAGTTTCAGCGGTCGGAAACACAGGATGGGAATCATCGATCGCCTACGTTGGAGGATACCCCAAAGCGGTACCCGTAATACCCGGCTTCACAGGGCCGGGTCCCGACCCGCTTGAAGGGCCGCCGGAGCCGCCAAGAAATCTTCAGGGCGTTCCTATGGACGCCGCTGTTGAATTCCATTGGGAAGCAAGTGTCTCAGGGGACGTTACCGGATACCGGATCTATCGTATTTTCGAGGGAATCCCTGAATTTACGGTAATACGTGACGACTACCCGGATTTATCCCTCGTTGATTCAGACCTTGCTAACACCGTCGCTTACTCCTACTACATCACCGCTCTTGATTCGGAAGGCTTCGAGAGCGAAAAATCGAACGTAATTACCCTGACTCCATTGGATTTCATTCCCTCGATTGTCACCGGACTTATGAATATCTTAAATCCAGGAAGGATTATAGTTGAATGGAATGTAAATCCGGAACTGGATGTCGTTCTATATTCAATCGAACGGGTAGAGGAATCGGAAATATTCCCGGGCGGTGAGTTAATCATCAGGTACATGATTGCTATCCCGACGAGCAGTGACCCATTGAATCCCAATGACATTATACCCGGGCTTATAGCTGCCTACCTGGACGTCAGCAGGGATAAAATTGTCCTGATCGATAAGGCAATAATTATCGGCACCGGCTATACCTACCGGATAGCTGCGATTGATCTGGCCGGCCAGGAAGGCCCGGCGGCTGAAACAATTACCGGCGCGACATTCTAACCGTAATCATTTAAATTAAATATTGTCTGCACAGCGCCCTCGGGGCGCTTTTTTTATTGCCCGAATTATATTTTGGACATTCATTGACTATATCAACGCCATAACAAAATGCGGGGAATCTTTATTTTTAAATCGAAGCGACCAGAGGGTTTATTTACATCCGCTGGGTGAGGGGTATAATTGCAGGTTCCATGGACCGATCCCTGGCAGGAATTTACAGCTCCGCATTTCGAGGACTGAGAGAGCATCCTCTCGTCTACCTTTTCCTTTTCATCTGGACCATGACCATGACCGTCCTGATGGTTATTTTCAGCTTCCTTGGTTCTTCAATTTATTTGGGTTCAATCCTGGCAATATCGTTCGATGAGAACGCCGGTGGTTCAGCATTCTATTTAACCGCAGCATTTTTTGGAACCACCCTCTTTGTCGCGTCGATAATCTATGCCGCGACAAAGGCCGGCTTCATGGCGTTCGGTAGCGTTGTTCGAATGGGTGAAACGCCATCTCCACTGCACTTCTTCCGCGGGATCATCAAGTTTACCGTGCCGTTGTTTATCGGCGGAATAGTGGTCGGCATGCTTACAAGCATCCCAATCCTCGCATTCATCGCCTTTACCAGGATCAGCCTGGCCGGGACTATTCCCGACATCTTTACATCCGGCTGGAATTACCGCCAGGCCATCGAACTGGTTCAGTACATATGGGGTGCAGCACAGATCGCAGCGCTTTGCAATGTGATTATCTTCTTCTGGATTTCACCATGGGATGAGATGGTCGTCCTGTATGAACTCCCCTATCCTGAAGCCCTGTTGAGAAGTTTCACGTTTGTTTTCTCCAGGAGGCATTTCCTCAGGGTATTAATGCTGATTGTCGCAAATATTTTACTGTCCCAGGCAGTCCTGTTAATTACAAATCTGCCGGGTTTGCTATCGGGACTCCATAATGGATTTGGATTCGCGTACGTCTCCATCCTGCTCGATTCACAAAAAAATATTTACACAACCTCCTTTCAACTGATTCTGTTTCCATTTTTCATATATACTCAGCTTTACCTTCTCCCTTGGCCCGGATTTGAAAAGGCCGCTCGGGAGACAGGCAAGGCTGAAATCCGGGTAACCGTCTAAAGCAGTCGCAAATCGACTGGAAAGGATTTAAACCATGAAATTCAACTCAAAACTCAACACCGGATCTTTATCAAAAGCTGTTTACCCCGTACTTGTGGTTCCCGCTTTCGAAGACCCGGCACTTCCTCCGGAGCTGATCGAACTTGACAGAAATTGGAAAGGCCTGTTATCGAGCGCGGTCAAAAGCGAGGTTCTAACCAAAGAAGGTGAATTATATATCGTCCCGAACCCCACAGGTAAAGGTATACGCAGGGTAGCGTTTGTGGGTGTGGGCAAGAGCCATGAATGCGATCTGGAAACCTTGAGACGGGTCGCAGGTACAGCGGCCAACTCGCTTCGCAAAAGAGATGTCGGCAGGATTTGTTTCCTTGTCGAACCGTTTGTTACTCTCGATGAAAGCCTGGAAAATACCGGCAAAGCCCTCCTGGAGGGAGCTAGGCTTGGCTCGTACAGCTTCGACCGGTTTAAAACCGAAAAGGACACGCATGTTCTGTCAAATGTCGAACTTCATCTGCCTAAGCACGTCAAGATAAAAAACCTGGTTCCTGTGCTCGACGAAGTGCTTGCTTTGACTGGCTCAACTCTTCTGTCGCGCGATTGGAACAACACTCCCGGGAACCTCGCCACACCGACCCATCTTGCCAGGCTTGCCAAAGATATCGCGAAGGACGCCGGACTGTCGGTAAAAATCCTTGAAAGTAAAGACTGCCGAAAACTTGGGATGGGAGCCTTCCTTGGTGTCGCGAGAGGTTCCACAGAACCACCGAAATTCATCGTGCTCGATTACAAGCCCAGGAAATTTAAGAAAACGATTTGCCTTGTCGGTAAAGCGATAACATTCGACGCGGGTGGAATCAGCCTTAAACCCAGCAAGGACATGCACACCATGAAAGCCGATAAGGGAGGGGGCCTCGCTGTCCTTTCTGTCATGCGGGCGATCGGTACGCTGAATCCGGGAACAGTCAGGATAGTTGGAATTGTCCCGGCCTGCGAAAACCTTCCCGATGGGAGCGCCACAAAACCCGGCGATATTCTCACTACCCAGAGCGGTAAGAGTATCGAGGTTTTAAACACCGATGCCGAAGGCAGGCTTATTCTCGCGGATGGCCTTGAGTACGCCTGCAGGGAATACAGTCCAAGCCTTGTCGTCGATGTCGCTACTCTCACCGGGTCCTGCGTGGTAGCTCTCGGGCAGGAAATGTCGGGTTACTGGACTGAAGATGAGCAGGTATCGGAAGCAATTGAGATAGCTGCAAACAGCACCGGGGAAAAAACATGGCGTATGCCCCTGTTCATGCCATACGATGAACTGCTGAAAAGTGATGTCGCGGACACCGCGAATATTGGGACCCAGTGGGGCGGAGCGATCACCGCCGCCCTTTTCCTCAAGAAATTCGTCGGCGACACGCCATGGATTCATATCGACATCGCGGGTCCTTTCTGGGCTGAAAAAGCGATCGGATACCTTACGAAGGGCGCCACCGGTTACGGACCCAGGTTGCTGTATAATTTTATCAGGGAATGGTCCGGAACCGGGAAATAAACGGACTGGTGGATAATATAGACCCATAAAATCACGACTGGTACCTTGACATGTTGAAATTTATTTGGTAAATATTAAATGTAATAAAAATGTGCCGGGTGGAAAGGGTTTCCACTAAAAAACTCTAACAATAGTTTATAATTGTGCACGGATAGGAGGACATAGGATTTTCCACAATAAAGGAGGCGGTTTTTTTGAAGACTTATCTTCTGATATGTTTAATGGCTGTCCTGGTATTCGGGTGCGCTCAGAATCCCGCAATGCCAGGGGTTTCTGATGATCCATCAACAAGTGGTGATTTAGAGACCGCGACGGGACGTGATATTTCCTTTCACAATCCGCATAAGCTCTGGGCGGCTGGAAATCTGTATTTCAGTTCCGACCACGACAGCGTCGAATTAATCCCGTTTCGTATGGGGGGCATACATCTCAATGTCCTGAGATTTTTCGAGAAGTCAGGCGATAACTGCGTGCTAATCACCGGCCTTCAGGACAATTACGACGGCACAATTAATCTCACAATGGAGATTACTCATCCGTATCCGGGTCATCTGGAATTAACGGGGTTCGATCCTAAATTAATTTTGATGTTCCAGGGATCGCATGTGATTCCGGACAACATGAACGTTATGCCGCTCTATCCGCTCGATTACCGGTTGTCATGGCGGCTTATGGGCGATCCGGAAATCCTCAACGCGGATGGATACACGTACTACTGGTGTCCGGACTACGATTCCGGGCTTCCCCAACCGATTTTCAATTACTGGGAAGGGAAATACGCGTTCGGGGGGACCCCGACAGCGAATATGAACGCTTACTTAGATTTTTATTCCAATGAGGAACGTCACATGCTTGAATCGGGAGCGACAGTGTCACAAACTTTTCACATTTCGCTGCCATCGGGACCGTGGAAGGCGGGATACGCTCTCGATGTATGCTGGGAAATACCGACTGTCATGCCGGTGACAAACCCTGTCGAGGATTTCCCGATCACAGCCAACCAGCCGGAGATGTACAGATTCAAGCTCATTTATAACGATGGCGAGGTCATAACTGACCCGCAATGTTGCAATAAGACAGGAGCAACCATTTATGAGGGCAGGGTGGAACTTGATTTATGGTACGTGCTTCCAGATGCGTATCAAGACGCTCGGATGGCCGGCGCCTGGGGGGAATATTTTGAGATTTGTAAAGGGGGTGTATTAACAGCTGCATGTGACTCACCCGATCCGTTACATATACGGTGCTGTGGAGGTTACCTTTTCAGTAAACAACCAGATGGTATTTACCAGTTTCTCGCGTATGAGGTTCACGAGTATTCCGGTCCCCTTAAACCCCTCTATTATCCGGCATTTGACATTGTTGAAGTTGTGCTTGATTATGATTGATTAACCCATACAAAAAGTAATCCCAATCAATACAAAACTCCCCACTTTACACTATTCACCGAAAGTTTTTTATTATTAATCCCCCCTCTTGATATTTAGACCAATTCCGTTAAACAAAAATTGATTGGACATATTTAGCATTGATATCCGTCGACAAGCACGTTCGACATTGAGATTTTTTGAGGTTTGCGGGATTTAGATGTCTCACTCAGCGTATCGACGCCACGCGTCCGTAGAACAGCATGGCAATGCGTTATTAGATTGAAATGCAGGATCAGATCAATATTTATTCAACGGAATTGGTCTTAAACCACTATTTTAAGCATGGTCAACTGCCATCGCGCCCGTTCTTCCATTTCTACAATACTATCGAATGAGCAAAATTCATAATTACTCCCATCCGACCCCATTGTTTCTTTGAATCCCTCGTCAAGTGACGCAAATGGTGTGATCCGCGCAAGATCGGTGAGCAGCAACCCGAAACGCTGCATCCAGTACACCCCGGTTACAGGTTGATAGTCATAATTAAAATTCCTTCCAATGATCCTCAGCCACTCGAGCGGTTCACCCTTCTGAAAAACATGCAGCACCCAGCCGATCGGTTCCTTTTTTTTCATTCTGGTGTACATGAAAGACCCTGCGCGAGTACCATCGGCTGAATATTTCAAGCCGGACCTTGATCTCGGTGGCTTGACAGTCCCCACTTCGACTTTTTCCTCAACCCAGCCCGCCTGCATGAATTCGATCGATTCGGCGTTTATAAGGGTCAAATCGGAGAATAAATCCTCGAGTTCAAAACCACCTTCGACAGGATCGGCATTTTTGCTTAATGTGGGTATAGGGAGCCTGACGACATCCGAATCCTCAACAAGTCCGGCGGGATAACCGTATGAAATCAGGAGTGAGCCAAGCATGTCGGCTTTTTCGCGATCGAGATGTTCCCACACGATCCCCTGCTGGCGCCTTAGACGCAGGATGACGTCCTGGCGATGCATCCCCAATATCTTCTCCACCTCATCGGCCCATGCGATAAAGGGTAATGGCGAATAGGATTCGAGAAGTACAGAGTACTTTGTCATAGTTCTGATAATAAACGGTATCAGGCGAATTCAGTATTTACAAGTTATTAAAAAACCCCGGGAGATCCGGGGTTCAGAATTTACAATTTTATTTTTTCGTTAAAACGCCGGGGGACCTGACTGGCTGTAGCATGTAATGTGCACCCAGTCGATCGCGGTACCACCTGCCGAGTCAGTGACCGTGACAGTAGCGTCATAATCTCCCGGATTCACGTACCAGTGTGCAATGTTAATACCACTCTCCGGATCGGTGTCATCGCCAAAGAACCATAGTGCACTATACGGCGGGTTTCCGCCTGTAATGATAGCTCTTAATGCGACAGATAATGGAACAGTTCCCATCTGCTGGCTGACAGTTGCTTCCACATGCAATGGAACGGGTTCAAAGGCGCCGTAAATTCCCGGACCGTAGATCGTCATCAATGCATGCATCCCGTCAGCCATAATTGGCGCGTTGCCATATGCCTGCCAGGCATATGAATTATTCAGCATGAATCCCCTGCTTATTGTCCCCTGTCCCCGGTGTTCAGCAATCAGGAACCTTACAACAGCCGGTTCAAGTAAAACCGTACCATTGCCGGTCATCTCGAATGTCCCAAGCCTGATCAGGGTCGACCCCACCGGAACTATCGGAACATCAGACGGGAACCCTCTGACCGAAAATGCAAATGTCTCACCAACAGGAACAGCCCCTGCAGGGAATATAATATTTATTCCTATATCCGCAAAATCAAAAGTTCCTCCGGCTGGGGTTACGGTTCCCGTATGCCAAACCGTTGATGCCGCACCTGGGGATACGGGATTCGTGTAAGGCTCGTTGCTGTTGCATCCAATGAGCAAGGATACAAGGAGAATTGTGAATATGTATGGACTGATCAATTTAACACGCATTGAACGATCCTCCAAAAGGTCGTTTTTAATACTTATTAATATCCATTAAATACCTTTGGATGTTTACAAAATTGAGCCAGATGTAAAATTAAATCCTTTAAACTATAATTGATTTGACATATTTAGCATTAATTTACCTCGAAAAGCTAAGATCGGGGACACCTCTTTTCGCCCATCTGAGATCGGGGACACCTCTTTTCGCTCGTCGAAAAGCAGGTGTACCCCTAAATTCTAATTATGTCCAATCAATTTTTATTTAACAGGATTTGTCTCACTCAGCGTGTCGACGCCACGCGACCCAATCAATTTTTATCTTACCGGATTTGCACTACGTTCCCGATGCCTCGTCCCTCCGTCTTAGAAGCAGCCTTATAAGCTCAACTTCCCTGACACTCGCTTCTGTGATCCTCGCGACCTCCTCCACGGACGCTCCCCCCTTGAGTAGATCCGAGATTCTTGAATTTTTATCTGCCACCTCATTTCCAAGGCTGTCGCCGGCCTCAATGGCAAACAGGATTCCGCGCTCCTCAAGTGTTTTCAACCGTTCGCTGTCGAGAACGCCTTCCAGCCTTGAAATCATGGTCGCGGCTTCACTGTTAAGACGGTCCAGTTTCTGGACACGCTTGTCCAGCCCTTCGGTAATCGAATCGTAATCGGCAAGGAGTTTTTCCCTGGTTTCTCTGACCATGTCATCAAGTTCGCTGAGAGTGCGGCCATCCGACAGTTCTTTCCTGATACCCCTGGCGTCCCTCAAAAACCTGCTTCCCATGTACAGGAGAATTATTACAATTATCCCAAGGAATACCGCAACGGTGGTCATACGGGTAACCTATCCATTTCAGGTAATTTAGCCGACAAAACGGTTAATTATCAATCTGAATGACTGCCTGGATTATTTTCCCGGCTGTACGTTCAAGTCCTATAATTATAACATAATTCTTTGACCGGTTTACCGATGCCCCCTGCTCCCTGTTGAAATACAACTTGAGTTCCCTCTTCGATCTGTCAAATTCGCTTCTACGGACCATCTTGAGATCGATTTTCCTGTAGACGCCCAGCATTTCGAGGCTACTCCCGGTTTTTCCCCCAAGTTTTGCCTGGGCCTTTTTATTCAGAGCATCCCAGCACGTGACAATAAACCCTTTATCCAACCCGCTCCATTGCGCCGGTTTGACAACCATCGGCCTTTTCAGGATTCGCCCGGTATCCTGAAAGGTCCTGGTTTCCCTGCTGAGGTTGACAATCTTAGGTTGCCCGGCACAAATCGGTTCATTCACAACGGTCACCTGTGCGGTTCCCCGAATAACAAAATCCGCAAGAAGTTGGGCGTTCCCGTTGATTTCCTCAATTTGAATCCGGTCTGAAATCGGATCGCCGAATTCAAAATCGCCACAGTTGGTTTTTATATCCATTGGATCGACGATTTCCATGCAAACGGGATCCGATTCAAATCTTACATCGATGCTTGAACCTGTTGCCTTCAGATCGGACATTCCTGTAACTTCTCCCAGACCGATCTCATAATCCTGGCAGGTTGCCTCGGAATGGACACAATAATCCAGTGGTTCGGCGAAAGTGGAAATTGAATAATCGAGATTTGCCGGATCGGATTGCTCGATCAGCCCGATATCCGCGACCTTTACACCCGCGATCAGACGGTGAAGTGCTGTTTTTAAACCGGATGACAGACTATTTAAACCGCCCCGTTGCTGCATATCTCCTTTAACGCCTCCCCAACCCTGTTAAGCGGTTCGGTAAAATCGAGTTCACTCGCGAGATCGACAAGTTCGCCGGCGGTTGTCTCGGTATCGGATTCATCGGCGGATTTGAACGTGAGCTTAACCGGGTTCCCGGTTGGGGAAACCTGCATGATAATCATACCGACTTCCTCCTGTTTCCATTCTCCAGTCTCGGAAAGCGGACTGATATCGCTGGGTTCGATAACTACAAGCTTACCGCTCAGGCCGGGTTCAAGCTCCCTTAGAAGTTCATCGCCTGTGAAAAACCAGCTTGCGTTGGGTTTAGACGCTTTGAGAAGAGTGCTCGCGATTGCATCGAGCAAAAGGTAACGCCTCAACGCGCCGCCATAGACCAGTTTCTGGATTTTACTCGGCTTGATTGGCTCCACATACCGGAAATCCAGGGGAAGTCCGCGGAGATCGGTGACGAGGAGTCCACCGGACCAGCTCTCATCATCTACTGCACGCGCGGTTATATAAGCTAGCTCCATGTCGATCAGGCTCCTTTATCGAAGATTATCAAATGCAAAAAAACAGGAGTTATAAGCTCCTGTATTAATGTCGATAATATTCGCTTTGGTTTATTAATACGAACAAACCTTGCGCCGGGAAATTTCCAGGGCCTGATTCATATCATTCTGCCAAAATCATTGTCAGTTCGATCTGTTCCCCGGCACGAATGACAGTCAGGCTGACTTCGGTTCCTATGTCCATGCGGATGATACTGTCAGCCAAAGTCGATAAAGCATCAATTCGACCGCCGTTCAGAGCGATAATGATGTCTCCGTCTCTGTAAACAGTAAACTGGCGATGGCGATCGCCGAGGGTGATTCGTTCCTGTCCACCCTGGAGACCCGCAAGGGCCGCAGCGGACCCGCCTTCGATATCCTGCACAAGGACGCCAAAATTGACCGAAAGGCCAAGTACTTCGGCAAGGTTTGCCCCGATCTGGAGTCCCCAGAATCCAAGCGACGGCCGTCGTACACGCCCATAATCGATCAGGTCGGCAGATACACGTTTTGCGGCGTTGATCGGAATTGCGAAACCGATTCCGTGGCTTCCTCCCGACTGGCTGAAAATTACAGTATTGATTCCGATAACTTCTCCCGATGAATCCATCAATGGACCGCCCGAATTTCCGGGGTTAATGCTGGCATCGGTCTGGATCATGCTTTCAAACGATGTTTCCTGCGTACTTACCGGACGGTTCAACGCGGAAATCACCCCAACCGTGACAGTCGAATCGAGTCCGAACGGGTTTCCGATAGCGATCGCACGCTGCCCTACCTGAAGCGTGTCCGAATTTCCCAACGGGGCTACCCATGAGGGATCAATAGCTTCCGAAGGAATTTTTAAAACAGCAATGTCGGTCATCTGATCGGTACCGACCAGCTCCGCCTGGTATTCATCACTGGACGCCAGCCGCACTGTGATGTTGTGCGCTCCCCGGACCACGTGATTATTTGTCAGGATGTAACCGTCTTCGGAAATTATGAATCCCGATCCGGTGCCCTCCTGTGGAACTACCTGGAAAAAGAAATTCCGGTAATACTGGATGGTGCTGACATGTACGACCGACGGGCTGAGTTCGCGATATACATTTGTAACCGCGATTTCCTCACCGTCCAGGAAATTCGAAGCGGCGCTTCCTGGCTGTTTGGTAGTTTCTAAATTTGTGTACCCGATATCGGATGTCATCATCGCGGAATCGAAATTTGTTCCCACAGCGCCAGTGTAACCCGTCAGTTGAGCGCTGATTTGCGTATCCAGAGATTTACTAAAAACATAGAACGCGACACCACCACCTGCAATCGCCCCGATTATGGCAGAGATGATAATTATCACAGATATCGAAATTCTGGACATAGTCGATTTCCTCATCGCGGAAATATTGCGAATATTCCCGTTATTTACACCAACGATATTATCTCGATCGTTCAGGTATTGTTTGTTTAAGTTCGCCCTTTTTATACTGTCCATATCCTTTGACGCTGGTAATTTTACTATGGTTCATGCTCTGTTTCAAAGGCTCGTAAAATGAACCGCCGCATGACCCTCATTGTCACACACCACATAGCAAAAATCATGTATAATCCCTTGATCGTTTGCATATCACAACTGTGCTCATTTCCAACTGGCCGTACGGGAAATGGTGAGGTGAATTCTTGGAAACAACCGAAACGATTTCCTATATTGGTGCTTTCGCCGCAGGAGCATTGAGCTTTCTGACACCCTGTGTGCTTCCCCTGGTGCCTGTTTATTTATCCATCTTATCGGGAACTTCTTTCAACCAGATGATCGGTAAGGAAAAATTATCGGAAGCCGAAACCAGGGAGATACACAAGAGGGTCCTGGTAAACGCATTAATGTTTATCCTGGGATTTTCCCTGGTCTTTACCTCACTCGGACTTGTCTCCGCGGAAGTCGGAAAATTTCTTATAAACTGGGGCGGACACCTTCTGAGGATCGTCGGACTCCTGCTAATACTGTTCGGACTGAATATGACCAAGATCTGGAAGCCCCGGTTCTTAAATCTCGAGGCGCGGTTCCAGGTCCAGAAAGGCAAACTCGGGCTTTTATCATCATTATTGATTGGTGCTGCCTTCGCGTTCGGATGGACTCCATGCGTAGGGCCGTTCCTCGCGTCGATTCTTACAATCGCGGCAGGTTCGGGAAATAAAGCATACGGGGCTTCGTTACTTGCGACATATTCACTCGGGCTTGGCGTGCCGTTCTTCCTTTCAGCATTGTCAGTCAATGGGTTGATTGCTTTTTCAAACAAATGGAAAAAGCATTTCGATACTTTCGAGCTTATTATCGGGACACTGCTATTGTGGATAGGAGTGTTCCTGTTAATTGGCGGAATAAAAGGTCTGGATTTGTTCAGAGGGTTGCTGGAAGCCGCGTCGGGGTAATTATTTAAGTTTAAGCTCATTATTTTAAAAATACTCTCATTTATTTAAAGTTAATCGGTGGCGCCTCCACGCGGAACGTAGCGGAGCGTAGTGGAGCTTGGAGGTGAATCTGCTTATGGTGACTCTAAGATGTTAGTTTAATCGTGGAGTCACCATAAGGGGATGCACCTCCAAAATCCAGGATGGATTGTGGAGGCGGCACCGGGTCTTTGACTAAATTGGGAAGATTAAAAACTCGGGTTAATAACCCGAGTATCTTTATTTCATGCGATGAATGGGTAAGATACTTTTTTCAGGCTGTTGATGTGGCTTTGACCATTGGTTTTGGCCATCGGATGAATTTGCCCCTGCCCGCGTAACGTGGCGCGGTAAGTCGGTCGTGGATTCTCATTAACTGGTTATATTTCGCGACCCGGTCGGTGCGCGCGGGAGCTCCGGTTTTAATCTGGCCTGCCGACATAGCCACTGTGAGATCCGCAATAAAACTGTCCTCTGTTTCACCTGAACGATGGCTGATAACGCAGTTCATATTATGCTGATTTGCGAGCTTGATTGTCTCAAGTGTCTCGGTGATGGTCCCGATCTGGTTGAGCTTGATTAAAATCGCGTTAGTGGCGCCATCATCAATTCCCCGTTGAAGCCTTTCGATATTTGTGACGAACAGGTCATCTCCCACAAGCTGGATTTTTTCTCCCAGCTCTTTCGTGAGATGTGTCCAGCCCTCCCAGTCATCCTCCTGCAAACCGTCTTCAATTGAAATTATTGGATACTTCCCGACCCATTCAGCGTACCTCGAGACGACGTCCTCATATGTCATCGGGGCCTCTTCGGGTTCGAGTTTGTATTTACGGCTGTTCTCGTCGAAAAATTCATTCGCCGCGGCATCGATGGCCAGGTAAACATCCTTCCCGGGGACATATCCGGCGTTATGGATCGCGCGTTCGATAAGCTGAAATGCTTCCTCGTTGGATCTAAGATTGGGAGCAAATCCTCCCTCGTCTCCGACACCGCCCAGAAGTCCGTCTTTCTTCAGAACCGATTTCAGGGACGCGTAAATTTCCGAGCCCCAGCGTATGGCTTCACGGAAATCTCCGGCGCCAACCGGAAGGATCATGAATTCCTGGACCACCACATTATTCGCGGCATGCTTCCCGCCGTTGAGAATATTCAACTGGGGAACCGGAAGGTAATCCGCATTAATTCCACCGAGGTACTTGTAAAGCGGGAGTCCCAGTGCCAGTGCGGAGGCCCGGCATGCGGCCATGCTGACACCGAGTATTGCATTAGCACCGAGAATTTCCTTAAGAGGAGTTCCGTCAAGATCGATCAAGTATTGATCGAGACCGGATTGATCAGCGGCATCGAATCCCAGTAATTCCGGCCGGATTCTCTCGTTGACATTCTCGACCGCCTTCAGTACCCCCTTCCCGTTGAAACGTTTTTTATCCCCGTCGCGAAGTTCAATAGCTTCATGCGTTCCGGTCGATGCCCCGGACGGCACTATCGCCATCCCGGTGATCATTTCATCTACCGTGACCTCCACCTCAATGGTTGGTGTGCCGCGGCTGTCAAGCACTTCCCGTGCAAAAATGTCGGTGATTTCAAGTTTCATCATGGTTCTGCCTTCCTTCAATAGAATAGATGCGGCATAAGATTAGCATAATCGAATGAAGTCAACAATCTGAAAAATCCGGGGACACCTTCAACTCGAGGACGAGTGGAAAGGCGTCCCCGGATTTAGGACGAGTGGAAAGGCGTCCCCGGATTTTTGATTTATCCTACTAATACTAAATACCAAAATCCGCCATATATTTAACCGGACCTGTAATCCCCTGTCGACTCCATTTCAAGCCAGTTTACCCCTGCTTTGCAATTTACAACGAGTGGAATGCCCAATGAGCTTACACCGGCCATCGAATTGCCCACGAGTTCGGAAATTTCCTCAACCCGGGGTTCAGGGACAGTCAGGACAAGCTCATCATGAACCTGAAGAAGAATGCACTCCCTCAATCCCCGATCCATAAGTTCAGAATGCAGCTTGACCATCGCGAGCTTGATAATATCCGCGGCCGATCCCTGCAGCGGCATATTTATCGCGGCACGTTCGGCAGCGGCCCGTTTCATCCTGTTTTCGCTTTTTAACTCGGGATAATATTTCCTTCTCCCAAGCAGGGTTTTGACGTAGCCATGCTTACTGCCATGGTCGATATTGGACTGCATATATGATTTTACGCCGGGATATCTTTCGAAGAACCGGTCGATAAATTCGCGGCATTCACTCCGTGACTTCTTCAACGCCTTCGATAATCCATCCGGGCCCATTCCATAAATAATTCCGAAATTTATTGTTTTCGCACCACGTCGCATGTCAGGAGTGACATCTTCGCCTTTTACACCAAATACTTCCATAGCCGTGCGACTGTGAATGTCCTCATCCTTCTGAAACGCTTCCATTAGAACTTCATCTTTCGAAAAATGTGCGAGCAGCCTGAGTTCGATCTGGGAATAATCCGCCGACAGTAGCACATCCCCGTCATTGTTCGGTTCAAACGCCTTCCGAATACCGCGCCCGATCTCTGTCCTGATCGGAATATTTTGTAAATTCGGATTCGAGGACGACAACCGTCCCGTTGCTGTTACGGTCTGGTTGTACGATGTGTGAATTCTCCCGTCATTGGGGTCAATTAATTCAATCAGGTTCCTGGTATAGGTCCCGCGGATTTTAGCGAGTGACCTGTATTCGAGAACCATGGTCGGAAGTTCGTGCTCCTCGCTTAATTTTTCTAATACATCCGCCGATGTGCTGCGTCCGCGGTATTTTTTATACCCTAAATTATCGAAAAAAACCTCCGCGAGCTGTTTCGGGCTGTTCAGGTTTATTTCCCCGCCGATTTCCCCGAAGATCACCGAACTGATATCGGCCATTTTCTGGTCGAGATCGTCAGCGAGATCAATCAGGACATCCGGATTCAATCGAATGCCGACCGCTTCCATCCCTCCGAGTATCGGTTCCAGGGGAATCTCAACCTTCCGGTACAACTCCTCCATCCCGTCATCCCTGATCCACGGCCGGTAGATTTTCGCGAGCATCAGCGTTGAGACCGCGTCCGCCGCCGCATATGGCGCCGCCCTGTCGATAGGGACATCGACCATCGATTTTTGATCCTTCCCCTTAGGCCCGATCAGATCCTCGATACCTGTCATCTGCCAGCTTAATTCACGCTGCGCCATTTCCTTGAGGCCGTGACGATTATCAGGATCGATCAGGTAATCGGCTATCATAGGATCGTCGACGATCCCCTTAAGCTCTATTCCATACCGGTTGCACACCAGCCATTCAAATTTCCCGTGCTGGCAAATTTTCTGGATTTCAGGATTTTCCCAGACCGGTTTGAATACTTCCAGCACCTTTTTTAACGGAATCTGGATTTTAAACTCATCGGTGATCGACGGGCTATGTCCCACCGGTATGTAATACCCCATGGTGTCATCGACTGCGCAAGCCACACCGACCATTGATTCAGTTCTCGCGTCCAGTCCGGATGTCTCGAAATCAAGCGCGAAACGACCGGCTTCCGAAATCTTACCGATAAGTTCTTCAAGCTGTTCCTCAGTAATAATAATTACGGTCTCGAATTCGTGCGCCGATGGGCCTTCCTCCACATGCTCGGGAAGTTCCAGCTTTTCAGCGAGTTTCCGGAACCCCAGCCTCGCGAAAAGTTCGGACGCCCGTTCTTTATCGATATGTTTGAGATCGTACCGGAACTCCTCCTGCGATTTACCATCGATATCGAGCGGCAGATCGGTTCGAATTGTCGCGAGGTCCTTCGATTTAAATGCCATGTCCCTGCCCGGTTCGAGTCTTTTTTTAAATTTTTCCTCGATCTGATCGAGATTCTCATAAATTTCCTCGATTGTCGGATACTTAGCCAACAGCTTCTTGGCGGTTTTTTCCCCAACCCCGCGTACTCCCGGGATATTATCGCTTGAATCTCCAACGAGGCCTTTGTAATCTGTCAGGTTAAGAGGAGTTTTAATTCCGTACTTCTCACACACTGTCTCTATATTCATTACCCTGTCCGGTCCCGATCCCCTGACCGACTGGTAAACGACGATTCTCTCGGTTACGAGCTGGCCAAGATCGCTGTCGCCCGTAAGAATTCGTACATCCCAGCCTTTACTCTCGCCCTTGCGCGCAAGAGTCCCGATAACATCATCGGCTTCAAAACCAAGGAGTTCCTCATGATCCATTCCAAGGGCATCGACAAGCTCTCTCGACATCTCGAGCTGGATTTTTAAATCCTCCGGCGCTGCATCGCGGTTGGCCTTGTATTCAGGGAAACTTTCGTGCCGGAAAGTCGGGCCGTGGGCATCAAAAGCGACCAGCAGGTAATCGGGCTTGAAATCCCCAACCGCCTTGATGAGCATGTTGCTTAGGCCGAACAGCGCGCCGGTCGGGGTGCCGTCCGGGGCGTTCATTTCACCCATCGAATAATATGCCCGAAACAGGAGCGAATACCCGTCGATCAGAAGAAACATGGGCCTTTCCCGAACGGGAAGCTTGAGTTGCCCGGAATCGGAATTGTCAGAAGACATAGAGGGATGATACTCAAATTACTCATTAATAATCAAATACTTTCGTGCCGACCGAGTCCCGGGGTTGGATTTTATAGGATAAATTAATCATTTTTAGCCATCGAAAAAACGACAAGCCGTAGAACAGCACGGCAGTGCGTCTTCCACTTTAAAACAATCCACTCGACGCACTGCCGTG